>JBCBNT010000009.1:0-55322 GCA_039821685.1 Planctomycetota bacterium | reverse complement strand
GGCTCTTGAGCAGGTTGTTGATGACCTCAAACGGGCGATCGTCGATCATCGAACGCCGCAGACCCCGAGCGATCCGCTGGCCGAAGAACATCGTGACCGGCTCGTTCACGCCCGGCTCGCCAGCCGCGAGCGTCAGACGGAGCTCTTCGCCCTCCATCTCAAGATCCAGCTTCGACGCGGGGAGCGTGCTGAACGCATCGAGATACCGGAGCCTCGGGTCGTCGTCGCCCCGCCCATCGAGCGTGAGCAGCCTCGGCGGCTCCGCGCCGGGCACCGCCTTGTAGTGCCGACCCGCGAAGACGATCGGCTTCGGGCCCGTCCGCAGCCGGCGGAACCCGATGTATCCCGTCAGCAGCACAACGTCGCACGAGACCTCGTCTTCACGCGAAGGCACCACGATCGCCGCCGAGTACCGCGCCGACGCCCGCACGCCGAAGATCTGCGCCATCCCCTGCGCCATCTTCCGCCGCGCATCGCGGTACACCGCGTCGCGAGCCTTGGGCACGTGCGCCGCCAGCGCCGCGTCGAGCCCCGCACGACCATCAGGAAACTCAGACAGCAGCGACTCGTACAGCTCGATCGCATCCTCGGCTAGCGCAATCGCCTCGGCCGAGGCGCCGGCAGCATCCGCCGCTCGCACAATGCCGAGCAGGCCCTTGGGAGCCGGCGACTCGTACACCGCCTCAAACGGGTCCGACCCGCTCATCAGCTTCACGACACGCCACGACTGCGTCTTGTCGAGACCAAGCCGCTCCTGGACATCCGTCGCCCGGGGCGACGAACCCACCAACGGCTCGATCAGCGCGCGGAAAGCCACCGCCAGCTGCTCGCTCAGCCCCGCGACACGCTCATCAAGTGCTCCGCGCTCGATCATCGCCAAGCCTAAGCAGCGCCAGCGCGACGCCCAAGCCGACTGCGACCAGCCGGGTCGATCAAGACCAACCGAACACACGCCCGAATCGGGCAATCAGACTGCAGGCATGCTCTCTCGGAGCACAAACAGGACACAAACCATTCCAGATACAGCTGTCAGCCTGCGAGACACCCTCATCGCAACGGGCAGAGCAGGCAGGGTTGAGATCGGAAAAGTTTCCCAGAAACTTTTCTCTTGGATATTGCCTCGCTATATCGCATCGGGTAGTGTCGTCGCAACGAAACCTCGCGGGAACCCCACACAAGGACCCACACATGATCGCACACACCACCAAGCTCGCCGGCCTCTCGCTCGCATCGGCATTGATCGCCACGTCGACCGCCGGGCAGTCGACGGTTTCGTTCGAGTATCAGGCCCGCGTGATCGCCATCGACGACCCCGCCGGCGTCTTCGTCGGCTCCGGCATCGAAGTCGGCGATCCGGCCTCGGGCGCGTTCGAGATCGACCTCCAGGCCACCGTCCGAGAGGATCTCGTCGACGTCTTTGGCTCGCTCTTTGGCGACGAGTTCAACTACGAGATCGGCACCTTCGCCGCCGAAGCTCTCGACGCGCAGATCGGGGACAACCTGTTCTCGACCACAGCCGTGCAGGGCCAGGTGATCGACGGCCAGCTCCAAGCCGCCCGCACGCCCCCGTTTGCCCTCGAGCGACGCGACCGCTTCTACATCTCCGGCGACACCCCGCTGCCGCCGACCGCACCGGAAGTGGGCGGCACGGGTTTCGGACGCGTCAGCGCGATCTTTCAGGGCGACGACAACGTCTTCGATACGACGGGGACCAACGGCGTCGCCGACATCGTGCTCGAAGAGCTCAGCAGCGCCGAAGTCACGATCGAGTTCAACACACCGATTGACGCCGAAGGTATCGAGCCCGAGCTCGCCGAAGTGCTCGGCCTCGTCGACCGCAACACCGTCACCCTCGAGCTGACGAGCCTCAGCACCCAGGGCCAGCGTGTCGCAACGCTCGTTTGCGTCGCCGACGCGAACGAGAACGACGAGATCGACTTCGGCGACTTCAGCGCCTGGGTGCTCTACTTCAACCAGCGCGACGCGCGAGCAGACGCCAACCTCGACGGCGTCGTCACCCCCGCCGACTTCACCGCCTGGATCCGCGCGTACAACGAGGGCTGCTAACCGCACAGTGCAGCACCCCCCTCTCCCCACACGGCCGCACGCCCCATCCTGCAGGGCCTGCGGCCGTTTTTCTGCGCGAAGACAGAAACGCCCCGCTACCCCTCCTGCCGCATGAGCCGGGTAAACGACGCAACAAACAGCGTCGCGATCACCCAGCCGGCAGAGATGTGCACCGGCAGATAGACGTTCTTGACAAACCAGCCTCGTGGCGTCGATGCCGAGGGCGTCCAGTGTTCCTCTTGGTGGAAGCTCACGAGCGGGATCAACGCATCCGCCGAGTACAAGAGTGGGTTGTATTTAGGTAAAGCGTCATACCAAGCCGGTTGGGTTCCCTGTGACCATTCCTTCAAAGCATACGACTGCGTCGGCTGCATCAGCCCTCCCGGGTGCGGCATCGAATCGTCGATGAACAAAAGCGTCCCAACAGAAAGGACCAACCCAAGCCAGAGAAGCACACGCCACCTGGCGTAACCGTGCCCGACGCTCCATCGGTATAAATTCTGCATCAACCGGACCCGATTGCCCTCCACTCGCTGACACACACGCAAACGAGCCTCGTCATCATCACGCGTCTTGTACGACTGCCACGCGAACCACGACGCAACGATTGCTAGCACTATCGCACCAACCAGATACCCACCCGCGAGCATAGCTATACAGAGCACAGCGAGGACACCCGCTCGCCGTACGAGATAGCGATAAGTGGACCCAACCGGCATCTTAAACGCCTGCGAAACCAATCCCTTGACACGGCGCTCGGCGCACACCCGCAACACCGTCCTCGCATCCTCCTCGTGCCCCTGCTTCCGCATCACGTCAGCAAGCAAGCGGTACGGCTGCGGATCGATGAGGTCTTCGTTTGTCACCGTTCTAAATGTGTCATCGTGATGATCAAGCCAGCGCAGACGACTCGCTGCGTCGAGCGGCACTCCAGCATAAATCGCATCGTAACGGCAGTCTATCAGGCAAATATTCTTCGGCCAATCACTGCCAGAGACCCGTTGCTTCCCATCAACTAAGAATCCAATCCGACACTTAGTTAGATCAACAATTCCCTTGATCTCCACAATGTCTCGAAGAACGAGCATACCAGCAATGTGGGCCCCCTGGAACATGAGTGCTGTCCCAGAACCATTTCGAAACCTGGCTCCGGTGCAATACACATCGCCATCGATCTCTGCGCTCGCCATCCTCGCTTCGCCAACCACCTCGCACCCATCAAGTGAGTCACCTTCACTATTCGAGAAAAACACGTTGCCGCGCACACGAGCGACATCGACTACCAACGCCATGCCGCCGGGACAGAAAAATCGCCCATTGCACTCCAACCCAGATAGTCTGGCACCCACAAGCCTGACTGTACCTTGAGCTAGAAAACCATCACGAAGCTGTACCCGACCAGCACAGTTCGCATCATCCAAGTTTATAGCAGCTTGCCCCTGCCGCGTCATCATTCCGCTATGCACCCGAGACCGATCAAGGTTGATTTGATGACATCTCGCCGCCGTAAAGTCGCATCCGGATTCTAGTAAAGAATTCACTATCCACAATGGACCGTGTAGTGTTGTGTTCGCAAGGCGTAGTGTGTCTTCAATAAATACACCCTCCATACGAATTCCGTGCGGGTGTACATTTTTCTTCGCACATCCGCTTGTTAGCAACCACGTAATCAATGACGCTCGTATTACCACTGGCGGCGGAGGCCTGCCCGGCAATTCTTCATCATTACGGATAGCATGTGTCTCCGCCTCGACTACTTTGTGTAGTTCCGTCACATACTCGGGTGTGTTGAAATCCGCGACTTCGCCAACAACAGACGCACGTATTAGGCGCCTTTCGGCCGCCGAGATCGTCGCGCCAAACTCCGCACAAGCGCCTCTAAGGAGACACTCGAACCGCATCCGCTCTCCAGGAGATCTCGTCAGACGCTCAGGCATAGCCACAGCGTATCAGAACCACACCATCGCTCGCAAAACTCGCAAAAGGCTCAGATCCGAGTCACACCGCCTCGGTCGCACCCGGCTGCGCGTTCGTCGCCCGCTCAAAGACGAACGTCGTCCCCGCAACATCGACGCGCACCACGTCCCCGTCGCCAAGCTCGCCCGACAAAATCTTGCTCGCCAGCGGGTTCTCAAGCCGCGTCTGGATCGCCCGCTTGAGAGGCCGCGCGCCGAACGCCGGGTCCCAGCCCTCGGTCGCGAGCTGCTGCGTCGCCTCGTCGGTCAGCTCGATGGTCATCTCGCGCTCGGCGAGCCGTTCGCGAAGCCTTGCAAGCTGGATCTCGACGATATTGCCCAGCGCTTCCTTGCCAAGGCGGTGGTAGACGACCGTCTCGTCGATGCGGTTGAGCAGCTCGGGCCGCATGAAGCCCTGGTGCACGTCGAGGTTGAGCCTTGCGCGCATCTCGCCCTCGTCGCCACTCTGCGTGCTCGCGATGTCCGCGCCGGGGCCTCGCCGGACCAGATCGCGCACGGCCGCCTCGATCTCCCAGTCCTCCGCACCCGCCTCGGTCATCTCCTGGATCTTCTGGCTGCCAATGTTGCTCGTCATCACCACGATCGCGTTGCGGAAATCGACCGTCCGGCCCTGGCCATCAGTCAGCCGCCCATCATCGAGAAGCTGCAGCAGCACATTGAACACATCGGGATGCGCCTTCTCGATCTCGTCGAGCAGGATGACAGAGTACGGCCGCCTTCGCACCGCCTCAGTCAGCACGCCGCCCTCGTCGTAGCCGACGTAGCCGGGAGGCGCGCCGATCATCCGCGCGACCGCGTGCTTCTCCATGTACTCCGACATATCGATCCGCACGATCGCCTCGTCCGTGTCAAACAGGAACTCGGCGAGCGCCTTGCACGTCTCGGTCTTGCCCACGCCTGTTGGCCCGAGGAACAAAAAGCTGCCGATCGGCTTGTCGGGATCACTCAGCCCCGCCCTCGACCTGCGCACAGCATCGCTCACCGCGCGCAGCGCCTCGTCCTGCCCGACCACCCGCTCGCGCAGGTGCTCCTCCATCCGCGAGAGCTTGTCGCGCTCCGCCTCGACCAGCCTCGACACGGGGATGCCCGTCCAACGCGCCACGATGTCGGCGATCTGCTCGGAATCTACTTCTTCTCGTACCAGCGCCTCGCCCGACGCCGCCCTCTCATCGAGCCGGCGCTCGGCCTCGGAAAGCCCAGCCTCCAGCTCGCGCATCTCGCCGTACTGAATGCGTGCCGCCGCTTCGAGGTCGCCCCGCCGCTGCGCCTGCTCGAGCTCCACACGCTTTGCATCGATCTGCTCCTTCAAGGCCTTCACGCTGTCGAGGTCGCGCTTCTCGACCTCCCACCGCGCGCTCAGCGCCGCGTTCTGTTCGTTCAGCTCGCTCAGCTCGCGCTCGATCCGCGCGAGCTCCTTGTTCTCGGCTTCCTCGTCATCCGTCGCGGCATCCGCGCCGATGCGCAGCGCCTCCCGCTCCATCTCGAGCTGCATGATCCGGCGGTGCAGGTCGTCCAGCTCCGTCGGCATGCTGTCGTTCTCGATCCGCAGCCGGCTCGCCGCCTCGTCGACCAGGTCGATCGCCTTGTCGGGCAGGAACCGGTCCGCGATATACCGGTGGCTCAGCTGCGCCGCAGCCAGGATCGCGCTGTCCTTGATCCGCACGCCGTGGTGCGCCTCGTACCGCTCCTTCAGCCCGCGCAGGATCGCGACCGTCTCCTCGACGCTCGGCTGATCGACCATGATCGGCTGGAAGCGCCGCTCAAACGCCGCGTCCTTCTCAACGTGCTTGCGGTACTCGTCGAGCGTCGTCGCGCCGACGCACCGCACTTCACCCCGAGCGAGCGCCGGCTTCAGCAGGTTCCCCGCGCTCACCGCGCCCTCGGCCGCGCCCGCACCCAGGATCGTGTGCAGCTCATCGATGAACAGGATCACCGCCCCATCGCTCGCGCTCACCTCACGCAGCACCGCCTTGAGGCGTTCTTCAAACTCGCCCCGGTACTTCGCGCCCGCGAGCAGCTGGCCGACATCCAGCGCGATCACACGCTTCTCACGCATGCCCTCGGGGCAGTCGCCGTTGACGATCCGCAGCGCCAGCCCCTCGGCGATCGCCGTCTTGCCCACGCCCGGCTCGCCGATCAGCACGGGGTTGTTCTTCGTCCGCCGGCTCAGCACCTGCATCGTCCGGCGGATCTCGTCGTCGCGACCGATCACCGGGTCGAGCCGCCCCTGCTGCGCTTGCTCGGTCAGGTCGATGCCGTACTTCTTCAGAGCCTCGAAGCTCGCCTCGGCGTTCTGGTCGTTCACATTCGTCACGCCCGACGACTCGCGGATCTCCGTCGCTGCTTTCTTGAGCACGTCCGGCGTCGCCGCGTTGATGTCCAGCACATCGAGCGCCGGGCCCTTCACCTGTGCGCACGCGATCAGCAGGTGCTCACCCGTGATGTACGCATCGCCCATCTCCCGGCTCAGCGTGTCAGCCGCGGCGATCAGGCCGATCAGCTGCTGCCCCCCCGAGCCCGCCCCGCTCGACGTCGTCGGCAGCCGATCGAGTTCCCCCGAGGTGATCGTCGCGATCTGCTCCGCGTTCACGCCCGCCTTGCTCAGGATCGCCCTCGCGCTCCCACCCCGATCTTCGAGCAGCGCGTGCAGCACGTGCAGCCCGTTGACCTCGGGGTTGCCACGCCGCGCAGCGTCTGCCTGCGCCGACGCCAACGCCTGCTGAGCGATCGTTGTGAAGCGGTCTGGTCCCATGGGTCATCTCCGGCTCGTGTCCGACGCGCGCCCACACCGGGTTCCATGTGAACGCGGTCCGACGCCGTGGCAAACGGGAGTGCAACCCGCGCGCCCGCCGACAACCGAGGCTCGAAACGCCGTCAACCCACCGAGAACCCACCCCGGACCTGCTCCGATGCAACCGGGCCAGCCCCGCTCTGCCTCCTTGGCAGGCTTTCAAACGTCCGCGTGTATTTACGGGAGGTGCCGCGGAAGGGCGCCGAGAGCAAAAACAGCAAGGGACGGTGGGCTCTCCTCCGCCCCACCGCCCCCCGCAGAACCCCGGCAGCGAGTCGCCGCCGAGGGGATAGCTCTGGCGTCCCAACTCAGGCCCAGTTCAGGCCGGCTTCGGCCCGCCCGACCGGCTTGGTCATCTCAAGCCGCCACGCCGGGAGCCCCGCTCAGCCGGTGCGGGGAAGGAGTGCCCAAACCCCAGTTTGAGGGGGGTGCCGCTCGTCCGGTTCCTGGCCGTCCACTCGATGGAGGCTTGGCCGTCGCCCGGTCGCATTCATGACGGCTCCCTTGGGGTCAGAAAGGTTTAGACACGTGCTCCTTCCAGGTCGCCACCGGCTGAGCGGGACTCCCGGCCCACAGAATACCACGCCGCTCGGCGTCTCTCGGCACAACTCTGCGTGTCTGGTCACGAAATTCACATCCGAGTCCGTCCGGTCGGGACCTGTCAGTTTGACGCGGAGGAACCGTCAGGGTAGAACCTACTAGCACGCGTCTCCGGACCGGACGGGCCACGCATCGCCCGACCGCCGCCACGGGGCCTCGCAACGGACGGCGAGCGGCACGCGTACCGGACACAGAACGCCGGATTGTGCAGACCGCCGCGCGGACCAGCCGCGCCCGCAGGAGACCGAACGATGATGACCACACCCGCACGCCGCAACGCCCGCCGACGCACCCCCCGCCAGCGCATCATCGCGATCGCCGTCGCAGCCGCCACGCCGATCGCGCTCACCGGCTGCTCGAGCGAACGCAACCGCCTCGCCGAGTTCCGCGACGACCCCACGCCCAACCTGATCACCATGGACGAGCGCGGAGACGACGTCTCGAACCGGTTCCACCTGATCAAGGACGAGTCGCGCCGGATGCTCGTCCGCGATTGGATCTACCTCTGGTACCTCGACCGCCCGACGCGTCTGCGCCCACAGCCGAGCGCCTGGTAATCCGCCGCTGGTCAGAAGCGCCAAGCCGCGCCGCTGGCTTCTCGCGGACACACACGACAGCATGACAAACGCCCGGCTCAAGGCCGGGCGTCTTTACGCGAATATCAGGCTGGTTCCTGCGATGCCGCCGATATCCCTCGGCCGCGACGAGATCGTCGCCTGACGGTCACTTGGCCGTGTACACGCCCCGCGACACGCGCTTGAAGGTCTTCGGGAACTTGATCAGCGTCTGGTTGACGATCGTCCGGAAGTTCGGGCTCGTCGTCACGTAACCCGCCGCCTGCACCGCCTCGGAAAGCTCGGTGACGGTCAGCTCGGTGCCGCTGAGCACCCGGCGCATCGCCTCGACAAGGTTCTCGGCGTTGCGAGGCCGCTTCCGGCCGGGCTCGATCCCAACGACCGCCGTGGCGCCCATCGATGCGATCTCCTGCTCCACCGCCGCGAGCTGCTCGCGGAGCCGGTCACGCCGACGCAAGAGCGACGAGGCCGCACGCTGGCGACGCGCGAGCTCCGCGTGCAGATCGGCGCTCGAAAGCGACTCCAGCGATCCGCCACCGGCCCGAGCCGCCCCTGTGTTCCCTGCCTTCTTGCGACGCGTCTTCTTCTTCGCCATGTCCGTTCCTTACGTTCCGCGGCCGCCGGTACCGGGCATCATCGCTCCCAGAAAGAGCACAACGACCGGAGAGCGTTCACAATGAGCCGCTCACAAACTGAGAGGCGTTTCTCAGCGAAATCCCGCCAGAATCGCCCATCGAACCGCCACGCATTTCACTTGAATGCATGACGACAACCAAGCCCAGCATAGGCACCAAACCAAAGATTTATTGCACGACTGATAATTCTATTATGTTTGGGTTACGTTTGATTGTCGGACACAACTGCCCGGGACGCTCCCGCTTCAGACGCCGTCACGCGTCACGCCCAGCGCGCTCACCAGGCCGTCGAAGTGATCGAGGTCGTAAAACGCGATCTCGATGCGACCCTTCGTGCCCGCCTGGTTCGTCCGGATATGGACGCGCGTCCCGAGCCGGTCGCCGAGGGATCGCTCAAGAGACGCGACGACCGCCGATCGCTGCGAGCCGATGCCCGGCGATGGCTGCGCCGCGTCGCCCTTCGCACCCAAAGCGCCTGCCCGCTTCGCCTCGGTCTCGAGCCGGCGCACGCTCCATCCGCCCTCAATCGCCCGCCCCGCGAGCGCCACGCGGCCGTCACCGCCTGGCATCGAAAGCAAGGCCTTGCCGTGACCCGCGCCGAGACGGTCCGACGCGATCAGCCCGCGGATCTCGGGCTCGAGCTCGGTCAGCCGGATCAGGTTGGCGACCGTCGGCCGCTCGATCCCGAGCTTCTCCGCGATCTGAGCCTGCGTCAGCCCGAATCTTGACACGAGCGATGCCATCGCGTCCGCCCGCTCCATCGCGTTCAGATCTCGCCGATGGATGTTCTCGATCAGCGCCCACTCGGCCGACCGCTCGTCGCCGATCTCCCTCACGATCGCCGGCACCGCCTCCAGGCCCGCCGCCTTCGCCGCACGCCAGCGCCGCTCACCAGCGATCAGCTCGTACCGGCCGCCCGTCGATCCCGAGCCCGACGCCGGCCGAACCAGCACGGGCTGCATCACGCCCTCCGCGCGGATCGACGCCGAGAGCTTCCCGAGCTCCGCCTCGTCAAACTCCATGCGAGGCTGAAACCGGTTTGGAATGAGCGATCCAATAGGAAGCATGACCACCCGGCCACCCTCGTTCGACCCGCCCTCGCTGTGGTCGATCTCCCGGATACCCGAATCGGGGGATGTATCACTTTCGATGCTTTGAGTGGCGGAATCCTGCTTAGAAGACGTTGAATCGTGTTTTTCTGCTATCTGTTGATCGGATTTCTGGGTCTCGATGGATACCGGCTCACCGATGAGGCCGCTTAGGCCTTTGCCGAGCCTGCGCCGCTTGGGAGCCGTTGGTCCTGTGGTTGCCATGGGTTGCCTCCGTGCGAAGTCGCATTGGTGATCGCGCGTCCCTGCATGCGGTCAGCCGGTTGATGGGCCGGTTGATGGGCCCGCGGGTTCATTCTCGCCCCTGCCGCTGCGAGGTATGGTACAACCCCCACCATGCCCCACGCCACCGTCGAATTGATCGCCCGAGCACTCCTGATCGAGAACGGGCGCGTCCTCGTCTGCCAGAACCTCGAGAAGGGCTACTTGTACCTGCCCGGGGGCCACGTCGATGCCGGCGAGACGGCTGAACGGGCCGTCCGCCGGGAGCTGATCGAAGAGTGCGGCCTGGAAATCGAGAGCTGCCGACCCGCGCTCGTGCACGAGATGGCTGCCGACGGCTTTCAGGAAATCAACATCGTGTTCCACGTGGAACGCCGGCCCGCAGAGCATGGGACGCCCGTCCAGAGCAACGAGAGCCACATCGGCTTCGAGTGGCTCGACCTTGCTGCCGTCGTCGACGCCGACCTCCGGCCGACCGGCATCCGGGCCTGGATCGCCGCGGGAGGCATCGCGGAAGGCCCGGCAGTGCCGTTCGTCTCTGAGACATGAGCCCTGAGGCTTCAGGACGCACCCCCGATGCCCGCGGTAGGCCTCGCCGGCGCGTCTTTCCTATTTTGACACACCAAACGTCGCCAAGATCCCCATAAGCCAGAACCGCACCTCTCGATGGGTCGATCCCCTTGGAGCATGGAGCCGCAACGACAGCCCGACCACCTGCCAGAGCCAGACCGGCGACACGGCCCGGAACGATCGGCGGAAGCCGGTCGTGGCACCGCGGATCTCGCATCGATGCTCGACGCTGTCGGCAGCAAGATCGGCGCTCTCGATGCCGAGATCATCGAGCTCCAGAAGCGGGCTGCCCTCGGGGCGGTCTCGGGGCTGCTCGGACACGAGGTCAACAACATCTTGACACCGGTGCTCGCGTACGTTCGGCTCGCGCGTCGGCCGGGTGCTGGACCCGAGGCCGTTGAGCGGGCGCTCGACGAGGCCGAATCGGGCATCCGCCGGACGACCGAGATCGCCGCAGCCATCTTGGCCCTCTGCAAGAGCGGCTCGCCCGACCCGTCTCAGCGGGCCCGCGTGCGCGACGTCGCCCGGCAGGCTACCGCCACGCTCGTGCGGGACCTCGCGAAAGAGGGGATCACGTGCACGATGCGGGTGCCGGACGACCTCGAGGCCGCGATCGCCGCGACGTCGCTCCAACAGATCCTGGTCAACCTGCTGCAGAACGCGCGGACAGCGATCCTCGGGTCTCCGATCGGCTCGAGCCTCGGGGGCCAGATCGAGATCGACGGTTCCACGTGGAACAACGAGCCTGGCGTGCCCTACGCACGCATCGATGTCGCCGACTCCGGGCCCGGCATCGAGCCGGCGCAGCGCGAGATGCTCTTCAAGCCCTTCGAGCGCGGCGGCAGCACCACGCCGGGCACGGGCCTCGGCCTCACGGTCTGCCGCGAGCTCATTGAAAGCGCCGACGGCACGATCCGAGTCGAAGCCAACGATCCAAACACCGGCCGGGGCGCCCGCTTCATCATCACGCTGCCGCTCGCAGCAGAAGCCACCACCGCGAGCGATACGACAGGTCGAGCCGCCTAGGGGACTCAAAGGCGCTCGGCGAACAGACCCACGGGCACGCCCGATTCATCGACGAGCGGCCGCCGGCTAGCGGTCGTCGGTTGGGAGCACGACCACGTCGCCGGGATCGACCGAGATGCCCACGGTCTGCGCCGACTCGCCGAGATGGTGGGGGAGCGGGTTCAGCTCGCTGACACGGAGCACCGGCGACGGCCGATCCGATCCGGCGTCTCGACCGCTCTCAGCACCGGAGCCGTCCGGCGTGCCGAGCTTGATTTCGTGATGCGCGACTTCGCCCAGGTAGACCGACTCGACCCGCTGGCCGCGGAGCGGGGCAGCCGTCGCGTCATCAAGCAGCTTGACCGCCTCAGGCCGTACCGAACAAAGAACTGACTCAAAATCGCCGAAGGTGGCATCGGCGGGGGCCTTGGCGGCCAGTCGGCCGCCGGCGGTCTCGAGCGCGATGGTGCCGCCCTCGGCCCGGCCCACGACCTTGGCCTCGATGAAATTCGTCTCGCCCAGGAAGCTCGCGACGAATGCGGATCCTGGAGTCCTGTACAATTCGCCAGGCGTGCCCACCTGCACCAGCTTGCCCGCCCGCATGATCGCCACGCGGTCCGCGATGCTCAGGGCTTCCTTTTGGTCGTGCGTGACGTACACCGTCGTCAGCCCGGCCTCTTTGCAGATCCGGCGGATTTCCAGTCTCAGCTCATTGCGGAGCTTGGCGTCGAGGTTGGACAGCGGCTCATCGAGCAGCAGCACGTCGGGCCGGATGACGAGCGCGCGGGCGAGGGCCACGCGCTGCTGCTGGCCGCCCGAGAGCTGCGTGGGCTTGCGGTCGGCGTACTCGCCCATCTGCACGGCCTCGAGCGCCTCGCGCACCCGCTTGCCCTGCTCGGCCTTCTCGATCTTGCGGACGTCGAGCCCGAACGCCACGTTCTGCGCGACCGTCATGTGAGGCCAGAGCGCATAGCTCTGGAAGACCATGCCGGTGTTGCGCTTGTTGGGCGGGGTGTCGGTGACGTCGCTGTCGTTGAAGTTGATCCGGCCGGCGGTGGGCTCGATGAAGCCCGCGATCATGCGGAGCAGCGTGGTCTTGCCGCAGCCCGAGGGGCCCAGCAGGAAAAACAGCTCGCCCGGCTCGATGGAGAGGCTGACCTGGTCCACGGCGGTGGCGGCCTTTTTGCCCGAGCCGAAGGTCTTGGTGATGGCTGCGAGGTTGATGGTCGTGGTCATGGTGGGGGAGGATAGTGCCGAAGTGGCGAGGGCGTTCTCGGTCGTTGTGGTGAGTGTGGATGACAGGTAGTATCTCAGCGTTGGTATTTGTGCAGACCGCGTCAAGATACTGAACAAGCTAGAGAGACACCGTTCATGCGTCCCGCTCTCAACATGCTTACCCGTGTAGCCGCCGCTGGTACCGCCATGGCCGTTGTGGTCGACACAGCTGGTCAGTGTCCACCGACTCGTGATGACATTCCGGGCTGGACTACGGCCACGTTCGGCAGTCCTCGTGTCTTTCAGGTGTCCGAACCGGGCTTCACGACGTTTCATGTGCCATTCACGAGCTGCACTGAGAGCGGTTGCCAGACGTTCTGTTTCTCTTCGGCGGGTTACACTGCACGTTGCCTCGGCCCATCGCCGCACATCGAAGTCCGCAACGATCTGTGCAGCGGGTTCCGGGTGCTGCTCGTGCGTTGTTTCTCCGCGCCGCCGATCTACAAGTTCATTCCGGGATCCGTGTCGCCGAACTGTCGCAATCCGGCCGTGTTGTGCAGCCTCACGGCATGTCTTAGATTCTGGCAGAAGCAGCAAGAAACACGACCCGATCCCAGGTCACCAAAGACGACCACCGCAGCGATCGGCGTACGTGGGCGATTCCCGGCGGGCAGTTTCGACACCGAGGCAGAGCTGTCCTTCCTCACGTTTCCATCTGAAACCGTTGGCTGGACCCGGATGGAGGACGAGACCCAGACGTTTCTAAGTGACGGCCCGACCGCCAGCGGTAGCACCATCTCAGGCAGCCAAACCGGGAATCTGCGTATCAACGACCTGACACTCGAGGATGAGGGCGAGTATCTCTTCTGGGTTGAGGACGACAGCGGCACGATGGTGCCCGTGAACACCACCACGCTCTTCATCGACCGCGACGCGCCCGAGGTGTTGCACCAGCCGGTTTCCCGCGAGGTCTGCACAAACGACACTGTGACCTTCCGCATCGATGCCCTCAACGCCAACGGCTACGAGTGGGCTTGGAATGCCAGGCCGCTCGAAGACGGCGTTCTTCCGACCGATGACGGCCCGGACGTGCTGGTCGCCGGCGCGGATACGAACGAGTTGACATTGATCGGCGTGACGGCTGAAGCGGCGGGCGAGATTGCCTGCACGATCCTCGGTCCGGGTGGCGAGAACGGGCGCAACGCCGAGATCTTCCCCTTCGATCTGACCGTGTCTCAGAACACGATCGCGCCCGATATCGTCGAGCAGCCGGCGGGGCTCACCGAGGCCCAGGTCGGCGAGGATGTGCAGCTGTCGATCAGCGCGTTGGCGACAGACGCGGAGTCCACGCAGACCTACCAGTGGCGTAAGGACGGGGTACCGATCTTCGGCGACGGCCGGGTCTTCGGCACCAACTTCCCCGATCTGCTGATCGAGAACGTCGAGCCGAGCGATGCCGGCGTGTACGACTGCGTGGTCACCCAGGCCTGCGGCACGGCGACGAGCCTGCCGGCGGTTCTGACCGTGTCCTGCCCGGCCGACGCCAACGGCGACGGCCAGATCACGCCGGCGGACTTCAGTGCGTGGATCCTCGGGTACAACTCGCAGTCGGGGACGTGCGACCAGAACGGTGACGGCCTGTGCACGCCCTCAGATTTCTCGGCGTTCATCCTGAACTACAACGCGGGCTGCTGACTCCGAGGGCCGTGTGTCGGGCGACGAGGCCGGGCAGTTCTTCGCCTCGGATTGCCGCTTGGTGAACCGGCGGACTCCGTGTAGGCTTGGGCGTGTCCCGCCGATTCGTGCGCGGGGGGTTGGCGCGAGGAGAGTGAAATATGTTCCGAGGTTCCGGTCGCCGGGCGAGTGGTGTTTGCGTTATCGGCGTGGCCGGCGTGGTCGGCGTTGCCGGGCTTGGTCTGTCGGCGGGCGCGCAGCCGGCGTTTTCTGTGACACGCGTGGCGCAAACGGGTGATGCGGTCGCGGATGATCCCGGCGCGACGATCTCGGGGATCAGCGAGGGGACGCCGACGGTCGAAGCCGGGGTGCTCGTGTTCGACGCGGACACCGTGGGCGGGTCTGGGTCGGGCGGATCCGGGGCGAGCAGGCTGTTCCGGGCCTCAGCGGGCGGGACGATCACCACGTTGGTTTCTGAAGGCACCGCTTCGCCGGGCGGCTATGTCTACGGGCCGGCGCTGGGCGCGATCCTGGCCGGCGGCGAGGTGACATGGCGCGATGTTTCGAACGGTGCGTTTGTGCGGCTGCCGCTGGGCGCCGATCCGCTCGCCACCGAGCCGACGCTGGTGGTTGAGGCGGGCGTGACGCCGATTCCCCGTCAGCCGGGCGAGGTGTTCAGCGCGTCGTTCGATGAGCACGGGTTCGACGGCAACGCCGTGCTGTTCGAGGGCCGAAACTCATCGGGCGATGAGGGGATGTACCGCCGGCAGGGCAGCTTCATCAACAGGATCGTTGACCGGAACACGCCCACGCCGTTCGTCGGCGGCACGGGCACGATCGCCGGGGTCGATGACCCGTTCATCCGCGACGGGCAGATGGCGTTTTTGGCGGGAGACACCTCGTCGGCCCGCGGGATCCTTGCCGACTTCGACGACGGGCTCGGCCTGCGCCCGATCGCGCAGGCTGGCGATCCGATGCCGGGCGGCACGGGGAGCTTCAACGCGTTCAACGAGGTCTCGATCGAGGGCGACTTCGCGGTGTTCGGCGGCCGACGCACGTCCCCCAACTTCGACGCCAACGTGTACCTCTATCAGAACTCGACCGGCACGCTGACCGCGATCGCCGACGAGACGGTGCAGGTGCCCGGAGAGGGCACGAACTTCGCGGGGTTCGAGGGCAACCCGAGCATCGCGGGCGGGCACGTGCTGTTCGAGGCGACCAACACGCCGCTCAGCGTGTCCGGGCTGTTCCTGTACTCGATCGCGGACGGATCGCTGACGGCGGTGGTGCGCGTGGACGACACGTTCGACGGCCGCGTGGTTTCGGACTTCGGGACGCGCGGCCCGGCGGCCGGGCTCGGGAACCAGTTCGGGTTCAGGCTCGAGTTCGACAACGGCGACGAGGCGCTCTACATCATCGAGATCGACGAGGACTGCCCCGCAGACACCAACGGCGACGGCCTGGTCACGCCTGCTGACTTCACGGCGTGGATCCTGGCCTTCAACTCGCAGGCCGCGGCGTGCGATCAGAACGGTGACGGTTTGTGCCAGCCCAACGATTTCTCGTCGTTCATTCTGAATTACAACGCGGGCTGCTGACCTGTGAGGAGGCAGGGGCTCGGCCCCGACTTGATCCCCCGCCCGCCAGGGGCGACCATATTCGCGTGACATCCCGAGGGTCATCACGGAAGAAGACCCGCCGCCAACGGAAACGGGCGGCCGGCGGCGGCGGAGCTGCGACGAGCAACGACCAACGACACGACGCCGGCGGGGCGCCGACGACGACATCCCCCGTCGTCGAGCCTGCACCCAAGCCAGAGAGAGAGCAGGCGAGCGGGTCGACCGAGCGGCCGATGTCGATCATCGAGATCAAGCCGCCCATGCCGAGACGGCCGGAGCCTGAGCTCGAAGATCAAAGCGAGTCCACGCCCGAGCCGACAAGCGCGCCGACAACCGCGTCCATCGTCGAAGCCGACGCGGCTGCCGAACACTCGGCGTTGCTCGGCGTGGCCGGGGGCGCGGCGTCGGTCTGGCAGCGGCTCTCGCCACGGGCCCAGCGGCGGGTCGTATGGGTGGCCCGCCGGGTCAGGCGGTCGCGGGCGGGGATCGCCTGGCTCGCGATGGCGGTCTCGGCCGGCGGGATTTTGCTTGTGCTGGTGCTGGCAACGGTCTCGCTCGCGCAGGGCGAGCCCGGGTGGTGGGGGACGTCGCGGCTTCAGGTGTCGGAGCTCGCCGAGCTGGCCCGACGCGTCGAGAACGCCGCGATCACGCGGATCACCGCGGACCATCAGGGAGCGACCGCCGAGGCGGCAGACTGGCCCGTCAAGCTGACGGACGATGAGGCGAACGCGTGGCTCAACCTGCGGCTGCCGGTCTGGCTTCCGCGGCTGACGGCCGAGTCGTTCGAAGACGTTCGCGACGACACGGGCGCGGTGATCGAGCGTCTGCCGGTCGGCGGTGTCGGCTGGCCTGAGAGCGTCGACGAGGTGCGCGTCGCGTTTGTCGACGGGCGGTTCCGCATCGGCGCACGGATCACCGGCGACGGCGACGCCCGCGTCTTCGGCGCGACGCTCGCGCCCGAGATCCGCGACGACGGCTCGCTCTGGATGCGCGCGACCAGCGTCTCGATCGGCAGGCTCACACTGCCAGCGGGCCTCGTGATCGGGCCCGACGGCGGGCGGCTGCGCGACCATCTGCCCGCGTCGCTGCTCGACTCGGCCGAGGGGGAGGCGATCTTCGGCAAGCTGTCGGGCGAGTCGCCGCTGTTCGAGGACGCGGTGATCCGCCTCGGCGACGGCCGGCGTGTGCGGCTCCTCAGCCTCGAGGTCGCGAGCGACTCGCTCGTCGCGTTCTTCCGCACCGAGTAAAGATGCGAGCAGCTCTACAAGATGTAGATCAGCACGAACGACAGCACCAGCACGCCGACCACGATCAGGGTCCAGGGTTTGGCTCGGTGGTCGTCGTCGGTGAGCAGCTCGCTGCAGATCGGGCAGACGGCCGCGTCGTCGTAGACCTCGGCTCCGCAGGAGGGGCAGGCGGCTCCGTCGCGGTCGAAGCGGGCGATGTCGTCCGCGGAGGGTGCTTCCGGGTCGAGACTCTCCGGGTCCGCGTATGGGTCCCCATATGGGTCGTCGTTGTATGGATCGCCGTACGCCATCGCCCGGAGCCTACGGCGGATAGGCTTGCCGCATGAAGCATGCTGGTCGTTCGTTTGGGTTGTCGTTTGCGGTGGTCGGCGGCGTTCTCGCCTCGCTCGTGGGCGGCTGTGGGTCGTCGGAGAAGGCGCCGGCGCAGGCCGAGCTGCCCTCGGGATCGTTTTACACGCAGAGGCCCAACCCGGGGAGCGAGGGGTTCGTGCCGTGGGGCAACCGGCTGACGACGGCGACCCGCCGCGTGCCCGAGCAGCTTGTGGCGATCGAAAGCTTCCAGGCCGTGGGCATCGCGATCACGCCGGGCGGGCGGCTGTTCCTGTCCGCGCCGCGCTGGCACGGGCAGCACGAGACGAGCGTGCTGGAGTTCTTCCCGGGGTCGGCGGCGCCGCCCGAGGCGTACCCGACGGAGGCGTGGAACTCGTGGGAGCCGGGCGTGCCGGGGGATATCGCGTTCGTGTGCGTGCAGGCGATGCACGTCGACGACGCGGGCCGGTTCTGGGTGCTCGACGCCGGCGCTCCCGGCTTCGAGGGCCCGGTCGAGGGCGGCGCGAAGCTCATGCAGTTCGATACGGCGTCGAACACGCTCGAGGCGAGCTTCCTGTTCGATCCGTCGGTCGCGCCGCAGGGCTCGTATCTGAACGACGTGCGTATCGACGTCGAGCGTGGCTTCGCGTACCTGACGGATTCGAATCTCGGCGCGATCATCGGGCTCGATCTGACGACGGGCGTCGCGGCGCGGTTCCTCGAGACGCACCCAAGCACGAAGGCCGAGCCGGTGCGGCTCGTCATCGGCGGCGAGCCGTGGGTCGACGAATCGGGCTTCTCGCCGCTGGTGCACTCCGACGGGCTCGCGCTCTCGCCCGACAACGAGTACCTGTATTACCAGGCCCTGACGGCGCGGACGCTCTACCGCGTGCCGACGGGGCCGATCCGCGAGGTGCTCCGCCCGACGCGAGCCGCGGCCGACATGCCCGCGCCGCGGTGGGCCGGCGCGACGATCGAGAGCGTCGACGACCGCGTCGAGAGCCTCGGCACGACGTTCGCGACCGACGCGATGATCATGGACGACAACGGCGTGCTCTACTTCACGTCACTCGAAAACGACGCGATCACGGCCCGCCTGCCCTCGGGCGAGCTGACCATGGTCACGAGCGACGAGCGGCTCGTCTGGCCCGACAGCTTCTGCATCCACAACGGGCTGCTCTACGTCACGACCGCTCGGATCCACGAGGTCGGGTTCGGCAACGAAGACGGCCCCGTCGCGGACGGACCTTTCCGAGTGTTGCGCGTGCCGCTGCTCGACCCCGAGATCGACTGACGGGCTGTCGGCCTCGCTCTGCCGGCAGCCTTCAGGTCCTTACTCGTCGCAGCCCGTATTGAAGCCGGTGACCCATGCCGTGAAGTCTGCGGGCGTGCACTGCCCGTCGCCGTTCTGGTCGCAGGCCGGCGACTTGGCGTTGAAGGCGGTGATCCACGCGGTAAAATCTGCGGGCGTGAGCAGGCCGTCGTTGTTGACGTCGGGTCTGCAGGGCGTGCGGAGCAGGGCGGGGGTTGTTTCGAGCTTCGTCCACCACATGTCGGCGGCCTTGATCATCGCCCGGCCGTTCGGGTGCACGGGATCGTGCCGCTGCAGGGCCATGAACTGGTCGAGCATCGCGGGGAACTCGTCCTGGATCTGCAGGTAGGCCCAGTTGTCGCGTACCTCGGCGGCCGCGGCGATCTCGCGGTGCGTTTGCGCGGCTGTCTGGCTGCCGAAGGTGTTGCTCTGGGCGTTGATCACGTCGGGCGTGCCGATGAACTCGTGGGTCTCGATGCGGTCGCCGAGCTGCTGGATGAGCGCGGGGATCGTGCCCGCGCTCTGCGTGGCGAGGCCGGTGAAGAAGAGCTCGGTGCCGAGGGCGTCTGCGGTCATCGCGAGAGTTCCTGGCGCTTCGGCGTCGGCCTGCTGCTGCTGGCCGAGCCCGCCGCGACCGGCGAGCACATAGCAGATGCGGTTGGGGTTGGTGTCGCGAATGCCGATGCCGACGAGGGTCACCCGGCCCCCGCCCGCGTTGCCGATCCGGAGCCCGCGACTGATAAACGTCGACGACAAGCCCGCGTACTCGTAGCCGACAAGCCGAACGCCGTACGGGCCGGCCGCGAGCGTCTCGCCGACCTGCGGCACCGTCGTCCAGGGGAACCGCATTTCGATTACGTCGCCGCGCACCTGCGCAACAACGTTGACGACACCGTCGTCCTCACCCACAACGGCATCGCCGGCCTGCACGAGCTGCGCATCGCCCGAGACGCGGACCGCCTGGCTCACCGCGCCGTCAATGAGCTCTTCGATCATGACCGTCGCACGCGTGGTGTCGGTATCGATCCGGCCGGGGGCTCCATCGGCAAAGGGTGGCGTGCCCGGCAGCGGGCGCCCGCTCGCGACCGTGCCGCCGGCGCCGAGCGCATCGGCGAGATAGAGCTCCGCGGTGGCCCGGCCGCCGCGCGGGCGCTCGAGCAGCAGCGCGACGGACTGAGTCGGCTCGCTCGGATGCCCAGCTCGCACGCGGAACACGAGCTGGCCTGCCGGGTCGATATGCACCGGTGCGCCGGTGCCAGGCGAAGCGGCGAAGCTGCCGCCGTAGGCGAACCGCGTCCAGTTGGTGAAGAGGTCATTGCCGCTCGAGGGTGCGCTGACGATGTCGACGCCTTCGATGTTCGACGCTGTCGCGGTGTTGAGCAGCACGATGCCGCCGTCGATCTCGGACCTGGCCTCGCGGAGCCCGAGCAGGTGCGACCTGCCGATGGTGACCGTGTCGCTGATCGATCGGGGCGTGTCCGACGTATTGGCCCATCGGCTGTTGCCGAGGCCCCAGGCGGTGAGCGCATGGGCGGCGTCGCGCGTGCCGCTGAGCACGGATCGCAGTCCGGGCAGGCCGCCGGCGCTGGGCTCGATGTCGAGCCGGAGCGCGTCATCGGGCGGCGCCTGCTGCCAGAAGCCCGACCAGGCGAGGCCCGGCTCGAAGACCGGCGTCGGCGTGATCGTCGAAGCATCGTCGTCGCGAGCGCCGTCGCGGTAGACGATCACGGGCCGCTGCTGCGCGAACGAGCCCCATCGCTCGCCCGACCCGTTGTAGAACCAGCGGAGCGTGCCCGTGTCAGCCGGGCCGCGGTAATCGTTGGGGCCGGCCTGATTGATCAGGAACCAGAACCGGTCTGCCGGGTTGGAGCCCGTGTCGAAGAGGTCGGTCAGGCGCGGCCCGCCGGGTCGGTCCCAGATCGATTCGATCTCGGATGCGGTGATCGCGCCGCGGCGCAAGGCCGAGGGGAAGACGGGCCCCGTGTGCGACGCGGATGCCGAAGAGGGCGTGCCCTGGAAGATGCGGCCTCTGAATCGGAGCTGGGGCACCTCGGTGTAGCCCGCGATCGTCGCCGAGCCGGCGATGCCTGGCGTGCCCTGCTGGAGCACGTGGAGCGTGAGCGTTTGAGCATCGGGATCGAACGCCGCGACCGCGCAGAAGTGTCGGCCCGGCTCGAGTGAGAGGCCCTCGACACGCGCCGCTTCGTAAGGCTCCCGCGCTGTCGGGCCGCGGCGGGGCGTGACCGACGTGGGCGTCAGCGGATCGGGCCTGCGCAGCTCGGCCGCGCCCTGGGCCGGGTTGTACCGCAGCTCGAGGACAAGCTCGCCCTCGCCGAACTCATCGGTATAGATCGAGAGCACGGTGCGCCAGTCTTCGTTGGCCAGGCCCGCCCCCTCGCCGATGCCGAACCAGGGTACGACGAGCGTGGCGGGCTCGGTGATCGGGTCGAACCGCCAGAGCAGCGGCGCGGAGCTGTCCCGCGTGAGCGCGATCGCCGGGTCGTTGAGCGCAAGCCCGGGCTGACCCGCAGCCGAAAGCGACACGGACAGAGCGACCGCCGATCCAAAGACACACGAGACAAGTTTGCGGATGCGTTGGTACATAGATCGGAGCCGTGCTCGGCGTGCAACGTCGCGACGTATCGAACTTCAGATATACACCCAAGTTGGGCGGTCGGCACGCGATCTTGCCCAAGGATGTGGATCAAAAAGGGCGAGGGGGCGGCCGCCGACCCTCGCGAGTTCCAGCGGCCGCCCCCGGGCGGGGGCTTGGATTGTCCACCGGCTGTCGGCCGGCCCACCAAGATGCGATGTAAAGCGTCGATCGTCGAGCCGAAGGCCCCACGATTCTCGTGGGGCGCACGCACAACCGGCGCAGGCCGCATGACCACACGGCCGGCCGCGTGCGTCGCCGCCTGCGCTGGGTATTCAATCGCGGCTCGCGAAGGGTCGGGCCTACTGCATCACTTCGGCCAGCCGCTCGTCGCTGAGCCGACCCAGCACCGAGCCGGCTTCGGCGCGGAAGCCATCGCCCTCGATCGCAAGGGCCGCCTCGGCCTCGGGGCTGTCGAGCCGGGCGAGGGCTCGGCGTGCGACGCGGTCGAACGCGAGGCCGATCTCCTGCATGCTCGTGTTCATCAGGTAGCGCGACTGGGCGTTGAGCAGGGCGTTCGGCTCCTCGCTGTCGGGGAAGGTCGCGGCGAGCTCGGCGGTCACGGCCTTGTTGTAGTCCTGCCAGATGTGCACGCTCATGATCCGGCCCTGCTCGGAAAGCAGGCCCTGGTTGGCGAGGTCGACGATGACGCCGTCGCCCAGCTGGAGCGCCTGCGCGACGGTCGAGACCGCCTCGATCGTGGCCCGTTCGGCGAAGTCCATGCGGTCGACGACGCCCCCGGCGTATTCGATCGCTGCGCGCGGCTCGCGGATGACGATCTCTTCTGCCTGCGCATCGCGCTCTTTCAGCAGCTCCTCGATGATCGGCCTGACGTCTTCGGCGACGAGCGGGTTGTTCAGGACCGCCGCGACCTCGACGTTGCCCTCGGGGCCGACGATGGTGCCTTCGTCGTCGCGCGTGTAGATCGGATCGAACTCGACGGTCGACGGGTCGAACGCGGGCTCGACCTCGCGGGGCTGGGCTGCGGGCCTCGGCGCCGGGGGCGGCGGCGGGGTGTACTCCTCCTTGGGCTTCGGCGCGGGCGGGGGCGTGACCACCTGGGCGGCCGCCTGGCCCGAGAGGCCGGCAAACAAGACACACGCAGCAGCGACGTTCGGACGCATCGTGGAACACTCCGGTTGCAGGGCCCATCGGCCGCCCAGCGCTGGCGGCTTCGCGGAGCGAGTGTAGGTTCGCCCGCGCCTTGTCATACCGGCGTCGGGCCGCCGGGTGCCCGTTGCTGGCAGGATGCGCGCGGGAAGTACGGCGGCAGACGGCTCGGCCTGATTCCGGACCACGACGCCCGCCTTGTGCAAGGCGGTCAGGGCAGCAGATCGCCGGGCTGCACGAGGCCCTCCAGCTCGGGGGCGATGGCTCCCACGCTTACCCACTCGCTGCCGGTGGGGGCCCACCAGTCCGGGCGGCTCTTGGCGGTGCTGAGGCTGACCGGACGCGTCGAGCCGTCGAAGAACGAGACGTAGAGCACGCGGTCCTCGATCGCATCGGACCGGATGCCCGGCCGACGGACCGACAGGCGGACGTTCTCCTGGTTCGGCGAAAAGTTGAATGACCGGCCGTAGGACGTCTCGCCCTCCCAGGGCAGGAAGCCCGAGGTGTGGTTGCCGAAGCCGTTGGATGCCGGGTTCACCTCGATATCGAGCAGGTTGCCCTGGAGGTAGCGAGTGCCGTCGGCGAACTGGACTTTCTCGGCGGGCGAAGTGCCGACCTGGTCGATGCGCGGTCGGTAGCCGCTGGGCGTCTTGATGGTGCTCGCGAATGCGCCGCCATAATTGTTCGGGCTGCCGCCGAACTGCTTGAACCACTCTTCTGTTTCGCTCGGCTCGACCGGCACGCCGGGCATGAACCCGGTGCCGGGGTTGGGCGTGCCCCAGAACTGGAACGCAGCCGGCGACAGGTAGCTCACGGCGTGGAACCCGCCGCCGTTCTTGAGCACGTTGACGAAGTCGCTGAGATCTTCGGCGGCGTTATTGACAAAGAGCGTGTCGTTCTGCCGCTGCAGCGCCGGGTCGCGGATGGTGTCGAAGAGCTGCTTGGTGCGGAGGGCGCGGTTGGGGCTGAAGCCGAACATATCGCCGACCAGCGGCGTGATCCAGTCCTGCTGCTGCACGGGCGTGGTCGATGTCGTGTTGCCGACGAAGCGGTCGCCGTCGATCGGCAGCCCGTTCTGCCCGGGCCAGCCCGACGTGGTCGGCCCGGTGAACTGCCCATCGTTGGCCGCGATGAACAGGCCCTGCTGCGCGGCGAGCAGGCGGTGCTGGTTCATGTTGGTCATTGCGAAGCTGGTCGAGCGGAACGAGGTGATCGCCGGCTGCGCGATCGCGGCGGCGATGCCGACGGCCGCCGTGGCGGCGAGCACGTCCGTGAGCGAGAACCCGCGGCGGGACGGGGCTGATTGGTGTGTCATGGGTCGGTGTGTGATGGCTCGCTTTTTCATGGCTTGCGTTTCCGTATGCCTCTGGGCAGTTTCCATGAGCATACTGACACCCGGCCGCCGGACTGGTTCCGAGGGTGCGGAATACGGCCTGTTTGCACGGATCCGGCAGTTGCGTCAGCCGGATCCGAGCGAGCTCTCGCGCTCGCTGCGGATCTGCATGAGCTTCCGGCGGAGGCCGCGTCGCTCGCTTCGCGGCACGGCGTCGAAGATCATCCCGATCAGTTCTCGCTGGTGGGCCTGCGTCGGCGGCGAGCCGGTCTCGCTCAGGACCCGCGTGTACCAGTCTCGCACGACCTCGCGCACCACGCCTTCCGTGTCGGCCGCGAGCTCGAGCCGGTCGATGAAGCTGTCGAAGTCCGCGGCGCGGCCCTCGCTGCCGCGCTGGTAGGCCGACTGGATCTCGCTGCCGATTACGGTGCGCATCACAGCGGCGAAGGCGGCGGCCCGGCCCTGCGCTCGTCCGCCTTGTGCCTGCTGATCGGCGACGGCCGCGGCGTACCACTCGTCCACGATCGCGCGGTACGGCGACCGGTGGCTTTCTGGCAGCGCGCCCTCGACCTGGTCGACGAGCTGCTCGCCCTTGTAGAGCGAGCCGAAGCCTGCGTCGGCCCGCTCGCGGAGGCTGCCCTCGAGCGCGTCCATGCCCGAGCCCGGCGGCAAGGTTTGCATCGCTGTGCCGATCTCGGTCAGCAGCAGCAGGTTGTCAAAGACGGCCTGCTCGACGAGCGCGGCCCGCTCGGCGACGGCCTCGTCCGCGGCGGCTCGCTCGCTCTCTGAAAGCCCGAGCAGGCCGATCGCCGCGACTTCGGGCCGGACCTCGAGCGGGCGGAGCTTGCCCGCGTAATCGAGCTCGACGAGCGTCGCGCTCTCGGCGTTGGCGTCGGTTTCGGTCGACGGCCCGCCGAGCAGCGGGGGCGCAGGGGCATCGTCGCCTGCACTGCCCTGCGCCCTCGCGAGCCCAGCGGGGGCCGCGGCGATGGACACCGCGGCCAGACCGCCCACGAGACCTGCCGTGCTTCGGAGCAAAGAGTTGGCCCTCGCTCGGTTCTCGCTTCGCTGGTTCATGCTCGTATCCTCCGCGGGGAGCCCAACGCACACACCCCGCCGGGGATTGCACGATGGATCGCGAAGAGATCGCACGCCGGATCGCCGAGGTGTCGCTGCTGCGGGGCACGTTTACGCTCCGTTCGGGGCGCACAAGCAGCTATTACCTCGACAAGTACCTCTTTAGCACCCGCCCGGAGATCCTGGGCCCGGTGGCGGACCTGTTCGCCGAGGCGATCGAGCGGCTCGAGGCCGAGACGGGCGAGCGGGCGGACAGGCTCGCCGGCGCAGAACTCGGGGGCATCCCGCTCGTGACCGCCACGGCGCTCCGGCTCGGCAGGCCCTGTGTCTTCATCCGCAACCAGAAGAAGGACTACGGCACCGCCAAGCGGCTCGAAGGCACGCTCGAAGCCGGCGAGCGGGTCATCCTGCTGGAGGACGTCGCGACGACCGCGGGGCAGGCGGCTGAAGCGTGCGAGACGATCGCCGAGACCGGGGCGAGCGTGCTCGCGGCGATCGCGGTGATCGATCGGCAAGAGGGCGCCGCCGAGACCATGGCCCGTGCTGGCATCCGCTTCGAGCGGCTGTTTACCAAGGCCGATCTCGGCATCGATGAACAAACGCGGGCCTAGTCGCCCAGGCTCTCGCCCCGCAGAAATCGCGTCATATCTCGGCTGATCTTGGTGATGCGTGCTTTCTGGTGGGGCGTGGTGCGGTCGCCGATCTCGCGGTTCATGAAGCCCGCGAAGCGTGCGACGCCCGAGGGCGACGGGCCGCGGGCCGGGTCGGCGAACCGTTCCCGGTCACGCTCGGCCTGTGCTCGCGCGTCGGCGAGGAGTTCTTCGTCGGTCTTGGTGGTCGGGTCGCCGTCGAGCCGCTCAAACATGCGGATGAGGTCGACGGTGGCGCGTTCGAGGTAGGCCTCGCGCTCCTCGGCCGTGGCGAGCCCCTGGTAGCCCGGCGCGATCTCGTCCCACATATCGATGACCACGCCCGAGGCGTTTTTCTCGAGCTGGTCGCGGGCCTGTCCCACGATGCCCGCGGCGAACGCGGCCATCAGTGTGCCCTCTTCGGCGTCCATGGATTCGAGCCGCTTGACGACCTGGCCGATCAGCTCGATGCGGTCGTCGAGCGGCAGCGCGTCGAAGTCGTCGGTCAGCAGCGCGTAGCCGAGCACGCGATCGAGCTCGGCGGCGTCGAAGTCGGGCTGCTGCACTGGGATCAGCGAGAGCACGCCCCACACGATCGCGCCGCCCAGAGCGAGGCCGATGATCCCGCCGCCGACGGACCGCAGCCGCTTGGCGCGCTCGGGCGTGGATGTCTGGCTGGCGATGAGCCTCTGGATCGGGCCGGGCCGTGGCCCCGCGGGCTGCCTGGGCGCGGCGATATCGCCCAGATCATCCGTCAGCGATGGCAACTGTTGGTGTTGGTTAGCGTCGCTCATGGCTCGATTCTTACGGCAGGCTGCGCGCGGGCGCGATCTCTTCGAAGAACGTCTGCAGCTCGCGCTGGGGGATCTCTTCGTATTCCTCGGCCCGCATGTCGGGGAAGTACAGGCTGTTCTGCCCGACCTGGCCCGGGTGCCAGGCGTCAACGTTCTCATCGGGGATCGCCCGGCCCGCGTCGCGGAGCATGGGCCAGTTGCGTCGCTCGAGCCCGCGCGTGATCGCGGTCTGCAGCTGGCCTCGCGAGATATTCGGGCCCGCGAGCTCAAAGAGCTCGGCGACGAAGATCAGCTCGCCCGGGATGTACTCGTAGCTGGTGCCGAAGGTCTGCCAGACGGGCTGGAAGTTCGAGTCGGCGTCTTGGCTTTCGGTGTCGCTCGGGCACTTCCACGGGTCTTCGACAAGCCAGGGCGAGGCGGTGTCGCCCTCGACCTCGCGGCGTGGCGTGGGCGCATCGACGTAGTCGCTCAGCACATCGAGCAGCGCTGGATCGTTGTCGTTGCCGCTGCTCGAGGTGAGCGCGAGCACGTCGGGTACCAGATCCGTCGCGTTGTAGTAGAGCATGATGCCCTGGCCGATGCCCTTGAGGTTGGCCAGGCACTTCACGCTGCGGGCCGAGTCGCGCGCCCGGCCCAGCGCCGGCAGCAAGATGCCGATCAGCAGCGCGATGATCGAGATGACCACCAGCAGCTCGATCAGCGTGAACCCGCGGCGTGTGTCGGTGCGTCGGGTCATCCGCCGGCTCCCCCGTCACGGCTGCCGCCTCCCCGGCCTCCCCTGTTTCCCGAAGATGGGCTCGAAGCCGTCGGCTCGCCCATCTCGTCCTCGAAGAGCAGCGATTCCTCGCGCGACGGCGTGCGTTCGACGTCGGTGCTCATATCCGGGAAGTGCGTCGCGTTGCGGGCGACCGGGCCCGGGTGGTTGCGGCTGATGTCGCTGATCGCGGGCCAGTTGCGACGCTCATAGGCCCGGGTGATGATCCGCTGCAGCCGATTTCTCGAGAGGTCGGGCCTGATCGAGCCCTCGATGAAGAGCAGCGTCTCGCCGACGTCGTAGTCGTAGCTTGATGCGTAGTCCTGCGCGTCGTCGAGCACGGCGTCTTTGTTGCGGCGGAACTTGACGTTGCGGTCGGCCGGGCAGCGCCAGGGCTCCTCGACGATCCAGGCGGAGTTCTCGTCCTGGTCGTCTTCGAGCCGGGGCAGGTTGGCGTCGACGTAGGGCTCGAGGAGCCCGATCAGATCGGGCAGGCCCTGCTCCTGAAACGGGTCGGTGATCGGTAGCACCGCGGGCAGCAGGTCGGTCTCGTTGTAGTAGAGCAGCAGGCCCTGGCCCAGGCCCCGCAGGTTGGTCAGGCACTTGACGTTGCGGGCCGACTCCCTCGCCCGGCCCATCGCGGGCAGCAGGATGCCGATCAGCAGCGCGATGATCGCGACAACCACCAGCAGCTCGATGAGTGTGAACGCCCGCCGCATACAACGCTCCCGTCCGCTTGTAGGGTACGGACCCGGCGCGGGTTGCGATGCACCAGATCCGCGTGAATGGGGCACTACAGTTGCCCCATGAGCGACCAGACGACCAACACGCCGACCGATACCCCGGCCGGCGAGACCGACATCCATCATCTCGAGCAGCAGCGGCGGGCCAACCGCGATGCGGCCGCCGAGCTGGGCTTCAGGCCCTACGGCGGCAGGACCGAGCTCGCCGATGCCGCGATCAGCCTTGCGGGTGCTTTCGACGCGTACGACGACGACGCCAACGAGGCCTTCAACGCCCGCGAGGGGGCCGCCTGCGGCGACGAAGGCGACATCCGGCCCGAGGTGGTCATCGCGGGCCGCGTCATGCTCCGCAGGCCCAGCGGCAAGCTGGTCTGGATGAACCTGCGCGACGCGAGCCGTGAGAGCTTCCAGATCGCCGTGAGCAAGGCCGACTGCGAGCGGGCGGGAAACCTCGCTTCGTTCGATCTCGCCAAGACCGCGCTCGATCTGGGTGACGTGGTGATCGCCAAGGGTCGGCTCATGAAGACCCGCAAGGGCGAGGTGACGCTCTGGGTCACCGACCTGGAGCTCGCGAGCAAAAGCCTCGCGCCGCCGCCGGAAAAGTGGGCGGGGCTCTCCGACATCGAAGCGCGGTACAGGAAGCGGTACGTCGATCTCTACGCCAACCCGGAATCCATGCGGACGTTCAAGCTGCGGTCGGAGATCGTCTCGGCCGCGCGGCGCGTGATGACCGAGCGGGGCTTCATCGAGGTCGAGACGCCCATGCTCCAGCCGCTCGCGGGTGGAGCGGCTGCGCGCCCCTTTACCACCACCATGAACGCGCTCGATCTGCAGCTCTACATGCGCATCGCGCCCGAGCTGTACCTGAAGCGGCTGCTCGTCGGCGGCATGCCGCGGGTCTTCGAGATCAACCGCAACTTCAGGAACGAAGGCGTCGACAAGCAGCACAACCCCGAGTTCACCGCGATCGAGGCCTATCAGGCCTTCGGCGATTATCACGCCGTCATGGACCTCAGCGAGGCCATCATCCGCGAGGCGGCGAATGTCGTCGCAGATGCAACCGCCGCGGACGGGCTCACGCTGCCCTTCGGCGAGCTGACCATCGACTACGCGCAGGACTGGCCGCGGATCACCTACGCCGAGCTGTTCGAAAAGGCCCTGGGCTTCCCGATGACCGATGTCGCACGCGCACGGGAAGAAGCCCCGAAGCACCGCATCAAGACCACCGCCGAAGACGGCACGCCCTTGGACGATGTCTGGATCGTCAACGAGCTGTTCGAAGAGGTCGCCGAGAAGGCGATCGATCCAAGCGTGCCGACGTGGGTGATGGATTATCCGGCCGCGCTCAGCCCGCTCACGCGGCCGAAGCACGATGATCCGAGTATCGCCGAACGAGCCGACCTGTTTATCGCGGGCATGGAGATCGGGCCGCACTACACGGAGCTCAACGACCCGGACGTGCAGCTCGAGAAGTTCCGCCAGCAGCTCGCCGGCATCGACGACGAGGAGAGCACCTTCCGCAACCTCGACGAGGATTTCATCGAGGCGCTCAAGGTCGGCATGCCACCCGCGGGCGGCATGGGCCTGGGCGTCGATCGCATGGTCATGCTGCTGACCAACAGCCAGACGATCCGCGACGTGATCCTGTTCCCGCTGCTCAGGCCCGCGGACTAGCCCGCGGGACCGATCACGCACTGCTAGCGGCGGGCGGAGATACCCCTGCTGCGCGGGCAGGCGTGCCAGCCGCGGATCCACGCGTAGAAGTCGGCGGGCAGCAGCGTGCCGTCGCCATCCACGTCGGCGCGCATGTCGCGGCGGTTGAACAGCAGCACCCAGATCGCGAAGTCCGCCGCGGTGATGAACCCGTTCTGGTTCGTGTCCATCCGGCCGCAGACGCCCTCGCCCACGCGGAAGATCTCGCCCGTCTCGGTCACCGCGATCAGCAGCTCGTTGGTCGGTGTCAAGGCCAGCTCGACCTCGGGCGGCACGATGACGTTCGCCGGCACCAGCACGGGCTCGATAACGCCAGCAAAGACCGTGTCGATGTCGCCGTCAGCCTCGATGCGCACCAGGTCGCCCGTGTGCATCTCCACGGCGTACATCGCGTCACTCCAAACCAATCCCCTCCCCGCAGCGACGCCCATGTACCGAGCATTGCCCACGGTGCCCTGGTCGTCGCCCGATTCGGAAATGATGCGCAGGCCGAACTCCGGATCGACCACGACGAACGAGCCGTCGGACGCGATGTCAAACTGCAGGATGCCCCCGGCAAACTCGTGCAGCAGCTCGGCCGTGTCGGCCTCGGGGTCGTAGCGCCACAAGCCCCGCGAGCCGAAGTCGGCCACGATCAAATTGCCGCGATCATCAAAGGCGATGTCCTCGGGGTTAGTCAGCCAGGTGCCGTTGCTCTCCATTGCACGGGTGATGCTGCCGTCTTCGCTCACGGCCCAGATGCCGTGTACGCCACCGACCAGGATCGACCCGGCCGGGCCGATTCGGCCTTCGACATCCCACGCGACGCTGTCCGGGTCGGGCTGGGTGCGCCAGCCCCACTCGATGGCATCGCTCACGCCGGGCCTGATCGTGCGCACTCGGTACCACGTGCCGCTGCCGGGGCCGACGCGGCCCAGCGCGATATCGCCGGTCTCGGGCTGCACATCGATGCGGCCCGGATAGGGGGCCTCGGTCAGGAGATCGACGTCGAGCTGTCCCGCCCATGAGCTGGCGGCCGCGGGCTGGGACAGGGCCAGCCCGGCCGCGGTCGTTGAGATAGCAAAGGCGATGGCAGCAGCGTGCCGCATGGCGGCTCCTTCCGGCGTGGCGCGTTCGACTCGTCGGGGTCGATCTCCTGCGTGCGCGCCGGGCAGCGGGTGCTCGGGCGCGGTGCGTTGAACACGAAACAAAGAGCACCCGGTCCCCGCCTGGAGGGTCGCGGAGACCGGGGCTCATTGAGCACCATCGCAATGGGTCGACGTCACCGCCAGCGTTCGGGGCGAACTGCCCGGCCGACGTGCCCGAGGCGCCGGCATGGCTTGCCCGCCTTCACACGGCCTGCTCCCTGGTCCGATCCGCCTACTTGCGCCGGCGGACCATCGCCGTTAAGCCGCCCAGGCCCAGGAGCGCGACCGTCGAGGGCGAGGGCACCACGGTCCAGATCGTGTTCTCGCTCGGAATGGCGATGACCATCTCGCCCGTGGGCAGGAAGCCGATGTCGGCATCGGGCGCACGGCCGGCGTCGAGCGGATCAAAGCCCGCGAGCAGGCCGGTCGCGATGATCGAGGTCGAGCTCTCGCCGAAGCGGAGCAGGTCGCCCGTGGTGCGGTCGACCGCATAGGTGTCGGTGCCCCAGAGCGCCGAGCCGTCGCCGAAGGCGAGGCCCACGAGAAACGCGTCCGCGGGCGTAGCGATCGAGAGAGCGTCGAAGCTCATCGGGCCGCCGCTCGAGGGCACCAGAGCGCCGCCGGACTGATCGGCGAAGAGCATGTCGCCTGAGCCAGAGAGCGTGATCTGGTTGACGGGCCGGGCCGACCGGGCGAGCGTGGTGAAATCGCCCCGCCCGTTGACGCTCTGGATGCGGCCCGTGTTGTAGTCGGCGAACACGAGCTCGCCGTTCGCCGCGAGCGCCATGTCTTCGGGATTGACAAGCCCCGGCGAGGGCTCAAAGACCTGCGCGGTGAACCCGTCGTACGCGCCGACGCTGTACACGCCGCCGATGCCACCGACAAGGATCGAGCCCGGCAGGCCGATCGAGGCGTCGATGTCCCAGGCGACAGCATCCGGATCGGGCACCGCATCGCCGACCGCTCGCACGCCGCCGTCGGGCGAGACGACGCGGATGCGGTTCGCCGCGCCGAAGCCCGGGCCGGTGGTGCCGACAGCGATCTCTCCCGAGAACGGGTTCACGTCGATCCGGCCCATGTGCTCGACGGTGGCGAGCCGCGTGAAGCTGAGCGAGTCGGAGGTCGGCTCGGCTGATGCGAGGCTCGCGGTTGTTGCAGCAACGGTGCCTGCGAGCAGTGCGCAGACGATGGGCGTCGGGCGGCGGGTCATGGGCGGGCCTTTCGTTCGGGTCTTCGGTGTGTCACGCGGAGCAGCAAGCCGCTCGCGGTGGCAACGTGCGCGATGCCGGGAGTGCTGCCAGCCGTCCGCGCTGCGCAGAGGACCCATAAACGGCGTCGCGCCCGCACAACCGGCACAGGGCTGCTGCGCGCTCGGCCTGTCGGCACCGCACGCGACCCCACACCGAAACGATGCCGCGGGTCAGCCGATCACTCGGGCGGGGGAAGAGGACGCATGGGAACCAAGCACACGGGCGATGAGCAGCGGCGCGCGAGCGGCAGGATCCGCGTTTCCGGCGTGCAGACCGATCGCGGCGTGGTGATCGATGCCTCAGCCGGAGGGCTGCGGATCAAGGGCAAGGCCCCGAAGGGGGCCGTGCCGGGCACGGTCATGCCGATCCGGGTCGAAGGCGATCACTACGCGATCGAGGCCGAGTGCGAGATCCGCTGGATCCAGAAGCACCCGATCCGCGGCTCGATGTTCGGCGTCTCGTTTGTCGATCTCGACGAGAACGATCTGAAGACGCTCTTTGTCATCATCCGAACCGCCGGCACGGAAACCCGCTGCCGGTGGGACGCCGCGTGATCATGAAAAAACAAGCGTGCACTCGACACGCTTGATCGTGTGACATGATTCGTGCAGTGTGATTCGTGCGGCGTGTTCCGCCGCGTTCGTCAGGCGTTGGAGAACGAGGCACGCGAGCCGTTGCTCTGGCCGTTGCCGTGCCCGTTCGAGAAGCCGTTGCTGCGGCCGTTCGAGAACCCGTTGGACTGGCCGTTGGATGCCGCCGCGGGCTGGGCAGGCTGGGCGGCCTGCGACTGGCGGCGAGCGCCCACATCCTGCGCCACGTCGGCGACTGAGGTCCGCTCGAGGCTCGTCCGCAGGTGCGCTGCCGACGCATCGATCACGCCGTGAAGGGCGTTGAGCCCATCGGTCTTCGTCTCGATCTCGGCCTGGGTCCGCGGCTCGCGGATCGGGCCCACGGCGAGCACAACCTCGAGCAGCGAAATCTCGGTCGCATCGCGCTTGAGCGTGTAGCCGCCGCCGACGCCGCGACGCCCGCGGATGATGTCAGCCGCGGCGAGCTGCTGGAGGACCTTCGCCAGGTACGGCGGGGGCACATCTGCCAGTTCGGCGAGCTCGGTCGTCGGCACCAGCTTGCTGCCGCAGGGCGCAAGGGCTGACACGGCGCGGAGGGCGTATTCGGCGGTCTGTGAGAGCATGGTCGCGTTCCTCGAGAGGATGCGGCCGCACGAGCCGGCCTGACGTCTGTCGCGGGATCACCCGCTGCAGATGACAGTTCTTCAACTCGTGATAGCTAGATTCGGAAATCGTGCTAGACCGTTGACTTACAACGGTTTAGTGGATCGCTTTATCAACTTCTGCAATCGATCTGGCGCTGTCATCTCCGATCGGGACCGCTTCGAGCAGACTCCGGATAACGTCATCGGTTGAAATTCCGTCCGCCTCGGCGTTGAAATTTGTCAGCACCCGGTGCCGCAGCACGGGCAATGCCGCCTGCTGCACGTGGTGGATGTCCGCGTGCGTGTGCCCCGAAAGCAGGGCCTGCGCTTTGGCCGCCAGAATGAGGTTCTCGCTCGCCCGAGGGCCTGCGCCCCAGCCGACGTAGTCCTTAACGATCTGCGGCCGGTGATCATCGGTGCCCGGCTCGGGCTGCCTCGTCGCTCGCACGAGCCGCAGGGCGTACGTGATCACGTGGTCCGCCGCCGGCGCATGCCGAACGAGCGTCTGCATCTGCTGGATCTCTTCGGCACCCACGACCGGGGACACGCTGACCTCGCCCTTGTGGGCGCTCCGGCGGACGATCTCGAGCTCCTCCTCGGCCGTGGGGTACCCGATCCTGATCTGGTACATAAACCGGTCGAGCTGCGCCTCGGGCAGCGGGTAGGTGCCCTCCTGCTCGATCGGGTTCTGCGTCGCGAGCACGAAGAAAGGCCTGGGAAGCGGGTACATCTGCCCGCCCGCGGTGACCTGGCCCTCCTGCATCGCTTCGAGCAGCGCGGCCTGGGTTTTGGGAGGCGTGCGGTTGATCTCATCCGCAAGGATGACGTTGCCGAAGATCGGGCCCTGGATAAATTGCAGCATCCGCTGGCCGCTGGTCTTGTCTTCCTGGAAGACCTCGGTGCCGGTGATGTCGCTCGGCATCAGGTCGGGCGTGAACTGGATCCTGCTGAACTGCAGGCTGAGCGACTTGGCGATCGTCGAGATCAGCAGCGTCTTCGCGAGCCCGGGCACGCCGACGACCAGCGCGTGGCCCCGCGAGAAAATGCAGGTGAGCATCTGCTCGATCACGTCGTCTTGGCCCACGATGATCTTGCCGATCTCGGCTTTGAGCTGGTCGTGCGCCTCGCGGATGCGTGCGATGTCGTCCGGCGTCGCGGCGGTGGGCTTCGGGTCGGATTGGTCGTTGGTCATGCGGGGCCTCCGTGCGCGACTCAGGCGAGATGGTACCGGCCGAGGTGTCGCGCGGTCGCCGCCGCGTGATCACATCGTCGAACACACACCGCAAAAAAGAAGGCGGACACCGCAAACGAGTCGCGGTGTCCGCCCTTGGTGCCGCCGGTCCCGCAGCGGTGGGACGCGGCGTCTTCCTGATGCCGCCCGCGGCGAGCGGCTGGCAGCGGGGAGTCTCAAGGCCCGCCGCGGCGGCATCAGCGATGTTGTTGGGCGGATACCCGCCCCGGTTTCACTCCGGACCCCGGTTTCACTCGGACGCGTTCCTGTCCGCGAGCGCTTCGATCAGCTGATCGAGCTTCGATTCGAGAGCGTCTAACCGCTCGTCGATCTCGCGGTTGCGGTCGGCCTCGGCTCTGCCCGCCCGCAGGCCGCGCTCGCGCTCGATGATGATCGGCCGCTCCGCGTCGGGCCTGATCAGCAGGTCGGCGTTCCACTCGAGCTCGCCCTTGGCGTTCTCAGCCGCCTCGAGCGCTTGTCGGATCTGGTCCCGCGCGAGGTCGAGGGCAGTCTCGAGCTGCTGCTTCTGCTCACCGTCGAGTCCCCTGATGTCGTTGAGCTCTTCGAAGATGTCCTCTTCGAGCTGGTCGAAATCGATCTTCAGGTCGCCGTCACCGAGCTGCCAGCGGAACGTCCGCAGCTGACCGGGCTTGCCCGGAGGCATCGGCGCCCGCGGCGCACCCTCCGGCGCTCGCTGGCGCTGCACACCGATGCCCGTGAGGCGGTCGCCGTAGAGCTTGGCAGGGTCGAACGCCGCGACAGTGATCGTCATGGTCTCCGGGAGCCCTTTCCGCAGCACGATCACGTCGACTTCGTCGCCCGCTTCGAGCTCAGCGAGCGCATCGGTCAGCACACCGCTCCCTGTCACGTCGCGGCCCTCAACGCTGATCAGCACGTCGCCCTTGCGGATCCCCGCCTGAGCCGCCGGCAGGCCATCAACCACGCTCAGGATGATCGTGCCCACGCCATCCTCGATATCGAGGTGCGCGCGGAGCTGATCGTCGAGCGAGCTCTGTGTCAGGCCGACCATGGTCGGAGGCTGGGGCATCGCTCCCCAGGTGAAGTCGCGGCCTTCGACGGCTCCTTCGATAAACCCAAGCCGCTCAACCTCACGCATGGGCAGGTTGAAGCCCCGGGTGCCGCCGGGGGTCAGCGGCGGAACATCGACCCGCACAACGCCTTCGTCGGTCGAGATCAGCACCACGTCGCCGTTGACCTCGAAGTCTGTTTCGTCGCCGTCGATGCGGGCGGTGTGGACGCCCTCGGCGCCGAACTCGATCGAGTATTCGGTGCCGTCGATGATCCGTGTGGTTGTTCCTTTGAAGTCCTCGTCGCTGCCGACGATGGTGGTCGATGTGGTGGTCGATGTGGTCATGTTCTGCGCCGCGGCGGGCGCAGCGAGGCCGGCAGCAGCGATCGTCGCTGCAGCGGCGGATGCCTTCAGGCATGCGAGCCTTGTCATGGGAAAAACTCCTTGCAATTACGGTTTCATCAGGCGTTTCAGCGGGCGTTTCAGCGGCGTCAGTTCGCGGTCGGCAGTGCGGCGGGCGTCGATGCCTTGGGCACCACAAACGTCTGCCCCGTGTCATCGGTCGCGGTCTGGTACACATCGTCGACGAACGTCTGCTCAACGATCTGGCGGAGATAGACGACCTTGTACCGGCCGTCGTCGGTGGGGGTGCGCTCGAGCACGAGGCTGGTCGGCAGCTCGCCGATTACCTCGCCGGATTGTCGGCCGAGCTCCATGTACTTCGCGAGCGCCTCGCCGGCGGAGGTGATCGGGCTCGGGATGCCCGCCGAGACGGTGCGCTGCCCGTCGCTCGGCCCGTTGCTCAGCAAGGCAGGCGTCTGCACGCCGCCGCGGACGCCCACCGTGAACGCGAGCAGCAGCCCTGCCGCCGCGACCCACCCGCCACCCGTCAGGGCGAGCCGGAGCCTTCGGCGCGGCGCGACGCTCGCGTGCTCGTGCATGGGCAGCTCGACGCGCTCCGCGACGGAGACGGCGTCCTCGACCGCCCCGTCGAGCTCGCGCTTCAGGTCCTGCTGCTCGGCGATCTCGGCCCAAATCGACTGGTCGTGCGACGCGATCGCGCGGAGCTCGCGCCAGTCTTCGCTGGTTGCGTTGCCGTCGACCACCCGTGCGATCAAGACGTCGTGGCGGTCCCGGTCATTCGTGCCTGTCGATGGAGCATCGCTCATGATGTCACCGCCTTTCCGGTCTCGGGTGCGCCCTGCGCAAGCTCCTTGAGCTTGCGGCGCCCCCTCGCGATGCGGGTCTCGACCGTGGTCTCTGGCAGGCCCGTGATCTCGCCGATCTGAGCGTGGCTCATCCCCCGAACGCACCGCAGCATCACGCACTCGCCGTAGGCCTCGGGCAGGTCGGCGACGAGGTCGATCAGCCGGGCGGATCGCTCGGCCCGTTCGACACCAGACGGGTCTTCGAAATCGGCCCGGCTCCGCTGGCTTGCGTCGAGCTCGGTGCGTGCAAGCTTCAGCAGCCCTGCTCGGCGTGTCTGCTTGCGGCCGGTCGCCCGAGCAGCGTTGACCGCGATCGAGCGCAGCCAGCCCTTGAACGCCCCGGGCTCATCGAGTTGGTGCAGTTTCTCAACCACGGTCAGCGCAATCTCCTGGAGCAGGTCCTCGAGGTCGGTTCCTTGAGGCTTGTGGGCGAGCACGATCGCCGCCACCCAGCGGCGGTGCGACTGCCAGAGCAGGCCGGCCGCCTCGGCATCGCCTGCCGAGGCCCGGCGGATCAGATCCGACTCGCCCACGCGGTCCCCTCGTTTCGATGCCGGCACCATCCGCCGGCCCACGCCCATCCCAGATGCGCCCCGGGCACGGACCCGTCAGGGCAGCATTGATTTTCAGGCGTACCGTTCGTCGGCATCGGCGGTTCGCCCCGCCGGCCGCGACCCAACGGTGCTTCCACACTATGTCCACACGCTCGAACCCACCCAAACATCGTCCGAAGCTCGACCAGTTCGACGTGGACGATTCGCTCATGGGCGGAGGCGTGATGCCGCTGGGCGATCATCTCGATGAGCTCAGGCGGCGGCTGATCTTCGTGCTGATCGGCCTGCTCCCGTTCTTTGTCGCGTCGCTCTTCATCGCGCGGCCGGTGCTCGAGTTCCTGATCGTGCCGCTGCAGCGGGCGCTGCGCAGCCGGGGCCTGTCGTCGGACCTGCAGAACACCGGCGTGTACGAGGGCTTCGCCAGCTACGCCAAGATCGCGATCATCCTCACGCTCATCGGCGGCGCATGGTGGGTGCTCACGCAGCTCTGGCTCTTCATCAGGCCCGGGCTCTACCGCCGCGAGCGCCGGTTCGTGTACATCCTGATCCCGCTGAGCGTGACGATGACCGGGCTCGGCGTCGCGTTTATGTACAGCGTGATGCTGCCGGTGGTGCTCTCGTTCTTCATCGGCTTCGGGTCGTCGATCGGCGCGACCGAGTCGCCCGTGGTCGACGTGCCCGCGGGCGTCGTGCTGCCGATCGCCCCGGCGATCGCGGGGGATCCGGCGGCTCCCGAGGTCGGCCAGGTCTGGATCAACACGGCGCTGAAGCAGCTGCGCGTGTGTGTCGAGCTCGCGGGCGACGGCTCGCCGGTCATCCTGTCGAGCAAGCTCCAGGCGAGCGACGTGGGCATCGAGCAGGTGTACCGGCTCAAGGAGTACGTGAGCCTGGTCGTGATGCTGGCGCTCGGGTTTGCGGTGGGGTTCCAGATGCCGGTGGTGGTGCTGCTGCTGGGTTGGGCGGGGATCGTCGAGCCGCGCGATCTGACGCGCGTCCGGCGGTACGTGCTGATGGGCTGTCTGGTCGCGGGTGCCTTCCTGACGCCGGCGGATCCGGTGAGCATGGTGCTGCTGGCGGGGCCGCTGTACGTGCTCTACGAGCTGGGCCTGATCCTGCTGCGGGCGATGCCCGCGCGGTCGGTCGCCGATGCCGACGCAGAAAGCACGGCGGCACCGTGAGCGCCCCGATGACCGACAGCGGCGCGACGGATACGGACCGGGCGATGATGGCCCGGGCGCTCGAGCTCGCCGAGCACGCGGCGGGCCTGGGCGAGGTGCCCGTCGGTGCGGTGGTGTGGGACACCGGCACGGGGCGGGTGCTGGCCGAGGGGTTCAACCGCCGCGAGTCGGACGCCGACCCGAGCGCGCACGCGGAGTTCCTGGCGATCCGCCGCGCGTGCGAGGCGATCGGCGACTGGCGGCTCAACAGCTGCTCGCTCGCCGTCACGCTCGAGCCGTGCCCGATGTGCGCGGGGCTGATCGTCAACGCTCGCGTCGGCCGGCTCGTCTACGGGGCCGACGACCCGAAAGCCGGCGCATGCCGATCTCTCTACGAGCTCACGACCGATGCGCGGCTCAACCACCGCGTGACGCTCGTGCCGGGCGTGATGGCTGATGAGTCCGCCCGGCTGCTGCGATCGTTCTTCACGGCGAGGCGCGGGAAGCGGCCCGATGCCTGAGCTGCCCGAAGTCGAGACCGTCCGGCGGACGCTCGCCGACCGGGTCCGAGGGTGCACCGTCTCGGGGGTGATCGTGCGCCGTCGGGATGTAATCGTCACGCCCGACGATCCGGCCGGCGGCTTCAGCAGGCAGCGCCGCACTCCGGCCGAACGCGGGACGCGGGACGAGCGACGCATCCGCCGCTCCCGGTCGCCGAGACGGGTCGAGAAATCTGATCTGCTGCTCGACGATCAGATCTCCGACATCCGCCGCCACGGCAAGCAGCTCGCGCTCGTCGGCGAGAGCGGCCGGTGCGTCTTGATCCACCTGGGCATGACGGGCGAGGTCATGGCACCCGGCCCGGGCCAGCGGCTGCGGGCTGCGGATCACCTGCACGTGCTGTGGACGCTCCGCCAGCCCGGGGGCGACTCCGCCGGCCGGATGGTCTTCCGCGACCCGCGCCGCTTCGGAGGGATCTGGACGCTGCCGACGCCCCAGGCGCTCGCAGACCGGTGGGCCCAGCTCGGGCCCGACGGGCTCACGATCACTGGCGAGGGCCTCGCCCGCGGAGCGGGGCGGAGCAGGAGGGCTGTCAAGGCTGCCCTGCTGGATCAGCGGACCGTCGCGGGCGTGGGGAACATCTACGCCGACGAGAGCCTGTTCCGCTCGGGCATCGCTCCGCAGAGGCTCGCGAGCGGGCTGTCGGCCTCGGACTGGGAGCGGCTCGCCGGGGCGATCCGAGAGATCCTGAGCCAGGCTGTCGAGCTCCGGGGCTCGACGCTCCGGGACTACCGGGACGCCGGAGGTCTGCCGGGAGACGCGACGAGCCTGCATCAGGTCTACGGCCGATCGGGTCGGTCATGCAACCGATGCGAGACCCCCTTGTCCGATGAATTGGTCGCTCAGCGGACCACCGTGTGGTGCCCTCGATGCCAGCCCGCCGAGAACGGTTAATCACGGGTTATCCACAATGTGTGTGACGTTTGTGGATGATCTGACTCAGACCTGCCGTTGACGAGATCTTTACTGTTTCATGATGAAAAGAGATATCAATCATCATCATCGAAACAAGGGCTGTCGGTTTGGGGATGAGCGGAAGAGGGCTGAGCTAAGTACCGATTTGCGGGTGGATAGCACGATTCTGATCCGGATGATCGCGTGACACTTGGCTGTCGGCCGGCGTCTGCGAGATGGCTCAGGCTGTCGATTCGGTGTGATATCGGACTATTTCATCTGTCAGAATTCACGATTCGGCCGACGCCAGCTGCGCGCAGGATCACGGGTTATCCACAATCTGTTGCCAGGGTGCCTGCCCGCCAAATCCAGATAGCCAGACCCACAAACCCACAATGTTTAGGGATTCAGAAATCCGTTGCTGTTCGCAATCGATGCCGTCAGCGGTGGATCGGTTGTGGAAGGCCTGTTTGTTGTGGCTCGCCCGGCTGCGGATGCGTTCGCCTCGGGCGCGCTAGCGATCTCGGCCGGCGATGCGGAGACGAGATTCGAGGGCGGAGACGGACGCCGAGATCGACTGATCGTCCTGGCTTCGGCCCTCGATAGCTCGGCAGGCGTGGAGGACGGTGGTGTGGTCGCGGCCGCCGAAGTAGCCGCCGATCTCCTCGAGCGAGTGGCGGGTGTGCTTGCGTGCGAGATACATGCCGACCTGCCTGGGCGTGGTGATCGATCGGCTCCGCTTGCGGCTCTGCAGGTCGGCGGTGCGGACGCCGAAGTACTCGGTCACCTGCCCGATAATCTGCTCGACCGTCACCGGGGTCTCGTGCACGGCGATCGGCTCGCCCAGTGCTTCGACCGCCATCTCGATCGTGAGGGTCTCGACGCCGACCATGGCGGCGTGCAGCTGGAGCTTGGTCAGGTCCCCCTCGAGCTCGCGGATGTTGGCCTGCTCGCGCTGGGCGACGAATTGACCGACCTCGTCGGGGATCTCGATGCCGCGGAGCCGGCCCTTCTCCTTGATGATCTCGAGCCGGGTTTCGAAGGTCGGCGGCGCGACCTGCGTGACGAGCCCCCATTTGAACCGGCTGACGAGCCGGTCTTCGAGGTCGGGGATCTCTTCGGGCGGCGCGTCGGAGGTCATGACGATCTGCTTGTCGGCCTGGTAGAGCGCGTTGAAGGTGTGGAAGAACTCTTCCTGCGTGCGGTCGCGCTTGGCGAGGAAGTGGATGTCGTCGATGACGAGCGCGTCGACCTCGCGGAACTGGTGGCGGAACTCGTCCATCCGCCCGGCCTTCACGTCGGCGATGAAGCGGGTGATGAAGTGCTCGCAGCTGGTGTAGAAGATGCGCACGCCCGGCTGCTGCTCGATGATGTCGAGGCAGATGGCTTGGAGCAGGTGGGTTTTGCCGAGGCCCACGTCGCCGTGGATAAACAGCGGGTTGTAGGCCTTGCCCGGCCGGTCGCCCACGGCGCGGGCTGCGGCGTGCGCAAGGCGGTTGCCCGGGCCGACGATGAAGTGCTCGAAGGCGTAATCGGGCGTGAGGGTGAGCGTGCCGTGCTGATGGCTCAGGAGCGAGTCGCGAGCGGGCCTGGCCCGGTGCTCGACGGCCGGCCTTCGGCCTGATGCGACCTTGGGTGCGGGGCGCTCGTCGATGGGCAGGTCCCTCGCAGCGGCGGCCGGTTCGGGCGCGTCGCCGGTGGCTCGGGCGGTGTGCGGCTTCGCGGGCGAATTGTCTGTATTCGAGTCGTCTGTGTTGAGGTCACCGGGGGCGATGAAGCGAGCGGTGACGAGCCGGCCGGTGACGGTGCGGAGCGCGTCGTCGAAGGCATCGGCGCACGACGCTTCGAGGTAGTCGCGCTGCGTGGGCGTGGCGGCCTGGATGGTGGCGACGCCGCCGTTCAGGCCCGTCGGCTCGAGGTCGTGGAACCACCGCCGGGAAAGGTTCGGCGCGTGATGCCGAATGTGCGCAAGTACATCGGGCCAGACCCTCCTCTCGGGCTTGGTCATCGCTCGGACCTCGTTGTTGAGCGCTCCGCTTGCCGTGAGCCCTGGTGAACAGACCGGCTCTGGACGACCGCGTTGCGAAACCGGCCGGATAGGCCGGGGACCACCGTTCTCCGAACCGTTTGCCGCGGCACACCGTGCGGCTTGTGCGGTTCACTTTCCGTGCGCCGCTCGTGTGAAGCGGTGCAGGGGGTGAGCGTACCAATGCGCGACGAACGAGTCAACGCGCGAAATTGTCGTCGGCGCATGAAGCGCTTTCTGCTGCGCATGCGCTGCGGTGCGCTTGACCCGACAGCGCCCGCGCGCTTAGCAGTGGTCACCCGCGTGCGCGCTGCCGCTCGGCGCGCTCGGCTTCCATCGCCTGATGGTCGTAGCGGTCGCGGTTAAACCGGTGGTCCATCAGCACGAGGATCTTGTCGAGCTTGTCGCGGGGGATCACTTCCTGCAGGCGCTTGCGGACGTACGTGACGTGCGTGCGCCGCGAGATGTGCGCGAGCACGAGCGACTCCGACTCGAGCACGCTGAGCCACTCGGCGATGTCGTCGATGTGCATGTGCTGGCCGATCTTCGCGCGCCCTTTGTGATCGGGCTCGAAGAAGGTACACTCGCTGATGACGACCTGGGCCTTGCGCATCTCGTCGCGTAGGAGCCACGGGCCGGGCAGGGTGTCGCCCGTGTAGGCGATGAGCGGGATCTCGAGGATGCGCGTGATCTCTTCGCCGCGGTCCTTGAGCTCGCGGAGCTTTTCCTGCGGGAGGTCCGCGTACTCGGGCTTGAGCTTGCTGCGCTTCTCGACGATCGCCCAGCCGAAGCTCGGCGCGGTGTGCTCCGTAGCAAAGCCTCTTAGGAAGATGGAATTTTTGATCTCGACCTCGCCGCCGTCGTCGAGCTCGATGATCTCGTACTCGGTCTGCTGGCGTTCGAGCGCGTTGAAGCCGCGCATCATCTGGTGGACATCGTCGGCGATGCGTTTATCGACAACGAACGTGCCCTTGCCCATGCCCTGGAAGACCCGCTGGGAGGCGTAGTACGCGAGGCCCCCGACGTGGTCCATGTGGCCGTGGCTGAGCGCGACGTACTTGGAGGCGAGCGCGCAGCGCAGGGGCGCGCCCATGTCGAAGCAGGTGTCGAGCTCTGGGATCTGGATGGTGGTGGCTTCGCCGGCGATCGAGACGCCCTGGACGCGGTACGGGGGGCAGTAGAGGAAGCCGACGGTGCCTTCGCGCGGCGGGGGCTTGGGGATCATGGCGGAATGCTCCGGTGCCGGGCTGTCGCCCGGGGGGTGCGGGTGGTGTCTTGAACTCGGGCCGATGGTAGCGGCGGGCTACGCTCCGAGCATGAGCGAGGATGTGTCGACGAGCACGGGCCCGGATGAGGTGCGTTTCCGCGACTTCGGTCGGGCGGGGCCCTTGGCGATCACGGCGGCGGTGCTGCCGGCGCTGGGCGGGTTTGCGCTGCTCGGGTTCATGCCGCAGGTCTCGGGGTTCCTCAATGACCTGGGCCGGTGGGGGTTCGTGTTGTATGTCGCGGCCTTTGCGCTCACGAGCGGGTTTGCGATCCTGCCGACGTACGCCCAGGCGGCGCTCGGCGGCTACGCGTTCGGGCTGGTCGGCGGCATCCCGGGCGCGATGCTCGGCTTTGTGGGCGGGTCGATCATCGGCTACGCGGTGGCGAGGCTGACTGCGGGCGACGACGCGAACAAGGCGATCAATGACCACCCGAAGTGGCGCGCGGTGCGCGACGCGTTCGTCGCGCGGACCGAGGACCCCGAGAAGGCCAGCTTCTGGCGGACGCTCGGCATCGTGACGCTGATCCGGTTCCCGCCGAACTCGCCGTTTGCGTTGACGAACCTGCTGATGGCGAGCGTGCGCGTGCCGAAGCTGATCTTTCTGATTGGCACGGCGGTGGGCATGCTGCCGCGGACCGCGTTGGTCGTGTTCATCGGTCACCAGGTCGCGCAGACGATCGGGGCCGAGGAGCTGACGAGCGACGTGCTGAAAGAGGCCCGGCCGGGCTGGCTGCTGCCCGTGGGCATCGGGCTGTCGGTTGTGGTGCTGGTCACGCTCGCGGTGCTGGGTGATAAGGCGATCAAGAAGGCCGTGGCAGCCGGCGAGATTTCGGAGGGATCGTCGGACGCGCCTTCAGGCGATCCGTCGGGCGAGGGCGGCAGCGCCCGAGACCGCTGAGACGGCGATACCGAGGAGCGCGGGGCCGTCGAGCGTGGTGAGGAGCCAGGCCAGGCCGACCATCGCTCCGAGCATGATCCATGAGACGGCGATGTCGGACATCGGGTGCCTGATCCGACTGGTTCGTCTGATCCGTCTGGTTCGCCTGGGCGTGTCGGTGTGTGCGTGGCGTTGCCGCATGGGTCGGAGCGTACCGCGCCGTGTGCACCGACGGAAGACGTGTGTCGCTACACTCGGGCCGTGAGCGAGCACGATCCCAGCCTGAGCGAGTCGGCGGTTCGGGATCTCGCCGCGTTGGCGCGGCTTGCGCCGAGCGATGCCGAGGTCGATCGGATGCGCGGCGATCTGTCGGCGGTGCTGCGCCACGCCGAGTGCCTGAAGCGTGCGCCGCTCGACGGCATCGAGCCCATGACGCGGCCCATCGACGAGTCGAACCGGCTGGGCGACGACGTGCCTGCCGGCACGCTGCCGCGGGAGGCGTTCGAATCGATGGCGCCAGCGTTTGAAGACGGGTTCCTGCGCGTGCCCAAGGTGCTGGGCGACGGTGAGGCTGGCCCCGGTGGTCACAGCGGGGGCGGCGGGGCGTGAGCAGGGCGGCGACGGCGGCGGAGATCAGGCAGAGCGTGGCTTCGGGCGAGCGGTCGGCCGAGTCGGTTGCGCGGGCGTGCCTCGATCGCATCGCGGCGATCGATGGCGGGATCAACGCCTTCCTGCAGGTCTTCGAGGACCGGGCGCTCGCGCGGGCGCGGGCGGTCGATGCCAGGCTCGCGGCCGGCGAATCGGCGGAGGCGATCGGCCCGCTCGCGGGCGTGCCGGTGGCGGTGAAGGACAACCTGTGCACGGGCTTCGGGCGGACGACGTGCGCGTCGCGGATGCTCGAGTCGTACGAGTCGCCCTTCAGCGCGACGGCTGTGGAGCGGCTCGAAGCGGCGGGCGCGGTGATCGTTGGGAAGACGAACCTCGACGAGTTTGCGATGGGCTCGAGCGGGGAGCACTCGGCGTTCGGGCCCACGAAAAATCCTTGGGATCCGTCGCGTGTGCCCGGGGGGAGCAGCTCGGGCTCGGCAGCGGCGGTCGCGGCGGGCATGGTGCCGGTGGCGCTGGGCAGCGATACGGGCGGCTCGATCCGCCAGCCCGCGGCGCTCACGGGCACGGTCGGGTTCAAGCCGACGTACGGCCGGGTCTCGCGCTGGGGCCTGGTGGCGTTCGGGTCGAGCCTGGACCAGATCGGCCCGATCACGCGGACGGTCGAGGACGCGTCGCTCGTGTTCGACACGATCTCGGGCCGGGATGCGCGGGACGCGACGTGCCTGGACCGCGACGCCGCGTCGACGCACGCCGACCTGGAAGCGCCCCTCGACGGTCTCAAGCTCGCGGTGCCGGCGCAGGCGCGGGACGAATCGATCGATCCGAGAGTGCGGCTGGTCTTTGGCCTTGCCTGCAAGATGCTGAGCGAGATGGGCGCGGAGCTGGTCGAGGTCGAGCTGCCGAGCCCGGATCAGATGCTGGCGGCGTATTACATGGTCGCGCCGGCCGAAGCGAGCAGCAACCTGGCGCGGTACGACGGCGTGCGTTACGGCCGACGGGCCGAGCTGGCCCAGGGCGACGACCTGATGCAGCTCTACTGCCGGTCGCGGTCCGAAGCGTTTGGGTCTGAGGTGCAGCGGCGGATCATGCTGGGCACGCACGTGCTCCGAGCGGGCTACGCGGACCAGTACTACGTGCGGGCGCTCAAGATGCGCCGGCTGATCCGGAGCGATTACGACGCGATCCTGGGCGTGATGGGCTGCGACGCGGTGCTCACGCCGACGACGCCGGGCGTGGCGTTCGGTCTTGGCACCAAGGTGGGCGCGAAGGTTGGGCAAGGGCCCGACTCGGGCGTCGATCCGATGGAGCTCTACGCTGAGGACATGCTGACGGTGGGGGCCAACCTGGCCGGGCTGCCGGCGATCAGCCTGCCGGCGGGATTCATTCCTGTTCAGGGGCCTGCTGAGGGGGATGCTGATGGGCCCGGGGGCAGCGCACAGCTGCCTGTGGGCGTGCAGCTGACCGGTTCGGCTCTTGGTGAGGCGTCGCTCCTGCGGGTGGCGCGTGCCTTTGAAGCCCGGGCGAGCCTGAGCGGCCGGGTGGCGCCGGTCGCGGGCGGCTAGCTCGTTTGTTGGCTTGCGCGCGGGCTCATCTGTTGGTGGGTGGTCGGCTGCGCTGCGTGCGGCCTGCGGCGTCCGGCGGGGTGCTCGCGGGCGGGCTCGGCTGATCGTGCTGTTGCTGATGGCCCGAACTTGCGTTGCACGTTGCGGTCCCATGCCCAGGCGGCGACCGAGGCGGTGGGCAGGACCAGGAGCGCGAGGATGCAGACGAGGCCGATGGTCGGTGTGACGAGGATGCGATCGGGCGCGAGCGCACCGACGACGAGCGTCAGCGCGAGCAGCGTGCTTCCGACCGCGAGCAGGGCGAACAACAGCCTGAGCAGACGCCTGATCGGCGCGGCGGAAACGGGCACGGATCGTGTTCCTCTCGCTGATCGTCCGAGTCGGGTCGTCCGAGTCGGGTCGTCCGAAACCGGTCGGCCCCCTCGGCCGAGGTTATGGATCATCGGCGCTGACTCGGCATTTTCTACAGCGTTGTGCGCACTTGGTATCGGATCGGGCGCTTCTGCCCAGGGCTCCACCGTGGGCTGCTGGGCTGATCGGTGGTCGTGTGGGCGATGGTGGGCCCGAGCGGCGTCGGCTATGGTGCGTGGCGTGCGGACGGTCAAGCCTCAGCCCGGTCGGCGGTTTGGTGTGCGCGGCGTGTGCGCGCTCGCGGTGCTGTGCTGCGCTGGAGCTGCTGCAGGTGTGTCGGGCCAACAGGCGGCTCAGCAGGGAACGCGGCAGGAGGGGGGCGATCGGGTGCTGCCGCCCGCGGAGCCCGAGCGGATGCCGGGCCCGTTTGATGGCAGGGCGATCCGGGAGCTGGTGCTGCTGACGGCGCCGCCCGGCGCCGGTGTAGGCGACGACGTGTTTGTGCCCGCGTCGGCTCGGCAGGACCAGTTCATCCGCAACCAGGTGCGCACGGGCCGGGGCACGCGCGAGTACGACGAGCGGGTGATGGCGGCCGACCTGACGCGGCTCAATCGAACGGGCCGGTTCGGCTCGGTCGAGCAGGGGATCACCGAGCACGCCGATGGCACGATCACCGTGACGCTCCGTTTGCGGGAGCAGCCGGTCATCCGTGACGTGCAGGTGACGGGCAACCGCCGGCTGGGCGGCGCGACGCTCGCCGAGGCGATCGACTTCTTGCCGGGCACGCCGGTGGACCGGTTCGAGCTCGACCGCGCGGCCCGATCGATCGAGGAGCTCTACCGCGAGCGGGGGTTTTACCTTGTCGAGGTGTCGGTGAATACCGACGTGCTCGACGAGACGGGCGTGATCCTTTTCGAGGTGCGCGAGGGCACCCGGGTGCGGATCACCGACGTGCGGTTCGACGGGAACGAGTCGTTCGGCGACGGCGAGCTGCTCCGGCAGACCGAGACGCGGAAGGCGGGCGTGTTCCGTCGGGGCCGGCTCGATCGGCAGACGCTCGCGCGTGACTCGGCGTCGGTCGCGCGGTACCTGCAGGACCGCGGGTACCTTGATGCGCGTGTGGATAGCTTCGTGCAGCCGAGCCCGGACGGCCGGGAAGCGATCGTGACTTTTTATGTCGACGAGGGCCCGCTGTATTCGCTCCGCCGGGTGGTGGTGAACCACGCGGACGACGGCCCGTCGGGCCCGGTGCTGGCGGCCGAGCAGGTGGTCGGCCTGATCGGGATGAAGCCGGGCGATACGTACAGCGTCAACAAGCTCAACGCGGCTGTGCAGACGGTGATCGACGCGTACGGACAGCAGGGGTACGTGGATGTGCGTGTGGAGCGGCGCGAGCTGCGGGATACGACGCGGCCCGAGGTGGACCTGCTGCTGTTGGTGCGCGAGGGCGCGAGGTACCGCGCGGGGCTGATGCAGATCGCCGGCAACACGCTGACGAACCACGGCGAGATCCGGCGGAACCTGCGGATCGAGCCCGACAGGCCCTTGGACACCACGGCGGTGCGCGAGTCGGAGCGGATCGTGCTGAGCAGCCGGCTCTTTGAGATCCAGCAGAGCCCGCCGAGGGCGGTGATCCAGCAGCCCGATCCGGCGCAGCCCACGCACCGCGACGTGCTGATCGAGGTGACCGAAACCAACACGGGTTTGCTATCGGTCGGGGCTGGTGTGGGGTCTGATGCGGGCGTGACCGGCCGGATCAGCTACGAGCAGCGGAACTTTGATATCACGGACTGGCCCAACTCGGTGGGCGATCTATTCAGCGGCCGGAGCCTGCGCGGGGGTGGGCAGACGCTGCGGATCGCGGCCGAGCCGGGCCAGGTGTTCGAGAATTACTCGCTGAGCCTGTCGGACCCGGCGCTGAACGATTCGTTCATCGGCGGCTCGCTCGGCGCAAGCTTCGCAAGGCGGAACTTCAACGAGTTCAGCGACAACCGGACCACGCTGGGCGGCGGGCTGAGCCGCCGGTTTGGCGACCGGTGGACTGCGCAGGCCAACCTGCAGTGGCAGAACATCCGGCTGTTCGACCTAGAGCCCGAGAGCACGACGGACGCGTTCGCGGTCGAGGGGACGAACCAGATCACGCGGCTCGGCGGGGCGATCCGCCGGACGACGGTGCCGCCCGCGGAGCGGTTCCGCCCGAGCCGGGGCTCGATCACGTCGCTCGGGGCGCAGCAGATCGGCGTGCTGGGGGGAGACTTCGAGTACACGTCGCTCCGCGCTGAGCACAGCGTTTTCTTGTCGCTCTACGAGAGCTTCGTCGGCTCGAAGACGGTTCTGAGGCTTCGCGGCGAGGTCGAGTGGATCCCGCAGGGTCAGAACGAGGTGCCGCTCTTCGAGCGGTTTTACCTGGGCGGGCAGAGCTTCCGCGGGTTCGACTTCCGGACGATCTCTCCGAAGGGCGTGCGTGCTGACAACGGGGAGATCGGCGACCCGGTTGGCGGGATCCTGAGCGCGTTCGCCGGCATGGAGCTCCAGCAGCCGATCCTGTCGGAAGACCTGGCGCTGGCGGTGTTTGTCGATTCGGGGACGGTCGAGAGCGAGTTTGCGGTGAGCACGTGGCGGGTGAGCGCCGGCGCGGGGCTCAGGCTCTACGTGCAGCAGCTGAGCCCGGCGCCGCTGGCGTTCGATTTCGGGTTCCCGATCGTCAAGGACGAGACGGACGAGAACCGGCTTTTCACGTTTTCGGTCGATCTGCCGCTGTAGCGAGGGCCGCGCGCTCGCTGCACGCTGGCCCGCGGGCTGCGGCGCGTGTGCGTAGACTGGCACCGATCTGGCCCTGTTTCGGTCGGGCGAATCGGGCTGGTTGCCGAGTGGAGAAACGCATGCAATCGACGAAGAGCAGTGGTCGGGTGGGTCTCTTGGCGGGCCTGGTTCTCGGCGCGGCGGGCATCGCTGGCGTGGGCGTCGGGCTCGGCGCGGGTGTGGTGCAGCGCATGGCGGATCCGACGGCCGTGGCGGTGGTCGATATCGATCGCGTGAGCTCGGAGCTCGAGGAGTTCAACGTGCGGGTGGAGTCGCTGGCCGGGAAGCGCGACGCCCGGGTGACCGAACTCCGCGAGATCAGCACGCGGATCGAAGAGATCAACGTCGAGCTCGGCACGCTCACCGATGAAGAGGAAGACCGGGCGATCCAGCTCGCGATCGAGCGGCAGGTGCTGCAGTCCGACCTGCAGACGAAGCAGCAGGCGTACCAGTCGGAGGCGGACCTGATGCAGGGCCGGCTGACGCGGGAGCTCTACGTGAAGATCGTCGAGGCGACGGGCCGGATCGCCGAGCGTGACGGGTACGACCTTGTTGTGTTCGACGACCGCTCGATCTCGATCGACGATCCGCAGGCGGCGAGCTTCGCGGGATCGCTCGCGACGATCAAGAGCAAGAAGGTGCTCTACGCGTCGGACGTTGTTGATCTGACGCCGAGCGTGCTGGCGCTGATGAACAATGAGTTTGCCGCCGGAGGCTGATCGGGGTTTGACGGCTCAAATCGGATCTCTCAAGGAGTGGTAGCTCGGGCCATGACGACCGGTACGGGGCTTTCGATGACCGCGGGCGACCTGGCCCGGATGATCGGCGCTGAGCTGCGCGGCGACGCGGGCGTGGTGCTGTCGGGCATCGAGCCGCTCGACCACGCGGGGCCGGCGGATTTGAGCTTCGTGCGTTCGTCGAGGTACGCGTCTTCGGCCGATTCGAGCCGGGCGGGTGCGCTGCTGGTTACCCGCGGGGTCGAGCTGCCGTCCGGTGTTTCGACGCCGGTGCTGGTTGTCGATGACGCGGATGCGGCCCTGATTCTGATCTTGTCGGCCGTGCGCGAGCACCGGTTTGGTGCGCCGGACGTGGGTGTGCATCCGGGTGCCTCGGTTGATCCGGGCGCCGAGGTGCACGTGTCGGCGAGTGTCGGTGTCGGCGCGGTGATCGAGCGGTCGGTGCGCATCGGCGCTGAAACCCGCATCGGCGCGGGAGCGGTGGTGCATGCCGGGAGCGTGATCGGTGCCCGGTGCGAGATCGGCAGCAACGCGGTGATCGGTTATGAGGGCTTCGGCTTCATCGCGGATGAGGCGACGGGCGAGCGGCGGAGGCTGCCGCACGTCGGGGGCGTGCGGATCGGTGACGATGTGGAGATCGGGGCCAACTCGTGCGTCGATCGGGGCAAGCTCCGCGACACGGTCATCGGCAACGGCTGTAAGATCGACAACCTCGTGCAGATCGGTCACAACTGCGTGCTGGGCGAGCACGTGGTGATCTGCGGGCACACCGGGCTGAGCGGCAGCGTGACGATCGGCGACCGGTCCGTGCTCGCGGGTCAGGTGGGCGTCGCGGACGGCGTCTCGATCGGCGCGGATGTGACGGTGATGGCAAAGGCGGGCGTCTCGAACGATCTGGCTGCGGGCGAGGCTTACCTCGGCGCGCCGGCGCAGCCCCGGGCGCAGGCGGCGCGGGAGATGATGGCGGTCCGCCGGCTTGCGAAGGCGTCGCGCAAGCACACTGACGGCAGCCGAGCCGCAGGCGGGGAGGGCGGCCGATGAGGCGTCGAACGCTTGCCGGCGAGGCGCGTGTGCGCGGCCGCGGCCTGTTCACCGGCGCGGATGTCGTCGCCACGGTCGGTCCCGGTGAGGGCGGCATCTCGTTTCGCGTGGGCGGCGAGCGGGTGCCGGCGCAGATCGATCGGCTTTCGACCGCTGCTGTGTTGCCGGCGCTCGCGGATGTGCCGTCGAGGCACACGGTGCTCTCGGCGGGGGGCGCACGAGCGATCACGACCGAGCACGCGCTCGCCGCGCTCGTCGGTCTCGGCGTGACCGATGCCGAGATCGTGCTCGAGGGGGGCGACGAGCTGCCGATCGACGATGGGTCGGCGCTCGCGTTTGTGCAGTCGATCGAGGGCGCGGGGCTTGTGGAACTCGATGGTGAGGTCGAGCCGCTGCGCGTGAGTGAGGTCGTGACCGTCGAGGACGGGCGCGGGGGGATGATTGTCGTGGAGCCGCTCGACGGCGATGCGGCCCAGCTGCCGCGGTACTCGTATCTTCTGGAGTACCCGGGCGGCGAGCCCGCGTTGTCGAAGCAGACGGCGGCCTGGGCGGGCGACGCGGCTTCGTTCGTGGGCGAGATCGCGCCGGCCCGGACGTTCTCGTTCGCGAACGAGATTGCCCCGATGCGGGCGGTCGGCCTGTTCGAAGGCTTCTCGCCGCGTGAGCTTCTCGTGCTCGATGAGCGCGGCGAACCGATCGAGAACGAGCTGCACTTCGACGATGAGCCCGCGCGGCACAAGCTGCTGGACCTGATCGGAGATCTGGCGCTCGTCGGCCGGCCCATCATCGGCCGCGTGTCGGCGTACCGGTCGGGCCACGCGCTCAACCACGAAATGGCTCGCCGGCTCGCCTCGCTCGTCAGCTGACGAGGGCGATGGCTGTCGATGCCACGATGCTCCCGGCGACGGCGACCGCCGAGATCGAACCGACGAGCAGCGTCTTTCGCCGCGGCGCGCTCACGCTCCGGTACCACGACGTATCGGTGTACATCGAGAGCAGCAGCCAGATCCCGGCGAGCTGCACGGCGAAGAGCGCGGTGAGGCCGACGGCTTGGAGGGGGCCGGACCACGCGAAGCCGCCCAGGCCCATCGCGATCCAGCAGAGCACGACCGCGGCCGAGATCGACCGCGTCAGCAGCTTGCTGGGCGGCTCGTCCTGCACGACGAGCGCCGCGATGTCGATGGGCAGGTCGCACTTGGGGCAATCGGGGCGTCGCTGGTCGATGAGGTCGAAGCCGCAGCCCGGGCAGAGCGCCGAGGTACCCTTGAGTGCTTTGACGATGCGGGCCTTGTGGATCGGGCTGTCGAAGCCGGTGCGCCAGCCCGCCATGGCGGCGAAGTCGGGGTTGGTCTTGCCGAATTTTTTCGAGGGCTTGGCCTCAATGATCCGGTCGGTCGGTGTGTCTGTCGTATGGGCGCGGCCGTTGGTCACGGGACGAGCTTGATGCGTCTGACGGGTCGTGGGCATCGTTTGATGATCCGGATCTGGGCCCCGGCTCTGAGGAGCCTGTCGGTCGCGAAGCGGGAGGCGCTGTCGGGGATCCGCACGGTCAGCGTGCCCCGGCTGAGCGAGACGATCGTTGCCCGCTCGGCGAGCTCTTTCGGGATGATCTCGGTCCAGGCCTCGAGCGCCGGCGCGATCGATGCTTCGCGCTGCGTCAGGTCTCTGCGGATGCTCGCGAGGTTGAGGCCGATCGGTGATGCTTGGTCGGCGCGGGTCCGGTAGCTGCGGAGCCGATCGATCCGCGCGGCGGCGGGTGTCCGCGCGTCGCGCGCGGCCCGTCGATCGGGGGCCTGCCCCGCCGTGCGGGCCGCCGTGCGGCCCGGCTTTCTCGCCGTCATGGCTCGGATCCTTACGTGTCACGTTTCGCCCCACGCGCGGCAGAACGCCGCGGCGAGAGTGTACTCGATCGGGCTGTCGTCTGCGGGTAAGCCTTTGTCGTGCTTGCAAATAAGAATTGGCGGACGTGCGCGGCGCGGGGCGGGTTGCGTCGCGCGTGCGTCCGGAAACGACAGCCGCCCGGCGGATGACCGGGCGGCTGAGCACGAACACGGATTGATGCCGGCGCTTAGCGCTTCGAGAACTGGAAGCGGCGGCGTGCGCCGGGCTGGCCCGGCTTCTTGCGCTCGACGCGGCGCGAGTCCACGGTCAGGTAGCCGTTCTCGCGGAGCGGCTCTTCGAGCGTGGGGTCGTAGTCGCGGAGTGCGCGGGCGATGCCGAGGCGGATGGCCTGGGCTTGGCCCGTGTGGCCGCCGCCGTGCACGCGGACGACGATGTCCATCTTGCCCAGCGTGTCGGTGACCCGGAGCGGAGCGAGAACATCGGCGCGGTCCTGCGCCTCGCTGAAGTAGGTTTCGATGTCTTTGAAGAGCTTGCGGGTCTTCTGGATGCGGACGCCACCCTCGCCTTCGGCGACCTTCATGCGGACGCGGGCGACGGCGTTCTTGCGTCGGCCCACGGCCCACCACCAGCCGTGCTTATCGGCGGGCTGGGCTTCGCGGAGCTGCCGCGCCTGCTGCTCTTGGGCTTCGCCGCCCAGGAGGACTTCGCCGAGGCCCTCGTCGGCCTGGGGCGGCCCGCCCTGCGAGAGGTCGAGGCCCCCGGTCGTTGTTGTCGGTGCGTTCTGGTCTTCGGTCATGCGTGTTCTCGTGTGCTGGTTCTCGTGTGCCGGTGCGTTCGTGCGTGTGGTTGTTTGGTCGGAGGCTCAGATGCTCATGGGCTCGGGCTGGTTGCTGGCGTGCGGGTGCTCGTTGCCCGGGTAGACCTTGAGCTTCTTGAGCATGACGCGGCCGAGCCGGCTCTTGGGGAGCATGCGGCGGACGGCGTCTTCGATCAGCTTCTCGGGGTGACGATCGCGGACGGAGCCGAAGGTCTCGGCCTTGAGGCCGCCCGGGTAGCCCGTGTAGCGGGTCTTGAGCTTGGTCTGCGCTTTGGTGCCGGTGAGGCCGACCTTGGAGGCGTTGGTCACGATGACGTAGTCGCCTGTATCGACGTGCGGCGTGTACTCGGGGCGGTGCTTGCCCATAAGGACGACGGCGATGTCTGACGCGAGCCGGCCGAGCGGGACGCCCGAGGCATCCGCGATCTTCCAGCTTCGCTGGATCTCGTTCGGCTTGGCGATGTACGACTCGCGGCGGCGGCCGCTGGTGTGGATCTGGCTCCGCGTGGGCATGGCACGCTCCTCGGCGTCTGGGGCCGGCAGAATGCCGCCCCGGTGCGTTCGTATCGCCGCCTACCGGGCGGGGCGGGGGGCCGGCTCGTCCTGGGCCCCAGGGTTGGTCCATCCTGATTGCTCGGCTTGTGCCCCACCAGGCATCTCACCGAGACGGCAACGGTAGGCTTCACCGCGGCGGCCGGTCAACAGGACCGGCCCCGGCAAGCCGATACCCCCGGTGCGATGGTCTGGACGGCCGGACGCGCCGGTCGAGACGCGATGTCGTAAGGAAGCGAGATGAGCACGCCGATCCCCGGATATGACGAGCCGCCACCGCCGGCCCAGGAAACGGGCGGTCGCCGTCCGGATCCGGGCTCTCGGCGAGCGGGCCGGCTCGCGCTCCTGCTGCTGGTGCCGGCACTCCTGGCGGTGGTGGGGCTGCAGCAGTGCTCGGTCGCGGCGGGCGGCGCCGGGCTGCGGGAAGAGGCCCGGGAGCGTGTGCTCCCCCCGGCTGCGGGCGAGTCGTTCACGTTTGTGTCCCAGATGATGGTCCGTTTCGATCGCGCGATCGGCGATCTCATGTCGGCGTCCGGAGCGCCGGGCGGAGCTGGTGGAGCGAGCGCAGCTCAGTTCATCGAGCAGATCGATTCGATGGCGGTGTCGCCGACGGAAAGAGTTCGCGGCGCGATCATCGCCGGCGCGATGCTCGGGCCCGAGGCGTTTGAAGAGCGGTCGGGCGAGGCGGCGGCGCTCGTGCGCCGCGCAGGCGAGGCTCCGCGCGGCCTGAGCGAGGCTGCGACGCAAAGCCTGCTCTCCGCTCTTCAAACGCCTCGGGCCCGAGCATCGCGCCGGCGATGATCGCGCCGCGAACTCTTTCCGTCGGCGACACCGCCATCGAATCGATCTGCTCGATGAACTGAGCTGCGCTCGCTCCACCAG
>JBCBNT010000008.1:0-61757 GCA_039821685.1 Planctomycetota bacterium | reverse complement strand
TCCCGAGCACCGGCACCCCGAGCTTCAGGATCTCCGGGTCGCACCTCGGTGCCCCGTCTGCAGACACGCTCGCCGGCCCCCCCGAAAGCACGATGCCCTTCGGCTTCATCGCCCACAGCTCATCGGCGGGCGTGTCGGGCCGCAGGATCAGGCTGAACGCGCCCGCCTCACGCAACCGACGCGCGATCAGCTGCGTGGTCTGCGAACCGAAATCCAGGACGGGGATGAGCTCGGCATGCGGGTCCTTGGTCGTCATCGGTCGCTCCACGATCGCTCACGCCCCGCCGCAGGACGCCCGGCGGCACGGGGGGAAGGAGGAGTTTAGGATGGTGGCATGCTCAGGTCGGCCCATCACGCCGCGTCGGTCGCTGCCTTCGCGGGTTTCGCTTCTCTCGGCGGCTCGTGCGCGATCAACGCGGAGCCCGATTTCGACTCCGCCGTGCCCCAGGACCGCTTCCTTGCCATCCGACAGGCGCAACGAACCCAGGACCAGTCGGCCACGCCGGATCTGATCCGCCAGCTCGGATCAGACGACGCCCTCGTCCGCCTCGCAGCCGCCGATGCCCTTGAGGAGATCACGGGCCTGACGCACGGATTCGACTCCGTCGCGGCCGAGAGCGAGCGGGCTGCAGCGATCGACCGCTGGGTCCAATGGCTCGACGCTCGCGGGCCAGAGGATGCGGGACGTACATCGGAGCGCGTACCGTGAGCCCAATGCCATCGCCGCACCCCAACCCCGAGGACGCCGGCCGACCCGATGCCGCGCCGACGCAGGTCGATCCAGCGGTCGATTCGGCAGTCGGTCCGGCAGTCGAGGTGAGGCTTCTGAGCCACCCCACCTACCTCGCCGGTTCACGAGAACTCGTCATCGGCATCGCGCGACGTCTCGGATTCGACGACAACGGCGCCGGGAAAATCGCGCTCGCGACAGACGAAGCCCTCGCCAACGTCATCAACCACGGTTACAAGCGTCAGCCCGATCGGCCGATCTGGATCCGGCTTTGGCCCCTCGCCGCGCCGAATCAGCCCGGCATCCGAATCGTCATCGAAGACGAGGCGCCGCACATCGACCCCGAAGCCATCTGCGGCCGCGACCTCGCCGATGTCAAGCCCGGCGGGCTCGGCGTCCACATCATCAAAGAAGTCATGGACGTCGTTGAATACAGCAAGCGATCGCCCGTTGGCATGAGGCTCACAATGATCAAGCGGCTCACGCCCCGCGCGGCGGACCCGACCGCCGACCCGACTGCTGACCAGAGCACCGGCCCGACCGACGACCCGACCCGAGGAGAGACCGAGCACCATGGATGAGCCGACCGACATCACCATCACCACCGAGCAGCGGGGCGACGCCCGCGTGGTCTTCCCCGTCGGAGACATCGACCTGAGCCGCTCGCCCGTCCTCCGCCAGGCGATGAAGGCCGAGCTCGAGAGCAAGCCGAAGAAGCTCGTCATCGAGCTCTCAGGCGTCGAGTACATGGATAGTTCCGGCGTCGCGACCCTTGTCGAGGCGATGCAGCACTCGCGAAAAGCTGGCAGCGCCCTCGTGCTCTGTTCATTGACGGACCGCGTCCGATCGATCTTTGAGATCGCACGGCTCGAGCAGGTGTTCGTCATCACGCTCGACCTCGAAGCCGCGCTGTCCGCATGAGCCGCAGCCGGTCGAGCAGCCGCGACGACGCAGATGCAAGACGCGGCCCGCGTCGCCCCGTAAACCTCTCAAGGCCTGGATTCCTCAACATCTTCTCGCCCGTCGAGCGGATCGGCGACCGGGTGCTCGACATGCTCGACCACATCGGCTCCGTCGTCTTGCTGACGGTTCAGGCGGCCGGGATCGTGGCCGCGGCCCTCGGCCGCCAGACGCGTATCGGGCGGTCCGCGATCGTCAACCAGATCGTCCGCGTGGGCGTGCGATCGGTCTTCATCGTGTCGCTCGTGTCTGGCGCGGTCGGCCTCATCCTCGCGCTCAATATGGCTCCCCCGCTCGAACAGTTCGGATCGAAGGACCTCGTCGCGAACATCATCGGCGTGGCCGTGCTCCGCGAGCTCGGCCCGCTCATGGCCGCCATCGTTCTGACAGGCTTCGCCGGCGCCGCGATAGCCGCAGAGATCGGCACCATGGTCGTCGGCGAGGAGATCGAGGCGCTCGAAGTGCACGCGCTCAACCCGGTCCGCTTCCTCATCGTCCCGCGCGTCATCGCCACGGTCCTGAGCATGCTCGTGCTCGGCGTCATCTCCAACGTCATGGCGATCGGCGTCGCGATGCTCATGAGCCAGCTCGTCCTTGGCATCCCGTTTCAGACCTACTGGGACAACATGCTCTTCCAGGTCACCGGCTCAGACTTCTGGACAGGCATGATCAAGGCGGGCATCTTTGGCCTGCTGATCGGGTCGATCGCCTGCACCAACGGCCTCAAGGTCACGGGCGGAGCCGCCGGCGTGGGCCGGGCGACGACCAATACCGTTGTCCAGTGCGTCGTCAGCATCGTCATCGCCGACACGCTGTTCACGGCGATCTTCTACATCTTCGACCTGAACTGACCCCGCCCGCCGCCGCTACCACGTGAACTCGATCGGCTCCTCAACAAGCGAGTACGCCTCGCGCAGGATCGTCATGCCGAGCACGCCCGCCATGGCGAGCGTGAGCAGCGGCCACGCGCCGGAAAGCTCCCCGCTGCCGACCATCCAGACGCACGCGTACACCGCGGGCCAGAGAGTGCCATACCGCTGGATCTTCTCCGCCGCCCGCCGCCCGCTGCCGAGCCGCGCGAGCCGACGGGCGCACATAAAGATCAGGACCGTCACGGACGCGCCGATCCAGATCAGCACCGAGAGCGGCACCCACTCGGGCCACACACCGCCGCCGAGCCCACGCGAAGGCCCGATCCAGAGCAGCAGCGCCGAGCAGCCCGCCCAGCCCGCGACCGTAAACGCGATCGCCCGCACGCTCAGCCTGGGCGTCCGCCCGCTCACGATGTGCGACACCAGACCGATCACCAGCGCATGCCCGAGCACCAGCAGCACGGGCCACGTAAAGACAAGCTGCACGTTCGGTACAAGCATGTGACCGGCGTAGACCACGCTCAGCAGCGGCAAGCCCAACGCCGGGATGAACCGCCCCGCGACGTTGTACCCGGTGACCGCGATCGCCACCAGCACAGTCAGAAGCGTCGCCGACTCGCCCAGCGTCAGCGAGCCGAGCACGGCAACCAGCAGCGTGCCGATCGCGAGCCCCATCGCCAGCTCGATCGACACCCGCTCCGACGCCAGCGGCCGATCCGGACGCAGACGCCGATCACGCTTCGCATCGATCACATCGTTGAGCGTCGCCCCAAACGCGAACAGACCCAGGGCCGTGACTGCCGACCCGGCGAGCGGGACCCACAGCGGCGGCTCAACGATCTCGGGCGTCCCTTGCTCTTCCGCGAAGCTCCGGGTCCAGACCACGACAAACCACACGTTCGCGACCGCCGCGAACGCCCCGGTCACCCGCGTGAGCTGCACAACAGAAGCCAGTCGCTGCAACACCTGCCGCATGCCGGCAGCATACGATCACCGCGTGACAGAACACGGAACCACCACACCGCAAGACGACCGCCCCCTCGCGATCGTGATCAGCCGATACAACCGCGGCGTGACCGACCGCCTGCTCGACGGCGCGGTCGCCGAAGCGAAGCGGCGAGGTGAAACCGAACCCGGGCCCGCCGTGATCGATGCCCCCGGAGCGTTCGAGCTTGCCGCCATTGCAGCCAGGGTCGCCGAAACCGGGGCCTACCAGGGCATCGTGTGCCTCGGCTGCGTGATCAAGGGCGACACGCGGCACGATGAATACATCAACGCCGCCGTGGCCAACGCCCTCGCGGACATCTCCGTCCAGTCGGGCATCCCCGCAGCATTCGGCGTGATCACAGCGGAAAACGCGCAGCAGGCCCGCGACCGCGCAGGCGGGACCAAGGGCAACAAGGGCGAGGAGGCGATGTCGGCCCTCCTCGACACCCTCGCCGCATTCGACGCGATCGACGCGGCCCTCGAGGCCGGAACGCCCGCGAACGTGGCCCGGACCATTCTCGGGTCGCCTGCGGATAAAGCCGACGCCTCGGCGGGAACCGAGAAGCATGGCTGAGCCGCGCACCATCCGCCGGGTCGCCTTCCAGGCGCTGTTTCAGATGGACGCCACGGGAGAACCCGCGTCGAGCGAGCTCATCGATCCCATCGCCGACGAGAAGCAGCTCAACCCGTCCGAGCGTGCCCGAGCAGCCCAGCTCGCCGAAGCCGCATGGAACGCGCGCGGCGAGGCGGACGCGGCCGTCGCGACCCTCGCGCCGGAGTGGCCCGCGCACCGCCAGCCCGCGGTCGATCGGGCCCTGCTCCGCATCGCCCATTACGAGATGACCGCCGGCACGACCCCGCCAAAGGTCGCCGTGTCCGAAGCCGTCAGGCTCGCGAAGGACTTCAGCACCGAGAAGTCTCCCTCGTTCGTCAACGCCGTGCTCGACAAGCTCCTGAAACGGCTCCCAGCCTCAGCGTCGACCCCAGAGCCGGACCCAAACCCAGAGCCAGACCCAGAACCGGCCGCCAACACACCGCAGCAGCCCGAGGCCGAGGGCTAAATCCATGGCGATCTTCCGATCCATCGCCAAAAAGCTCACCGCCGGGCTCGCCAAAACCCGCGAGTCTGTCTTCGGCGGCCTCGTCAGCCTGCTCACCGGCCGCAAGCTCGACGAGCAGCTCATCGACGAGATCGAATCCACCCTCATCCGCGCGGACGTCGGCGTCGCCGCCACGCGGGCGCTCGTCGAAGGCATCCGCGCCGACTACAAAGCCGGCAAGCTCGAGAAGGGCGAAGACGTGCTCGCGTACCTCAAGCGAGAACTCAAAGCGATGTGGCCCGACCGTGACCGCCAGCTCTCGCTTGCCGATACCGGCCCTTCGGTCGTGCTCGTGACGGGCGTCAACGGCGCCGGCAAAACCACGAGCATCGCCAAGCTCTGCGCACGATTGAAGTCGGACGACAAGACCGTCCTGCTCGGCGCGTGCGACACCTTCCGCGCGGGCGCCGTCCGTCAGCTCGAGATCTGGGGCGAACGGCTCGGAGTCGATGTCATCAAGGGTCAGCAGGGGGGTGATCCCGCTGCCGTTGCCTTCGACGCCTGCGCCGCCGGCCTCGCTCGCGGGGTCGACGTGATCATCCTCGATACCGCCGGCCGACTGCAAACACAGGCCGGGCTGATGGACCAGCTCACCAAGATCCGCCGCGTTGCCGAGAAGCAGATCCCGGGCGCGCCCCACGAGGTGCTGCTGGTCCTCGACGCCACCGCGGGCCAGAACGCGCTCCGCCAGGCCGAAGGCTTCGCCGAGTCCGCGGGCGTCACGGGCATCTTCCTTTCAAAGCTCGACGGCACGGCGAAGGGGGGCATGGCAGTCGCCGTGCGCCACCAGACGGATATTCCCGTGAAATTCGTCGGCCTCGGCGAGACGCCCGACGACGTCGAGCCGTTTGACCCGGAGAGCTTTGTCGAAGCGATGTTCTCCGCGGACGCCTCGGCCGGATCGTAAGAACCCGACCGACGACCAGAGCGTCGATCTAAAATCGTCGAGCTTAACGCGAAGTGCCTTCTACCGGCCGCCGTCGCCGTCATCCCCGTCATCCGCAAGATCGTCGGTCGTGTCGGCCCGGTCCGCGGAAAAGGCGACAGGTGCAGGCTTCACGTCACGCCACACCGCGTCCTTGGTCATGGCCTGAGCCGCCTTCAGCCCGGTGCGGCGGGCCCGCCTTTCGGTGTCGATCGCTAGGTCCCCGATCTCGGCCGAGTCGGGCGTCGCCCCCGACTCGTGCACATGCAGCGTCTGCGTCGGGAACGCGAACTCGACGCCGAGCTTGTTGGCGAGCCTCACGATGTCGAGGATGAACCGGTGCCGTTCGCGGAGCTCCGTCCCCCATTCGGGGCACTCGAAAAACATGTATACGAGTATGTCGAGGCTGTGCGGCCCGAAGTCGTTCATCCAGACGTGGAACTGGTCCCGCCGGGTGTAAGGGTGCAGCCGGATGAGCTCGCGGATGCCCTCGCAGAACGCTTCAATCGAGTCGGGCGGCGTGTCGTATGTCACGTTGAGCGTGGTCTTGTACCGCCGGTACCGACGCCGCCCGTAGTTATCGACGACCGCACGCACCAGCGCCGCGTTCGGCACCGTCACCTGCGAGTTGTAAAACGTCCGGATGCGCGTCGAACGAAGCCCGAGGTCTTCCACCGTGCCCTCGGTGCCATCGACGTACACCCAGTCGCCAACCTGGAACGGCCGATCGAGGATGACCGCAACAGATCCGAAGAGGTTCTCGATCGTGTCCTTGGCAGCAAAGGCGAACGCGAGGCCGCCCACGCCAAGGCCCGCCAGCACCGGGCCAATATCGAGGCTCAGGCTCTTCGCGACGTACACCATCCCGAAGATCACCACCAAGATCTTGAGGGTCTTGCGGAGCAGCGGCACCAGCAGGTCGTCGATCTGGCCCGATGCCTTCGACGTCCGGTTGAGCACCAGGAGCCCGACGACGTCGGTCACCCGCCACGCTGCGAGAATGCCGGCGAGCGTCAGCACGACCCTCGCCGCGAGCTGGAGCACCGTTGCCCACAGCGGCGGCAGGCCCAGCGCCGCCACGCTCCAGTACCACACTGTCGCGCCGACGAGCAGGCCGAAGGGCCGCACCGTCCGCTTCCCGACGCTGAAGTCGGGCGGTTCCGCCTTGGCATCCGAGTTCCCGCGCCGATGGCGGGATGTCCGGTACCGCACCCAGACGGCGAAGAGCGCTGTCCGCGAGACAAGATCCGCGGCAAAGCCGGCAAAGATCACCAGCGCAAGGCCGAGCCACTGCCAGTTTCGGAGCGTGAAATCCTTCTGCAACGCCCAGCTCGGCAGGTAGCTCTCGATCCACAGCGAGACCGTCGCGCCGTCCGTCTGCACGCCGAAGGGCTGGGGCAACGCCCGCAACGCATCAAACATCGCGTCCGTCTCGCGGAGCGTCTCGGGTGAGAAGATCCAGCGGTCGTCGTCGAGCGTCCGGATCAGGGCGATCTCGGCGTCCACACCCCGCGCGTCAAACGCCCGCTCGAGCGCCCGGTTCCGCTGCGGATTCACGAAGCTCATCCCGTCCGGCGTGTCGGCCCCGGCGGGAGAAAGCAGCCCGCCCCAGGGCCAGATCTGCACCCGGTCGGGCAACGCCTTGCCGTCGGCCTCGATCGCGGAGAGGTCCGCAAGATCGAAAAGCGTGCCCAGCGATTGCCCCGAGAAGTCATCGATCCGGTGGAGCACGCTGTAGAGCCTGATGCCGATGTCCCGAGCGCTGTTCGCGTCCACCGTCGGATCGAGCCCGAGCGTTCTGCGGAGGATGACCGTCGGATCCTGCCCGGTCCGGAGCCGGTGCGTGCGGGGCTCGCTGTCGAGCAGCATCTCGACGCTCGCGACGAAGGCACGCATCGTCGCCCGCGGGCTCCGGAGCTCGTCAGTCCGGGGCCCGGTCTCGGCTGGCTCAGCGGTTCCTTCTTCGACCGGCTGGCCTTCGCCCGCCGTCGGCATGGGCACCTGGCCCCACGACGCGACGCAGAACAGGCAGCAAAGAAAGAACCAGCCGAGCGCTCGCATGCCCGATACTAGCCGGAGGGCGTCGCGATGCCCGCCGCTACAATCTTCAAGGAGCTCCGATCCACATGACGCACGCTACAACAAATACACCGCTCGAAGAGCCCGGCTTCCGCGGCACGCCCGACCCGGCGAACTACCCGCTCTCCGGAAGACAGCCCATCGATATCTCGGGATACCCGGGCACGCTTATCGCGCTTGAGGGCACCGACAGCGTCGGCAGGTCCACGCACGTCGCGCTGCTGCGGGAATGGCTCGAGAACGCCGGCTTCGGCGTCACGCACTCGGCGCTCACCCAGTCGCCGCTCGCGTCGAAGGGCCTCGCGGTCGCGAAGGAATCCAGGTCGCTCGGCCCGCAGACCATGGACCTGTTCTACGCCGTGGACTTTGCCGACAGGCTTGAAACCCAGATCCTCCCCGCGCTCCGAGCTGGCTTCGTCGTGATCAGCGACCGCTACGTGTACGCCACGATGGCGCGCTCGATCGTCCGCGGATCCGACCCGGCCTGGATCGAGGACGCCTACCGCTACGCCCCGAAGCCCGACGCGGTGATCTACCTCGATGTCGACGTCGAGAGCCTCGTGCCGCGCGTGCTCGCCTCAGGCGGCTTCGACTACTGGGAGTCGGGCCTGGATTTCCAAGAAGAGCGCGATGTGTACCGGGCGTTCGTCAAGTACCAGACCAAGCTGCTCAAGGTCTTCCGGTCGCTCGCAGCTGAGCACGAGTTCGTCACGATCGACGCCAACCGGGAGGTCGATGAGGCCTTCCCCGAGGTGCTGCGTGCGGTGCAAGACACACTCGAGCGCACGGGAGTCAGCCCGAAGTGATCGATCACTCGGCCAACCCGGCAAGCGCCAAGCAGGCAAGCGCCGACCAGGGGATTCCCGGCGCGAAGTGGTTCGCCGCGTACGACCCGGGCCGCGGCATCGACGCCGCCCGCGAGCTGCTCTCCAACCGGAGCGACCGCCTGCTCAAGGCGTTCGATGCTGCGAGAACCGATCCCGCCGGCAAGCGCATCCGCAAGCTCCGCGTCGCGACGCGGCGGGCCGACGTTGCTGCCCGGTTCGCCCTGCCGATCGCGTCCGTGCGCGACGTCAAGCGGTGCAGGCGGGCTCTGCGAGACATCAGACGAGCGGGCGGCGCCGTCCGACGGTGCGACCTCTTCATCGAGCGGCTCACCACGACCGCCGCAGCAGCGGCGGGGCAGGACGTCGCCGATGCCGCGACCGCCATTATCGGCAGGCTGAGCGCCGAGCGTGCCGCCGCGCTCGCCGCGTTCGTTGACCTGATCGGACGAGAACCGGCTCCGCTGCTCTTTCCCGATCGGGTCCCGCTCCGCGATGAGAACGATGGGCCGTCCGCGACCGATCTCGCGATGCGGGCGCTCCGAGATGCCGCTGCCGCCTTCGCAGCCGACGCCGCCGTGGCGTCCCTCGATACGGTCGCCCTGCACGATCTTCGGCTACGCGGGAAGAGGCTCCGATACACGGCCGAAGCCGCCGTGCCCGTCATCGGACGGGAAGCCGCAGCCGACCTCATCGGTGCGATCACCCCGCTCCAGGACGATCTCGGCTGCGTCAACGACCTCGCCGAGCTCGCGGTCGAGCTCGCGTCGTTTCTTGGCGATGTCGCCGATCTGCCCGGCGGCGAACGCCTCCGCAGCGGCGCTGATCGCCTCTTCCTCACCGCTGCCGCGGAGCGCGATCGCCGAGCCGTCGACTTCGCGGCCCACCGCAAAGAACGGATCTCCCGGGTGACCAAGCTCATTGCGGGGCTCGCCCCCAAGCCGCAGCTCAGGCTGGCCGGCCCTCCCGAAACACGTCAATCAGCCGAGTCCGACAGCGACGCAACCCGGAGCGCCTCGGCATGACCCAGGCGTCGACCACGGCACTCGAACGCGGCGCAGCCGAGCACGCCGCCAGGCTCGCGGCTATCGACGTCGGCACGAACAGCATCCGCCTCATCATCGTCGATGTCTCCCGCGCGGGTACGTACCGCATCATCGATGACGAAAAGATCATCACCCGGCTCGGGCGCGGGTCAGCGGTCGACGGCACACTCGAAGATGAAGCGATCATCGAGTCGGTCGACGCGATCGATGCGCTCGTCAAAATCGCGCGAGGCAACAGCGCCGACCGCATCCGCGTCATCGCGACCGCCGCCGTCCGCGATGCAACGAACGGCCGCGACATGGTCGACCGCGTCCGAGAGCGGACAGGCGAAGAGATGGACGTCATCGCCGCGACCGACGAGGCGAGGCTCGCCCACCGCTCCGTCGCTGCGGGCTTCGACCTCGCCCAGACCGACGCCGCGATCGCGGATATCGGCGGCGGCTCGACCGAGGTTGTTGTCTCTATCCAGGGCATGATCGAGCAGATCTACACGCTCCCGCTCGGTGCCGTCAGGCTGCGGGAACGGTTCGGACCGTGCGACGACGCCGCCGGCGATCAGCTCCGCGCCATCCGCAACTACGTCCGCGGCGTCGTGCGCGACGAGGTTGACAAGCCGGCGAACGCGCCGCAGATTCTCATCGGCACCGGCGGCACGTTCACCACGCTCGCCGCGATGAGCATGCACGAGGCGGCGACCGCCGGCCGCGCTGATCTGCTCCCCGGAGCGCTCCGCGGGCACGAGATCCAGCGCGATGAGGTCAGGCATTTCACCGAGGCCATCCGCAGGCTGCCGGTCGACCGGCGCACGTCCATCCCGGGCCTCGGCTCCGACCGCGCCGACATCATCGTCCCGGGGCTCGTCATCATCGACCGCCTCATGAAACGCCTCGGTATCAACCGCCTGCGGGTGCACGACCGCGGCATCCGCGACGGCGTCATCCTCGAGATGATCGGCGACATGGGCCTGTCCGGAGCCGAGCGAACACCCGATGCCGCGCCGATCGAGCCGTCGGGTTCCGCGATCGAGTTCGCCGTCAGGTGCGGCGTCGACGAGGCCTCCGCCAGACACACCGCGTTCCTCGCCTGCTCGATGTACGACCAGCTCGGTGGTCTCGGGATTCTCAAGCCCGACCCCGCCGATCGTGTGCTGCTCGAACACGCCGCGATCCTCCGCGACGTGGGCTACGTCGTCAACTACTCGAAGCACCACAAGCACAGCTTCCACCTGATCCTCAACGCCGATCTCGCCGGCATGGACGCGGGTGACCGGCGCCTCGTCGCGACCATCGCCCGATACCACCGCAAGGCCAAGCCGAGCCTGTCCCACGAAGAGTTTGCTGCGCTCAGCGAAGCAGACCGCGAGCGGGTGCGCCGGCTCGCGGCGCTGCTCCGCCTCGCCGACGGCATGAACCGGACGCACGCCGGCGATGTCCGGGGCGTGTCGGTCTCGCGGGAGAGCGACACCGGAGCCGTCGTCTTCGACTGCGAATCGCCGGACGACCCCGCCGTCTGCATCTGGGGCGCCCAGAGCCGGAGCGAACTGTTCGAAGAGACGTTCAAGGCGGCCGCACGCTTCCAATGGGCCGACCGGCCCGGGCCTTCTCCCGGCGAAACCACGAAAGCATGACCATCACCATGACCGACTACGAGCCATACATGCAAGAAGACGTCCCCGGCAAGCTCATCATCGTCGAGGGGATCGACGGATCAGGCAAGAGCACGCAGCTCGACCTGCTCAAAAAGTGGGTCGCGAGCCAGCGATACTGCACGTCGTTCAGCGAGTGGAACTCGTCCGAGCTCGTGCGATCGACGACCAAGCGGGGCAAGGCGCTCAGGCTCCTGAGCCCGCTCTCCTTCAGCCTGATCCACGCCGCCGACTTCGCAGATCGGCTCGAGGGCGACATCCTCCCGTCGATTCGCGGCGGCGGCGTCGTCCTCGCCGACCGGTACATCTACACCGCCTTCGCCCGCGACGCCGCTCGCGGCATCGACCCGGACTTCGTCCGCCGCCTCTACCGCTTCGCGCCCAAGCCCGATGTCGCGGTGTACTTCCGCGTGCCGCTCGAAGAGGCCCTCAACCGCATCCTCGCGGGCCGGCCCGAGCTCAAGTTCTACGAGGCCGGCATGGACCTCGGCCTCTCGCAGGACCCCTACGAGAGCTTCGCGATGTTCCAAGGCAGGATCTTCGAGCAGTACGAGTCGATGGTCGACGAGTTCGGGCTCCACGTGATCGATGCGACCCTGCCGATCGCCGAGCAGCAGCGGCAGCTCCGGGCCATCGTCGAGCCTCACCTGCTCGGCACCGCCAGGCTGCCGGATTCCGGCTACGCGCCTGTTCTGTCAGAGTTCGGCCTCGCAGGGCGGTACCTCGGCAAGAAATGACAGCCACCGTCGCGATGCCCCGTGGCGACACCCGGCCGGAACGCCGAAGACTTGCTACAACCACCGCCCGCGGGCTACAACTATTGTGGTCCGATTACCGGCCGCTCGGATGGAGCCGGCTGTGACAGCAGATGCCGCCGACGGGGCGTACGAAGGGTGGGGGATGATGCTCTTGAGAACGACCAGCAACGCCGCAACGACCAATCGCGTGGTGCACACGTGCATCGGCGTCGCGTGCACACTCTTCGCCGGCTTGGTCGCAACCGACGCCGCCGCCGCCGACACGCCCCCAGCCGCCGCACCGCTCGTTGAGACCGACTTCGCCTCTGGCGTGCAGGGCTGGACGATCGCGAACAACGGCGCGCTCCCGCCCGCCCACACCGCCGACTCGATCACCGCGACCGATAGCGACCCGGCCCCGCTCGCGTTCGTCGCCCCGGCCGAATATCTCGGAGACCTCACTCTGGCTTACCGGGGCTCGCTCGCGTTCGAGCTCATGCCGACCGTCCGACCCTTCCAGCCGAGCCGGCCGGCGGTCGAGATCATCGGCGGAACGGCCGGACCGCTCGGCGGCCCGATCACGCTCCGATTCGAAACCCCGCCGCCCGCCACGTCGCACGCCTTCGCACAGTTCCGCGTCCCGCTCAGCGAGGCCGACGGCTGGACCGTCGTCGGCGAGGCCCGCAGCCCATCGGCCGAGGAGTTCCGACACGCCCTCACCGCGGTGACAGACATCCGCATCGAAGCCGATTCCGCGACGGCCGCCGATGAAGAGATCTCTCTGCGAGCTGTCCGCATCGATCGCCCCCGCGTCCGGGTGGTCATCGCAGCCGGCCAGTCCAACATGACCGGGTGCGCCGATTCGAGGCTCAGCTCGTACGACTTCACGCCCCAGCACGACCTGCTCTTCTGGCATCACATCAACGACGCGTTCGAGCCGCTCACCTTCGGCTCGTCGGAAGACTCCTGCGGGCACGACCCGGCGAACATCCCGTTCTACTTCGGCCCGGAAGTCAGCTTCGGCGAGGCCTATAAGCGGCTCGTGGGCGATGACCTCGTGGTGCTGGTCAAGTTCGCCGACGGCGGCACGAGCCTCCACGACCACTGGGTCCCGCCAGGTCGCAACGGGAGCCACCCGAACGGCGGTCCGGTCTACCAGCGATTCTTCGACGAGCTCGACACCGTGCTCGCCCGCCTCGACGCCGAGGGCTACACCTACAGCTTCGACGGCATGCTCTGGATGCAGGGCGAATCCGACGCCGACCGCTTCCACCGCGCTTCACGCTACGAGGGACACCTGAACGCCCTGATCGCCGACGTGCGGGCCTACACCGGGCAGGCCGACCTGCCCTTCATCATCGGCCGGATCAAAACATCGGATCTCGGCTACGACGCGATGGTCCAAGACGCACAGGTCAGCATCGGTCAGAGCGACCCGTGGGCCTGCTGGATCGATACGAACGACCTCGACAAGTACGACCGCTACCACTACGACGAGCCGGGCGTCATCGAGCTCGGCCGACGGTTCGCCAACTCGCTGCAACGCCTCAGCACGCCCCGGGGCGATGCGAACCTCGACGGGCGCGTCGATATCGAAGACCTCTACCACTGGACGCAGAACCCGTCAGACGAGAACTGCGACGGCATCATCGATGCCGCCGACCGCGACCTCGTCATGGCAGCCGTCCGCAACGACTAGCCCGAACACATGCAGCGACCCGGCGCCGATCCAAACGACATGCAGCTCTCCGACTTCCTGTGCGATTTCTCGGGGAAGCCGTGGGACGGCGCCTTCCCGCTCGTCGAAGGCCACCAGGGGAGCCTGATCTCGGGCGACTGCCTCGCCGTCGCATTCCGGCAAGTCGTTCACGAGCGAGAGACCTCCCTGCCGCCCGGCAGCTATACCTGCACCATGTGCCTCGAGCAGCGCCAGGACCCCTGCTGGCAGAGCCCGGTCAGAGAAGAGGCCGTCATCTGCCGGCGGTGCATCAAGCAGAGCGCCGCCCGGCTCAACAAAGACCCAGACTGGGACTGGAAGACGCCGACGCCAACGCCGACGACAACTCCAACGCCCATCCCGGACGACGCCGGGTAGAGAGCACGGGGACGCCGATCGCGCCCGCACGCCGAGCCGGCGCCCGGTCTAAACCGCCTGCTCGTGCTGTCTGCCGGTTGCTCGCGGCCCCTTGCCGCTTGCCGGGCCGAGTCCTAACCTCCACCCGCACATCCCTGTGGGGATGCCGGAGTGGTCAAACGGAACAGACTGTAAATCTGTCGGCGAAAGCCTTCGGGGGTTCGAATCCCTCTCCCCACACTCCCAGAGCGCCCGGGCCACCTGGCTCGGGCGTTTCGCTGCGCCTTCCCCGGCGTTACCCGGCGCGGAGACCCTGCTCGGGCTCGTCGATGCCCAGCGATTTCATCTTCTTGTACAGCGTGGTCCTGTTGATCTCGAGCTGATCCGCCGTCTGCTGGCGGTTCCAGCCATTCGCTTTCAACGCCCGAAGCAGGATCCGTCGCTCGGGCTCCCGCAGCGCTTCCGCGAGCGGCATCGGATCCCAGGCTTCGCCAGCCGCCGCCGGCTCGGGCCCGGCAACTCGGCCGCCCCGCCCATCGACGACCGATGCCGGCAGCGCGTCGATGCCCACCGTCGCGTCGCGGGTCAGCACCGCGGCCCGTTCAACGATGTTCTGCAATTCACGCACGTTGCCCGGATACGCATAGCCCCGCAGCGCCGCCTCTGCCTCAGCCGAGAAACCGATCAGCTCCTTGCCGAGCTCGCCGCCGTACTTCTCGAGAAAGTGCGAAGCCAGCAGCGGCACGTCGCTCGCCCGATCGCGCAGCGGCGGCAACTCGATCTTCACAACGTTGATGCGGTAATACAGGTCCTGCCGGAACCGCCCCTCCTCCACGAGACTCTCGAGCGGCTCGTTGCTCGCGAGCAGCACCCGCACGTCGACCTCGCGCGTGTCGTTGCTGCCCACCGCCTCGAAGCGGCGCTCCTGGAGCGCTCGCAGCAGCTTCAGCTGCATCGCCTGGCTCGCCGAGTTGATCTCGTCGAGGAAGAGCGTCCCACCGTCCGCGGCTTCGAACTTGCCGGGCTTGTCCGTGTGCGCGCCCGTGAACGAGCCCTTCACGTGCCCGAAGAGCTCGCTTTCAAGCAGCGTTTCCGGGATCGAGCCGCACGCGAGCTCGACGAACGGACCGCCCGCCCTGTCGCTCCTCTGATGGATCGCCCTCGCGACGAGGCTCTTGCCGGTCCCGCTCTCGCCCGACATCAGCACCGTCGTCTTGCTCGGTGCAACCGCCTCGACAAGCTCGTACACCCGCTGCATCCGCCCGTCGCGACCGACGATCGAATCGAGGGCGTACCGTCCATCGAGCTGCGTCCGGAGCGAGCGGTTCTCGGCGAGGAGCGTCCGCTGCGCGACCGCACGCTCGATCGCCAACCGCAGCTCGCCCTCGACCACGGGCTTGGTCAGGTAGTCCGCGGCTCCGAGCCGGAGCGCATCCACCGCAGACTCGATCGAGCCGTAGCCCGTCAGCATCACGACCGCCGCCGGCAGCTTCGCGTCGCGGATCCGGCGCAGCAGCTCCATGCCGTCGAGGCCGGGCATCACCACATCCGACACCACGGCGTCGAACGCGTCGCCGTCGGCTTCGAGCAGCGACCAGCCCTCCTCGCCCCCGAGCGCCGTCGTCACGGCAAACCCGCTCGCCGCGAGCAGCTGCCCGACCGCGTCGACCACGATCGGGTCGTCGTCAACAACAAGGATCCGCGTCGCTCGTTCGCTCATAGAGCGAGCATCGTCACCCGTGGTCCCGGATCAACACGCCAGCAGCGCCCAAGACCCACGATGGAAACGCCGAGCCCGCACAGACGTTGCGTTCGATCAACACCGACGGCGTGACCGGTCCGAGAACTCACACACCCACGGCTTCGGCGTCGCGATCGGACAACATCCCGCCGTCTGAACGCTCCCGCACCGTGCCGTCGCGCTTCCAGCTCCGCTCGCAGCGAGGACGATCCCGCAGATCGACCACCGCAGGCGAGGAAGCAGCGCTGTCGAGCGTCACCTCGCTCACCCCGAGCAGGTCGGCTAGGTCGATCGGATCAAACCCCGCGGCATCGCCGGGCCACGCGATACCCATATCGAGCGGATTCTCCAGATCCCCGTCGCTCTTCGACCGCTCCATGGAAAGCAGCGCCGCGTCACGCGTCTCCATCATCGCAGGCCAGCGTTCGTCGCGGGCCACCCCGGTCGCCGGCAACAGCGTCTCCAGGTGCACGCACGCCTCGGCATCCTTCGGATCGATGCCATGCAGCGACCGCCACGCCTCGTCCGCGGTGTGAGGCAGAAGCGGCGACAGGAGCCGGCACAGCTGATCCGTCACACGCCGGAGCACCATCTGCGTCCGACGCCGACGCGGCGAATCAGCCCGGTCGCAGTAGAGCCTGTCCTTCACGGCCGCCAGATACACCGCGCTCAGCGTGTCGTTGCAAAAGTCGTACAACGCGGCATGGGCCTGCTTAAACGCATAAGCCCCGTAAGCCTTCGTCACCCGATCGGTCAGGGCATCGAGCTCGCCCAGGACCCACGCATCGACCGATGCCGCCTGCACCGATGCCGCGTCGAACTCCGACGAATCAGAGTCGTCAAGATTGCTCAGCATAAACCGCAGCGTGTTGCGCACCTTGCGGTAGCTCTCGCCCGCCTCGTCAAAAAACGTCCGGTCCACCTTCACGTCGTTCTCGTACGCGAGGCTCGCCACCCACCAGCGGATCACGTCCGCGCCGTACCGGGCAAACAGGTCGTCCACGGAGTCGCCCGAGCTCTTGCTGAGCTTCCGCCCGTCCTTGTTGACCATGAAGCCGTGCGTCAGAACCGTCTTGAACGGCGGCTGCCCCGTCATCCCGAGCGCCGGCAGCAGCGAAAGCTGGAACCAGCCGCGGTGCTGATCAGAGCCCTCAAGGTAGAGGTCGATCGGGTAGTCGCTGCCGCCCGATCGCTCACGCATCACCGCGTTCCACGACGAGCCCGACTCGAACCAGACGTCGAGGATGTCCTGGCCCTTCGCGAGCGAGCCGATCTCAACGCCATCCGGGGCGTCCGGGTCGGCGGCGGGGTCGTACGCCGCAAGCAGGTCGGCGGGCGAAAGCGAGTACCAGGCGTCTGAGCCCTTCTCCGCGACCACGGCCGCGACCGCCCGAACTGTCGCGGGCGTCATCAGGCTCGACCCGTCCGGCAGCACAAAGCTCGGGATCGGCAGCCCCCAAGACCGCTGCCGGCTGATGCACCAGTCGGGCCGGCTTTCCAGCATGCCACGCATGCGGTTTCGGCCCCAGCCGGGCACGAAGTCCACGCCGCTCTCGGTCGACGTTTCCGCCATCTGCCGAAGCGATCGCCCATCGCGATCGGTGGGGCGGTCAACCCCCACGAACCACTGCTCCGTGCAGCGGAAGATCACGGGCCCCTTGCTACGCCAGTCGTGCGGGTAGCTGTGCATGAAACGGTGCGAGTAGAACAGGTGCCCGCTCTCTTCGAGCCGGCCGGCGATCTTCTCGTTCGCCTTCCAGATGTTCATGCCGCGGAGCCATTCGGGCACCGTCTCGTCGTACGCGCCGTCGGCGCGCACCGGGCAGTACACGCCGATGCCCTCGCGCAGCCCGGTCTGGTAGTCCTCGGCGCCGTGACCCGTCGCGGTATGCACGAGCCCGGTGCCATCGTCAAGCGTGACGTAGTCCGCCGCGACGATCGACCAGACGGCCCCCGTCGGCCCGTCGATCTCAGGCAGATCTTCACGGAGCGGGCTCCGGTACCGCACGCCGAGCAGGCGGTCGCCGGTCGTTGTCGCAACGACCTCGACGTCCTCGGCCTCTGCCAGAGCCGTGACCTTCTCAACGAGGCCCGATGCCAGCACGGTGACACTCCCATCAACGCGCACGAGCGAGTATTCGAACCCTTGATTCACCGCCACGGCAACGTTCGCCGGCAGCGTCCATGGCGTCGTCGTCCAGATCATCACGCTCGGCGCCGCGTCGGGACGCGAGTCGGCGTCGAGACCGAACCGCGCGTACACGTCGTCGGCGTCCGCGCACTCGAAGTCCACGTAGACCGACAGGTCCTCGCGATCCTGGTACTCGAGCTCCGCCTCGGCGAGGGCCGTCTCGTTATCCACCGACCAGTGCACCGGCTTCAGCGCCCTGTACACCAGGCCCTGCTCGCAGAGAGACGCGAGCACCTCGAGCACGGCCGTCTCGTACCGGGGCTGCATCGTCAGATACGGATCGTCATAATCCGCGAGCGTGAGCAGACGCTGCATCTGCCCCGTGTGGAGCTTCCAGAACTTCTCCGCGTGCTTCTGGCACTCCCGGCGGATCGCGATCCGCCGCTGGTCCTCGGGCAGATCGAGCAGCTTCCCGACTTTGCCCGATTCGACAAGCCCGGTCATGACCTTGTGCTCGATGGGCAGGCCGTGGCAGTCCCACCCGGGCACATATGGAACGTCGAAGCCCATCGCGCCCTTCGACCGCACGACGAAGTCTTTCAGGCACTTGTTCATCACATGCCCGAGGTGGATCGACCCGTTCGCATACGGCGGCCCGTCGTGAAAGATGAACCGCTCGCGGCCCTGTGCGGCCTGCCGAGTCTTGGCGTAGAGGCCCGCCCCTTGCCAACGCTTCAGGCTCGCCGGCTCGTTCTGGACGAGGTTCGCTTTCATCGGAAACGATGTCCGAGGCAGATTCAGTGTCTTCTTGTACCGGTTTTTGTCGGCCTTGGCAGGCTTCTCGGTCGCGCCGCTCATGGGTCAGCTCCGCGCCGCCGCTGGGCCTGCTGGGCCCAGCGGTCGGCTGGTTCGTTCTTGTTCGTTCATCGTAGGGATCGGCCCGCTTGGTTCGCGTGAAGCCGCGAGGCGGGCGGAAACTGGCGTGCAAGCCCCGACCGAGCGCCAGCGGACCGTCACGCCCGCGCGGCTGCGAGAGGCGATCCCGTCCGGGCCCTCAGCGGGGCGGACAAATTCGCTCGTCGAAATGCACGGGCCTGAGCTTCATTGCCACGAGTATCGACCCGCGCCGGCACGAAGCCAAGCCGCTCGACACCTATTTGTGCTCAAAGAGCGACTGCGATCGGAGCACAAACCCGCCCTGCGCGACCAGGTGGTACGCCTGCACGTGCACCTCGCGGTGGAAGGACTGCACGTCAAGCACCGACAGGTCCGTGCCAGCGGGCGTCGAGCGGGTGAACACATCGGAGCCCATCTCCGCCGCATGCTCGCGCATCTCGCGGAGCGTGCCGGCGTACAGGTTCTCGCTGAGCTGCTCGGTCTGGACAGACAGCATGTACTGCAGGCCGAGATCCGGCAGCGAGTGCTCAAACTCGTGCTCGCCGGCGCACAAGAACGCGGACACGACGCCCTCATCGGGGATGCCGCCCTCCCGGTCGATCATCAGCTCGGCCGCACACCGGCCGCCGATCTCAAACCGCAGCAGGTGCCCTCCGGGCAGAAGCCAGGTCTCCATGACCCCCGCCGACGTCCGGCACTGCTGCCTGGACCGCAGATCAAACAGCCCCGGGTGCACGGCACGCTCGTACAAGATCGCCTGATAGGCCTGCGTGCTGACCGCCTGCGTCGTCGTGTCCATGCGGGTCGTCTCCAGTGCGATCGGTTCGATCGCTGCCCGCGTCCGGCGGGCGACGCCGTCCTTGGATCCGCAGCCGCCGTCGTCCGTACCGGCGAGCTTCGATGGGGACCGCGAGGCCGATCAGCAGCCGCGTCGGCCGAGGGAAAGCCCCCTCGGAAGTGCGACACGTCCCCACGAGCCGCCGGCCGATGCTGTCCGCATACATCATATTGTGCGTCCGAGAAATTGAAACCCTCAACTCCACGATTCGGCCGATAATCTTTCGATCGCGGCCGTTCCCGCGTGAAAGGGCCAACACCACACGATGCGCGACACGAAGGGTCTCAGAGCACGGTTTGCTGAGCTCTCCCGCTCGTCCGGAGCGGAGGCTGACACGATCGTGCGTGCACTCATCGCTGATCGCGCCCGCATCCTCGGACCGCGGGCCGATCGTGCGCTGCCCTCCTCGCGACCGCGCACCGGCCGATTCGGGTTCAGGATCCCAAAGGTCATCGCCGATCGCCTCCCGGCCAGCGGCTTGGCGTTCACCGCGCACATCGACCGATCGATCACCCGCGCGCTCCCGAGGCTCACGCCCCCCGTGCAGGACGAGGTGCTTCAAAGCCCGCTCCGGCCGCGGATCATCCGCGTCGCTTCCGAGCTGCTGAGGTCGGCCGAGCCGGCAGACCGCGCGGCGGGGATCGCGGCCGCCTCGTGCATCGCGTCGCCGGCGCTCGTGCCCGCTCTCGTGTCCGCGGCCGAGCGGATGCCCGTTGCTTCGCGTGCCGCGGTGGGGCTGGCGATCGTTGCATGCCTCAGCCCGCTCGAGCCGCGATCGGGCTTCGGGCAGCGAACGCCCGACCCGGGCGAAGCCGAGCGTGCGGTCGCTGCCGTGCTCCGCGCGGCCGAAGGTGCTGCGCTGCAGCGCGACCGGGAGCTGCTCGTCGCTGCCCTTGCTGCCCTGTCGCCCGTGGCTCTCGCCGGTGTCCACGGCCCCCTCGCCATGCGATGGCTCGATGCCGCTGCCGAACCCACCCGGCTCTCGCTCCGCGCGGCGCTCGGATCGCTGCCGCCGCCGATCGGTGCCCCCCGCGCGCTGCAACTCGCGACCAGGCCCGAGCTCCGGCGCGCTTCGGCGTTGCGGCTTGCCGAGACCACGGACCACCACGACCTGGATCGCCTCCTCGAGGCTGCCCACCTGCTCCGCAGACCTCTGCGATCCGAGGCGATCCGCGGGCGGCTCGACCCGGAGCAGCGGCGCACGCTTGTCCGGCGGGCTGCCCGAGCAGCGGCCCGGAACCACGCCGAGGGCAGAGGACTCGGCAATCTCGGCGATATCGTCCGAGCGATGGCGGTCGGCGGGGCGGATCGCCTCGAAGCGCTCGAACCAATGCTCGCGAGCGCCGAACCGATCGACCGGCTCAGGCTCGCCGCGGTGCCGGCCGACGATCTGCTCCAAGACCTCTGCTTTGACCAACATCACGCTTCGGCCCATGCCGCTGCGACCCGGCTCCTGCTCACGCCTCAAGCGCAACGCCTCCGCGAATCCAACGCGCACCGCAGCCCGCATCGGCGGGTCCGCGAAGCGGCAGATGCCGCGAGACGATGTTTCGAGAGCGTCCCGGCGAAGCAGATCGAGCTTCGGCGGTCGCTCCGCCGCAAGCCGGCGGAAACGCGCGCCCGTATCGACGCCGGCATCGCCGCCGGCGATCCTGAAACGCTCCGCGCTGTCCGCCGGCTCACCGCAAGCGAGGCTCACACCGGAACGCTCGCCGAACTCATGGAAACGTCCGACGATCCGCGGGCTGTCTGTCTCGCGATCGACGCTCTGGCCCTTGCCCCGGGCGAGCGTGCCCGCGGTGTCCTGGTTGCTGCGCTCGATCGGCCGGATCCGCGGATCCGATCCAACGCGGTCGAAGCCCTCGCCGCGCGTGCGAGGCGCAGGCTCGGGTCAGACCAGATCGGGCCAGACAAGTTCGGGCCAGACCACAACCTGCTTCCCGGAGACGACCACCATCGCCCGGCGGCGACATCGATCCGCCAGCGGCTCTCCCTCGGCCGAGCAAACACCGAGGATGCCGAGAGGATCCGCGACATGCTGTCATCGACGCTGCCCGAGCGCCGGGCCGCGGCGCTCTGGGTGATCGACCGCTCCGCGGCGGAGCTCAAGCCCCTGGCTGGGAAGCAGTGGGCGGGCCTGGCCGCACTGGTCGCACACGCGGCACGGCACGGCGTGGACGACACAGAGCGCGGGCGAGCGACCCGCTGCGCCCGCCGCATGCTTGCCGTCGTGTAGGCGAGGCGTGCACGGACCACGCGCCGGCGAGCCGGGCGGCCGGCACAACCGATCCGAGGCCGTCAGTCTTCGGGCGCCGGCGAAGGCGCGGCAATCGGCTCCTCGCCTCGCAGGCGTCGGCTGAGGTCCGCCATGATCCGATCATCCGTCGTGATCGAGAAATGGCTCATGAGGTGCGTGCCACCTGTCCAGATGGGATCCTGGCCGGGCGGCGCGGTGTTCGTGGCTCCGACCCAAGTGTCATTCAGGTGCGCGTAGGGCACGATTTCGTAGTCGTGCTGTGAAGCACGGCTGTTCAGGTGCTGCAAGAACGGTGACCCGGGCTTCATCGAGTTCGCCGCCTTATCCGGCGCGATACGCTCGGCGAGCTTCGCGCCGAGGTGCGGGGAGCCGAGCGTGTACAGCGTGCCGATGTTGAGCCGCTTCGACCGCGTCTCGGTGCCGCCGGGCAGGTCACCGAGCTCGAGCGAGGCCGTCCGCGCAACCAAGCCACCCATCGAGATCGCGACAACGTCGACCTCCACCGTTTCGCTCGGGATCCCGCTCGGCCAGCGTTCCTCGATCTGATCGACCACGTACCCCGCGATCTGCTCGATGTCGCTCTTGAACATGTACGAGATCGCCATGAACTGATCGCCGTCGCCGCTCGTCACGGGTATGAGCCGCCACCGAACGCCGAGCGCGAGCTGCGGCCAGGACCGGTACCCCGCCAGGACAACAACCGGCCGCTCCAGCGCACGCTGGCTGTCCCGCATCCGGCTCAGGTCCTGCTTCGCTTCCGCCATGGTCACCGGGAAGTCGGGGTTCTCGATCGACCGATTGACCGAGCAGCCCGCCTGGTGGCACGCGACGTACAAAGCGGCGGCAAACATCAGGAGCCTCCCAAACCGACCGCCCAGGCCCACCGTGCTCAGCGAGCCCACCGACCGCACCACGCGATCGCTGCGGCAGCGTCCGACGATCATTGGGAAACCCGCCGGCGGGGTTCTACGAAGTGCCCGCATCGTTGCCGCCAACGGTCAGACGCGTCGGCGATTCGACATCGCCCGCTGCGATTTTCTCGAAGCCCGAGCCCAGCTCGCCGATGGGATCCGGCGGCACGATCTCGACCTTCTTCTCCCCGAGCTTGACCTCCCCGGCGAGCACCGCCCGCTGGAACGCCTGGCATTCCGCGAGCAGCCGATCGAGGATGTCTTCTTCTGGCACGTTGGCGACCCGCTCGCCCTGCACGTAGATGATGCCGCGCTTGTTGCCCGCGAAGACCGCGACGTCGGCCCCCTCGGCTTCGCCCGGCCCGTTGACGACGCAGCCCATCACCGCGACCTTCATCGGCACCGTGATCTCGCTGCCAAGCTTCTTTCGCACGTCCTGCACGAGCGTGAACAGATCGACTTGGATCCGGCCGCAGGTCGGGCACGCGATCAGCTCGGCGCCCTTCCGTTCTCGGAGACCGAGCGCGTACATCAGCTCCAGCCCGTCCTCGACCTCGTAGACCGGATCGTTCGCGTAGCTGATCCGCACCGTGTCGCCGATGCCCTGCGTGAGCAGGCCGGAGAGCGCCGCGATCGACCTGATCGCCCCGGTTTCCTTAGGCCCGGCGTGGGTCACGCCGAGGTGCAGCGGGTAGTCGAACCGCTTGCTGACCTCGCGGTACGCGGCGACGGTAAACGCCGCGTCCATCGATTTGCACGAGATCGCGATGTCGAAGAAATCGCGGTCGTGGAAGATATCGATGTACTCCTCGAGTTTCGCGATGATCAGCGCGAGCAGGTGGGCGTGCTTCCCGCCGACCTGGCTCTTGACGAAGAACTTGCCGAGCTCCTCCATCCGCTTCTGCTTGTCCTTGCGCTCGATAATCGAGCCCTCGTTCACGCCGACCCGGATCGGAAGCCCCGCGTCTTTGCACGCGTCGATGACCGCGTTGACCTGCTCGCGGTCCTGGATGTTGCCCGGGTTAAGCCGGATCTTGTGGACACCCGCCTCGACCGCCTCGAGCGCCCGCTTGAAGTGGAAGTGCACGTCGGCCACGATCGGGACCGAGGTCTGGCTCAGCACTTCGGCGAGCGCCTGCGTGTCTTTTTTCTCGGGCACAGCGACGCGGACGACATCCGCGCCCGCCGCGGCGAGCTTGTTGATCTCGGCGACGCACGAATCGATGTCGTGCGTGTAGCCCGAGGTCATCGTCTGCACGGAGACGGGAGCGGGCTCGGTGGGGGTGCCGTCGTCACGCGGCAGCCCGCCGCCGACACGCACGATCCCCGTGCGCTCAGTCCCGATCGCTATCTGTCGTGTTGGGCGTCGTGGAAACATGCTCGTCAAGCGTAGCTTCGGATTCTGCGGTCGGGAGATTCGCGAATCGGCACCGATTGGCCCCGAGGAAGCTGAGCGTTTCGAAAACCACCAGGCCGCCGAAGAACCCGAGGAGCCCGAACGCCCGCCTCGGGGGCAGGGCCGAGAGGATGGAGCCAGAAACACTGGCCCGGTACCAGGGCGACAGGATGACGTGCCCGAGAAAGGCCCCGATGATGGCGAGCACGCCCGCGATGACCCAGCCGTAGCTCGCGTGCGCCGTCGCCGCGGCCGCGATCTCGGGCGTGAGCCGCCCACCCCTGCGGTTGCCAAAGTACCGCAGCCCGGCCCGCTCGATCGCCGTGAGCACCCAGAGCAGCACGTACGCAACAGGCGTGACGATCAGCACCGAGCCCAGAACGCCGGCGAGCGATGCGTCGCGTCGAAGCATCAAGGCGTCGATGCCCCGCTCCGCCACGGCCAGGCTTACCAGCACCGCGCTGAACAGCAGGTTTACGCGAAGAAGCCACGCGGAGCTGCCGCGGCTGATCCGGATCGATCGAAACACCCCGGCTGTGAAGAGCAGCTTGGCCCCAGTGACCGACCAGGAACCCAGCGACGGCGCACGCTGCCAGGGCGAGCCGGTCCGTGCGCTGGGCAGCGAGCTCGCGATCGATCGCCCGCATTCCGGGCACGCCTGTTCTGTGCGGACAGCATCGAGCGGATAGCCGCAACGCTCGCAGAGGAACACGTCAAGATCAGGCGGCCGCCTTGCCATGACAGATCATTCGCAGACAGATCATATGAATCGTGCTGTGCAGCGACGCGGCGTGTTTCCCGCGCTCGCTACCAGCCCGCATCGCGCAGGAGCCCGGCTGCCCACAGGCCCGCCGCGGTAGACCGCACCCAGCTCACGACGCCCGCCGCGAACCCGCCCGCCGGCAGCACCCCGGCGATCAGCCCGTCGGAGCCGGTCATCTGCAGGCCCGCGACGAGCAGAAAGGCGAGCAGCCCGCCGACCACGAGACCGAATGACGAGATCGATGAAACACGCGCCGCGATGACGCCGGCCCGACCGACGTGCAGGATCCGGGCGATCAACGCGATCACCGTGTGCTCGAACGCCACCACGAGCGATCCGACGCAGCACAAGGCGAGCGACACGACAAACACCAGATGAAATACCGTCGTGATCGCGCTCAAGGGCTCACGCAGCGCCCCGCGGACCGGGTCGAGGAGCCATGTCCAGACCACGGCGGACGCGAGCAGCGCCGATGCCAGCACGATGTTGAAAGCGAGCCGGCGATGAGTCTTTCCGTCACGCCAGAGCAGCCCGAGCGCGGCGCGGCGTGCATCGATGACCGAGCGGGCCGCTTCGGCGAGCGGCGAGCGAGGCGTCGGCCGGAGCCCGGCCCCGCACTCCGGGCAGCACGAGCTTTCGAGTTGGCGCGCGGGATACCCGCAGCGCACGCACAGCGGCGGCTGGTCGGCCATGGCCTGCTCCAGTTCTGTCGGGGCTTCGATCAGCCGGACAGGCGTGTCCCGACCGGCGTAGGCTGGCCTATCGGACGCGTGCGACCCGGGCTGAAGCCCGAGAACACGATTCGTGCAAACCCGGCCCACCGGTTCCGGAGCCCGACCGTGATCACGTACCAGATCATCGATCGCAACAGCCCGCTCTACGCCGGAGAGTGCCGGCTGCGAGAACTGGTCCTGCTCCGCCCGATCGGTTATGACATGCAGCGGTTCGAGGCCGAGTATCCCGGCGTCGAAGAGCGGTTCGTCCACTTCGTCGCCGCGTCCCACTCGCCCGACGGCGACCGGGTCGTGGGATGCGTGCTGCTGCTCGCAGACGCGGAAACGCCCGGCATCGGCAAGCTCATGCAGATGGCTGTCCACCCCCAGCGGCAGGGCGAGGGCATCGGCCGGCGACTCGTGATCGAGGTCGAGCGGCACGCGTTCGCCGAGATGGGCCTGACGAGCCTGTACTGCCACGCGCAGCTCGATGCCGTTCCGTTCTACGAAAAGCTCGGCTGGTCCGTCGTCGGCGAGCGGTTTATCGAGGCGGGCATCCCCCACCTCAAGATGGTGCTCGCTCGGGAGGAGCCCGCCCGGGAGCCGGTGCCGGTGCCGGACTGGTAATCGCTCCCGGTCGTCTTCATTTCGTCTTCGGGATCTGGATACACCGCTTGGCAGCCGGTGCGGACCTCACTAGAATCATTCCAATGAAGCCCGAAGACGACCAGCAGCCCGTTGAGATCTCGAAGCCGTCTGAGCAGGCGGTTCGTGATCGGCTTCGCGGCCACGGTCTTCGCGTGACCAAGCAGCGTGAAACCATTTACGCTGCTCTGGCGGCAACAGCGAGGCACCCCTCGGCGGACGAACTCTTCGGGCTCGTCCAGCCGGATCAGCCCGGCATGAGCCTCGCAACCGTCTACAACACGCTCGAAGCGTTCGTCGACGCGGGCCTCTGCCGGCGGATACACGCTTCTGGCGCGACGCGGTACGACGCTGCGACGCACGACCACGTGCACGTCTGCACCCGCGACGGCCGGGTGCTCGATGTGCCGGAAGATCTCGGACGCAACCTCGTCAAGGCTCTTGGGCCCTCCACGCTCCGCCAGATCGAACAGGAGCTGGGCGTCAGCGTCGCAAGCATCAGCCTCGAGCTGCCGAGCGCTGCGGATCATCCGAGCCGGGGCGACTGAGATCTCTCCGGGTCTCGCGTCCCGTGCGCCGAGCGAGACCATCCGAGACGCAATCAGGGCAGACCGCCGTATACAAGAAGTTCTTTCTCGGACTGATGCAGGCCCACCAGCCGGTCGATCCCTTCCAGACGGACCGATGGGCGGTCCGACGACTTCTGCAGGGGGCACACCCATGGCGACGCCCAACATCGACCGGCGGCAGCACGAACGATTCGCACTCCAGCCCATGTACAGCCGCGTGGCCGTGCGTTTGCTCGATGCGGACTCGCTGACCTTTGACTTCGAAGGGCACGGCTGGGATATCGCCGAGGGCGGCATCAGCTTCGAGCTCGACCGGGCCATCGCGCCGGGCACGCCCATCGTGATGCAGATCGATCTGCCGCTCGACAGCGACGGCAACCCGCCTGGCCTCGGGCCGGGCCGGAGCGTGTTCGTCTTCGCGAATGTTGTCTGGCTCACGGAAGACGACGGCGTGGGGCCGGCGCGCATGGCGGCGGCGTTCACCCGCTTCGCCCGAGAGGGCGACAAAGAACGGCTCATCCGCGAGTTCTGCTCGGGCCGGTACGTGCGGGCCGCATAACGCCGCTGTTTCAGGCTTGTCGCGGGCGGCGGGCTATCGTCACCCGTGTTCGTCGATCAGGCAGATATCGAGGTCTTTGCCGGCAACGGCGGCGACGGTCGGGTCTCGTTCTACCGGGCGAAGTTCAACCCGAAGGGCGGGCCCGACGGCGGCGACGGCGGCGACGGCGGCAGCGTCATCGCGCAGGCCGACACCAACCTCAACACGCTGTACGAGTTCCGCGGCCGCCACCACTGGCGGGCCGACCACGGCAAGCCCGGCGATGCCAACTCGCGGCACGGAGCCTCGGGCGGTGATCTGATCGTGCGGATGCCCGCCGGCACCGTGATCCGCGATGCTGAGACCGGCGACCTGCTGGGTGACCTCGGGCCGGGCGACGAGGCGGTCGTCGCGATCGGCGGCCGGGGCGGGCTCGGCAACGAGCACTTCAAGAGCTCGACGAACCAGGCCCCGCGCAAGGCGACACCCGGCGAGCCCGGCCAGCGGCGGCGGCTCAAGCTCGAGCTCAGGCTGATCGCCGACGTCGGGCTCGTGGGCCTGCCCAACGCGGGCAAGTCCACGCTGCTCCGATCGCTGACCCGCGCCGATCCGAAAATCGCAGACTATCCGTTTACCACCCTCAGCCCGCAGCTCGGGATCTGCGCGCTCGATCAGTCCCGCCGGCTCGTCATGGCTGACATCCCGGGATTGATCTCCGGCGCGGCCGACGGACACGGGCTCGGGCACGAGTTCCTCAGGCACATCGAGCGGACCCGCGTCATCGTCCACCTGCTCGACATCGCGCCCGCCGACGGCTCCACCCCGCTCGAAAACTACACGACCATCCGCGAGGAACTCGCCGCCTATTCGTCGACACTCGCCGAGAAGCCCGAGATCATCGCATTGTCGAAGGCGGACCTGCTGCCGGGAACCGATGCGCGCGACGATGCGGTGCGCGAGCTGCGGACCACGCTCCAACTCGGGCGTAACGAGGACGTGCTCGTCATCTCGTCGGCCGCGGGCGAGGGCCTCTCGGACCTGACGGAGACGCTCTGGCGGCTGCTCGAAAAGAAGCCCGGCGAGGGATGGGCCTCCGAGCGGGCCTGAGCGGCGTGCGAGTCACGTCGGGACCGGGTCTGGATTCGCACCCGGACACACGCGAGGCTGCGATTATCAGTTGCCCGGTATGACCGAGACCGGCACGCTCCGTCCTCCGGTCTGCTCGCCGTCATCGTCGTCGTCATTGGCCATCGCCGGGCCGACAAGCGTGAGCGTGAGCAGCGCGGCAACGAGGATCGCCGGCAGGAACTTCCAGGCCGCGTCGCGCGAGCCCTCGAAGACCGCCCGCGTCCGCTTCATGCTCCGTGAACGCATCTGATGCACCGTGTTCTCCTTCATTTCGCCCGATTCGATCATGTCCCGCATCGCCAGATCCTCTTTGTCATTCACATCGAGGGCATCCGCGATGCGTTCCCGTTCCTCCGCGTGAGGCCAGGACGCCGCCAGCTTCGAGCGGACGTCCGCCGAGACCCGCGAGCGAAGGGCATCGAGCCCCGCCCGCACCGTCTCCGATCGTTCGAACGCGCCGGGCTCGGCCCGGGACCGCGACAGCGACTCGATCGCCTGCTGATCGACGCCGTGCTCGTGTGTTCTGATCCGCATCGCTTTCCGAATGAGCGCGAGGTGCGCCCACCGCGTGAGCATCGGCAGCGCGCCGCGGATGCGGGTGATCGCCTCCCGGGCGTCGGCCCCTTCCGGCACGATCGGGTTCGCGGAGCCCTCGATGAGCTTCCAGACCCTGCAATCGATCCACGATGACATGTCGTCCGGGTCCACGGCATGCCCGAGCCGCCTCCCGTGGGATGTGCACGAGCGTGTCACTTCAGGCCGAAGCTCCCGCTCGTACATCGACCAGAACGCGTCGTGATCGATCGGCTGCTTTCTGGGGGCGCCCTTCATGCCGCACCCCCGATCGATTCGAGCCAGCGGAACAGCTCGGCGAGCCCCTCGCTCTCTTTCGCGAGGTCGCGTAGATCGTCGTCGTGCTTGAGCCACGCCGCGAGGTCCGAATCGGGCCCGAGGGTGGGCGCGACCTCGAGCAGCGACGCGAAGACGGCGTCGGCCTCCTCAAGCCGGCCGGTGCGATGAAACGCGGTTGCGCCGGTCAGGAGCACCGGCACGCTGTACGGCGCAGCATCCCATGCATCCAGGAAGTAGGGGATCGCCCGCTCGGCGTCGCCCACTCGCAGGAGCCTCGCCGCGATGTTGCCCGCGCTGACCTCGACCCGGCGCGGCGTATCCGCATATCGGAGCGCGGTCGTTTCGGTCTCGATCGCCTCGCCCACCCGGCCGAGCGCCGACTGCACGAGCGCCCGCTGATTCGGACGCGACCACGCCGGGTTGGCGTGCCCGTCGCCGTCGGTCTCGTCGTAGCGGCGCAGCAGCCGGGTCAGCTCGCGGCTCACCGCGGCGAGCTCTGCCTCGTCGCCGCGGGCCCGTACGCGGTGCGCCATGTTGCACCAGTCCATGATCGATGACTCGATCGGGCTCAGCCGCCGCGGGTCGTCCGTCGTGATGATCGTGCCCTTCCTCGGCTGCATGCCTCGGCTCCTTTCTGAGGGCGGGCCGCACGTGGCCCACGGGGCACATCCACCCCCGACGCGAGCTCCCTGACAGCCGAACGCCCAGATCATACCAGAAATACGTAAATGCTTACTAATTTCGTAAAATCGATCATTTGCCCGTCAACGGAGCACATCAGGGCCCGGAGAGCAGCCTGAGGGCCGAAATCTGAACGGTATGTGTTTGGATCGGGTGCCCTGGCTGTTCAGGGAGAACACGCATGAGATTCTCAGCAAGTCGGGCGGGTGTCATCGGGATGCTCGCGGTGTCGCTTACGGGCGGCCTCGTCGCCGCAGATGCCGAGGCCCAGCGCGGCGACAGGGGCCGCCATCACGCGGGTCACGATCACGATGGGTTCGAGGGAACACTGCGGATCGGTCGCGACCGGCACGCTTTCCGGTATCACCGCGATCCCTGCCGCAGCCTTGCCGACGTGCTCATCGGCTGCGGCTTCGACGCGTGGGTGTCGGACGGCTGCGTGCACGTGCGGTACCGCGGCCGCCGGCCCTCGTTCGTGATCTCGGCGCCGGGGTTCAGCTTCGGTTTCACGTTCGGGCGGGACGTCTTGACGATCCGGCCTATCAGCGGCTTCGCGAAGCACGACAGGTTCTACGGGCCTCGGCATCGTGTCCGCTGCGCGCCGCGACGCGACTGGCACCCCGTTCGGCATCGCGGCTGGCACCGTGATCCGCAATCCGGCTGGCATCGGGGTTGGCACCGGGGCTGGGGCCACCGCTGGCACGGGCACGGCTATCGAGTCTCTCGGCACGCACCGAAGCGTTGCCGCTAAGGAAGATCGACTGCTGTACTTTCGCGCATCGTCCCGGGGTTCACGCTTCGGGGCGATGCTTCGCGGCTTGTTCGACGAGCGCGAGCCACTCGGCGTTGCCGCGGGACTTGCTCTTGCTCCGCTTGCCGCCGCCGAGGATGGGCGATTTGGTGACGCCGAGTGAGCGGAAGCCGAGCTGGAGGGCATCATCGAGCACTCGGTGCACAACGCGCTCCGCGTCCGATTCTTCGAGTACGCCCCCGCTTGGGAGAGCGTGCTTCTCGGCGTCTGTCAGTTCGTAGTGGGGCTTGATCAGCGTGATGATCCGGCCTGTCGGCGCGAGCCACTTGGCTGCGGCCGGCAGCGCGAGTCGCTGGGGCGTCCAGCTCAGGTCGATGACGACGAGGTCGAGCCGTGAGTCCGGCTCGGCGTGGAGCGCGTTGGTCCGCTCCCGCACGGTAACTTTGTCGTCGGTGCGGAGCTTCCAGGCGAGCTCGCCGTAGGCGGTATCGACGCTAACAACGTGTGCGGCGCCGTGCTGGATCAGGCAGTCGGTGAACCCGCCGGTGGAGCAGCCGAGGTCGGCGCACGCCAGGCCCGTGATATCGAGCCGGAAGTGCCTGATCGCGTGCTCGAGCTTGAGCCCGCCGCGGCCGACGTAGGGGTGCTCGGGGTCGCTCACGCGTCTTCGCGCCGCGCGTGCGTCTTCGAGGCTCCGATGGGAACGCCGATGACCGAGACGCCCATCTCGTCCGCGAGCCCGAGCATGTAGGGCTTGTCGAGCATGATGACGTCGCCCGCGGCGAGCGCCAGGCAGCGGCCGCCGGCGTCGTACAGCCTTTTGATCGTGTCGATCCCGACGGTCGGTACGTCCGATCGGCGGTCGTGTCCGACGCGTGCGCCCTTGCAGAGCGTCCAGCCCTTGGCCCGGCAGAGGGCGCCGGCCCGCTCGATCATGCGGTCGGTCCCCTCGACCGCCTCGACAGCGATCACGTCGCGGTCCCGCACGGCGATCGCCTGACCGATGTCGAGCCGGAGCGTCTCGGTGAGCAGGGGCCAGACGAAGTCGATATCCGCCTTCTGCTCGTCGGTGGGGGGGCGGCGGGTCATCGCGCCGGTGGTCGCGATCTGGTCCGGGATGGGGGCTGTGGAATCGATCAGGGCCACTCCGCTGCGATCGAGCTCATCGGCGATCGCCTTGAGCACAGCGTACGACCGCCGATCGTGCCGGAGCTCGCGGTACCAGACGCGCACGGTGCGCAGGTCCGGGATGTGCCGGACGAGCTTGAGCGGGTCGTGCATGAGCTGGGCTTTATCGACCTTGCCGACCATGATGGCGTGGCCCACGCCGAGGCGGCGGAGCGTGGGGCCCCAGGTGCCCATCCGGAAGAGGCCGATGGTGCGGAAGCTATCGCAGAGCATGGGCAGCTCTCGCTCGTAGAGCCCGCTGAGGCCCAGCCCGTGGACCGGGTGGCCTCGCTCCCGAAGTCCCTCGGCGACGAGCACCGGCAGCCGGCCGCCGGCGGCGATGAGCCCGACCGGCGTCGGTGGCGGCGGCGGTTCGGGGAGGATGGTCAGCGTGCCAAGCATGCTTCGGCGTGGCCCTTTCAGTCTTTCGAAACCCGGCGTCGGGCCGCGCGAGTGTAGATCGGCGCGCGTGTCGCTCGGGCGTTACCCTATAAGAATCCGATCAAGCTATGTGGTGGGCTCGCCCGGCTTGCTCCGATCCGGTCTGATCGCCGATACAGGTTGCATGTCGCAGGGCGGACCATCTCAAGCGAGCAGGGCGAAGCCGTACCTCCGCGTGTACTTCGAATGCGCGAATCAGTACGTTCGCGTGTACCGGCGCCCCGACGAGCGGTCGTACATCGCTCGGTGCCCAAGCTGCGGGATGACCAAGACGTTCCGCGTCGGGCCGGGCGGCACGGAGAATCGATTCTTCGAGCTGACCTGCCGGTAGCGGTGCGAAACCGTGCGGCTCGTGCGCGGGTAGAGTGCTCTGATGCCAGCCCAGCCGACGATTTCGATCCCGCGTTGCACCGGCCGGTGTGCTCTTGAGGGGCGCGATCTGGAGCCGGGCGAGCCGATCGTCGTGGTGCTTGCGGAAACGGCGGACGGCGAGGCGTTCGAGCGGACCGATTTCTCGGCAAGAGCCTGGGAGACCGCGGCGCCGGACGGCGGCGGCCGGGTGGCGATGTGGCGATCGACCGCTCCGCACCCGGACCGGTCGGCCGACCCGATCATCTCGGCCGACGGCATGCTGGATCTTTTCGAGCAGCTCGACGGCACGGAGCACGCGGGCCGGCGGGCCTTCCGGTACGTGCTCGCGTTGCAGCTGATGCGGAAGCGGAAGCTGGAGTATGCCGGCGCCGGCGAGGGCGTGCTGCTTGTCAGGCCGCGCGGAGCCGACGCGGACGCTGCGCCGATCGAGGTGCACGATCCGCAGGCGTCGGGCGAGCTCGATGAGGCGGCTCTCGCCGATCTTGCCGAGCAGGTCGCGGCGCTCATGGAGCCAGTGGAAGGCCCGGCGGCATGAGCTCGGTCCGGCTCGCGGCGATCGCGTTTGTCGTCCTTCTCACGTTTCAGACCGGCTGTGGCACGTCGTCGAGCAGGCTCGAAAGCGAGGAAGACGCGGCTGTTGAATCACCGCAACCAACGTATGACATGCTCTACGCGGGAGCTGAGCGTCGCATCGGCACGCTCGATCGTCTGTGGGCGAGGTCGGTCACGAGCCTTCGGTATGTTGACGCCGAGGGCGAGCGCCGCCGCGATCAGGGCGAGGGATTTTTTCTGTTCGAGCGTCCCGGCTCGGTCGCGGTCTTGATCGGCAAGCTCGGCGAGATGTATCTCATCCTCGGCGCGGACGATGCACGGTACTGGTGGCTTGAGCTGTTCGAGGGCCGTCGGGCTTACGTCGGCGAAACGGCTGAGGCGGCCGAGGCCTCGGCGCGGGCCACGGGCGTGCCGGTGTTGCCGAGCGACGTGCTGCTCGCGCTCGACCTTGTGCGTTGGCCCGAGCCCGGCAGCCCCAGGGTGCTGAGCGTGGAGCGATCGTCGCTTGCCGGCGTCGACGCGTCGCGCACGGCGGCGATTTGTCTAGACGAATCGGGGCGTGTCCGACGTGTGCATGTTGATACGGTGTCGCTCGATCCGGTCGCGGTCGAGATTCTCGCTACGGATGACACGCTGATCGCCCGCTCACGCTTGAGCCGGCACGGCCGGGTGCTGAACCGCGTCGGCGCTCCGGTTGAGCCGCGGATGCCGATGCGGGCCGAGATCGATCTCCCGGAGGCGGACGCCCGGATCGAGCTCAGCCTGTCGCGGGCTGCGATGGATCCCCGTCGACCGAGCGACGCGGTGTTCGACTTTGCTGGTCTGCTGGATAGATACAGAATCGATGAAGTGTTTGAGATCCGGCAGAACGCGGATGATCCCCGGCCGTAGCCTGCGCCCGACGTTCTTGAGAACCGAGGTCCGCAGCTGACAGGGAGCCCGCTATGCGCTTGCTTTTGATCGGGATGGGTGCGTGTGTCGCGTTGACCGCTTCTGGCCAGGACGCGGCGACGGGCGTTGTCTTTGAAGACCGCAACTCGGACGGCGTGCGGCAGGCATCGGAGCCGGGTGTCGCGGGCGTCGCGGTGACCAACGGCATCGACGTTGTGCGGACGGACGCCGAGGGTCGGTACGAGCTACTTGTCGGTGACGACTCGATCGTGTCGGTAGTCAAGCCCGCGGGGTACCAGGTGCCGATGCTTGAGCAGGGCACACCCAACTTTTATTACATCCACAAGCCCGAGGGGTCGCCCGATGACGGGTTTATCTTCCCGGGCGTGGAGCCGACGGGCGACCTGCCCGCATCGATCGACTTCCCGCTTGTGCGGGCTGACGAGTCCGAGGATTTCAGCGTGATCGTCTTCGGCGATCCGCAGCCTTACACGATGGAGCAGATCGGGCACTTCCGCGCCGACGTGATCGATCCGCATGTCGTGCCGGGCGGCACGGGCCGCGAGGCGAACATCCACGGCGCGAGCCTCGGCATCAGCCTGGGCGATCTTGTCGGAGACCATCTCGACTTTTTCGAGCCGCTGAACGAGGCGCAGTCGCTTCTGGGTGTGCCGTGGTACAACGTGTACGGCAACCACGACATGAACTTCCTGTCGGGGGGGTCATCGCTGACCGAGCCCGATCCTGACCGCTATGCCGACGAGACCTTCGAGCGGGTGTACGGCCCGACCGACTACGCCTTCCAGTACGGGCGGGCCCACTTCATTGTGCTCGATAACGTGATCTACCTCGGCTACGCGGGCATGCGCGACACCGACCTGCCGGCCTGGGCCGACGGTCAGCGGCCCGTGACGAACAACTACCGCGGCGGGCTGCGTCCTGAGCAGATCGATTTTGTGCGGAACTACCTGGCAGGTGTGCCGCGGGACGATCTTGTCGTGCTCGCGTTTCACATTCCGATTGAGGGCGGCGGCGTGCACCGGATCCCGGAGCAGCGGGAGCTATTCGAGGCGCTCTCGACGCACCCGCACACGCTGAGCCTGTCCGGCCACACGCATCTGCAGCGGCACTGGTTCTTTGGGGCCGAGGAGGGCTACACCGCGGATCCGATCGGTCAGCACAACGAGCTTCACCCGGATCGGTTTCCCGGTGCGGTGCACCACCATTTGAATGCGGTGACCGCGAGCGGATCGTGGTACCGCGGGGCGCCCGATGAGTACGGCCGACCGCATGCCCAGATGTCCGACGGTGCGCCGAACGGCTACACGCTCCTGCACATCGAGGGGAATCGCTATTCGACCGAGTTCCGGGCGGCCCGGCGGAGCGACACGCACGCGATGAGCATCTCGCTCGCTGCGCCCGCCGGCGATGGCAGCGCGCCGTCGGTCGCACCGGGCCCGGTCGTGGTGAACGTGTTTAACGGCGCCGAGGGCGATCGGGTCGAGATGCGGGTTGTCGGTGGGCGGGCTTTGGGAGAATCAGGCGGCGTGCTCGCGGGCTGGTCACCGCTCGACTTCACGCCGATGATCGATCCGCATTACGCCGCGACGCATGGTCGTGAGCGGTCGATCCCCGATGAGGCGCGCGGGTACCGCGTCGTCGCAAACCCGAATACTGCGCATCACCTCTGGTCCGGGACGCTGCCCGCGGGGCTGCCTTCCGGCACGCATGTGCTCGAGATCAGGCACGAGGATTTGTACGGGAAGGTCCGCACTGATCGGCGTTCGTTCCGCGTTGAATGACTTCGCCCGAAGCAAAGCAGCCCCGGGGCGGTAAGCCCCGAGGCTGCGGTTGTGGTAAACGTGCTTTTTACGGGCAGGGCGTGTTGAAGTTCTGGATCCACGACGAGAAGTCGGCGGGTGAGACGAGCCCGTCGAGGTTCTGATCGGCGACGCTGTCTCGCGTGTTAAACGCGGCGATCCATGCGGTGAAGTCGGCGGGCGAGAGGAGCCCGTCGAGGTTGACGTCGGCCCGGCAGCGGGTCCGGACGACGATCTCGTCTGTCTCGTAGCGGATCCGGGTGACGAGCGGGCCGTCGGTCAGCAGCGCGATGTTCTCAAACTCGCCGGTGTAGGGCCCGTCGACGATGACGTGGTTGAATCCGTTGGTGAGCGTTTCGCCGGCAAGCAGTTGAAGGTCGAGCGACCCCGCGATGCTCGCCGATGCATCGGCGCCTGAGAGCTCGAGCTGCCCGTTCTGTCCGTTGCCGCCGATGCTTACTTCCATCGTGCCCCCTGATGTGAGGGCCACCGAGTCGCGTGCGATGAAATCGCGGATCGGCCGGCCGACTCTGATGGTGCCCTCGTTGACCAGCGGAACCTCGATCGTGGCAAAGCCGCTCAGCGTGTGGTCCGGGCCGTTGGTGAGCACGGGCAAGGGGTCGAGCCCTGTTTCGGGCCGGACAGCAGAGTTCCCGAAGCCTTCCGTGAAGAAGTCCATCGACCCCGCGCCCGTGATCTGAGTGTCCTGCGCGATGAGCAGGACGGCGTCGAATGACGAGTTGTCTGGGTTGATCGTGATCGCCGCGTCGTTTTGGAGCGCACCGTCGAGGATTCCGAGGGTTGTGCCGAGCTTCACCTCTCCGGTGCCGTTCAGTGCGACCGCATCGATGTCCGATCGGCCGCCCAACACGGACCATTTACCGCCGGGGTTGCTCCCGAGCGTCCCACCGATGATCGCCGATCCGGAGTTGAGTTCGACGGTGCCGCCGTCCGCGGCGAGCATGCTTCCGCCGGAGCTCTGGTCGATGGTGACGCCAGTCGTTGAGAGCACCGAGCCGCCCTCGGCGCGGAGCTGGCTGTTGTTGGTTTTGTTGTTTGTGTTGAGCACAAGCTCGATGCCTGAGAGCGAGACAGCAACGTCGGCCGCGATCATTCCGTCGTTGATGAGCTCGCCCTGGATTTCCCCGACACCTCTGACGAGCTGCCCGACGCCGATCTGTCCTGTCGTGCCGGGTTTCGTGCGCACAAAGCTGTTGTTGCCGCCCGTTCGGAGCTGGATCTCTCCCGTTCCTGAGATCGTCGCATCCGACAGGTCGAGGTTCGAGTTGAAGGATGAGTTGTTCCGGTTGACCTCGATGAGCCCGTTGTTGACGAGTCCCGCGTTGTCGACGGTGAGCGTAGTGCCCGCATCGACTTGCACGGTGCCGTTGAGTGTGACGCCGCTGAGCTCGCGGTCGCCGCCGCCGAAGGTCCTGAAGAGCCCCGCGTCGGCCGAGACGAGCTCACCCTGCTCGATCCTTGCGCCGGCTCCGAGGGTGACGAGCCCACCCATTGCCTCGATGGAGGCCGGGGCGTCTTGTGTGACGAGCACGTCCTGGAACTGCAGCTCGCTTGCTGCTTCGGCGATCATCATCCCGTTGTTCGTGAAGGGTCCGATGTCGAGTTCGAGCGCGAGGCCCGAGAGCGCGCTCGCGGCGTCCGCGGCGATGATGCCGTTGTTCACAATCTGGCCGTTGACTTCGCCCGTACCGACGAGCGTCTGCCCGGAGCCGAGGGTGAGCTCGCCGCTGCCGGTGGTCGTAATAAAGGAATTGGCACCGCCGGTGCGAAGGATGATGCTGCCGTTTCCGAGGATGCTGATCTGTTCGTCGGTCGTCAGCGTGGCATTGAAGGAAGAGTTCTGTTCATTGATGGCGATGGTGCCGTTGTTGATGAGACCCGTGTCAAGGTTCAGCGTCCCGTTGGCGTCGATGAAGAGGCTGGCACTCGATGCCACATCGTCGAATGTCGTGGTCGAGCCGGTGAGGATCGATACCGAACCGGACCCCGACGACGAGATGTCACCTCCGTGCACCGTCGAAGGGCCGGCGAATGTGACGCGGCCGTCGGTCGCCGCGATCATTCCACCGCCGGACTGGTCGACCGCGATGCCATCGATCGCCAGCTCGCTCGCTGAGCGGGCCTCGAAGAGGCCGGAGTTGACCTTGTTGTTGGTTTGCAGCTCGAGCGGGCTCGCGCTCAGCGCGACCGCGAGATCCGCTGCCACGGTGCCGGCGTTGTTCATCGCTGCGTTGATCTGCCCGACACCTCGAATCGTGTGATCGGAGCCGTGCGAGAGCGTGACGCTCGGTGAAGAGTTGATCTGGCTGTTATCGAAGTTCGTCCGCATGCGGAGCTCGCCGCTGCCGCCGAGGAGGCCGGTCTGGGCGAAATTGAGTGCTGCATTCGCGCTGCTGTTCTGGTTGTTGAGCACGATGAGGGCGTTGTTCGTGAGCCCCGAGCCCATGACGTCGACGATGGTCCCGAAGTCGATGAACAGGTCTCCCTGGTTCGTGACGTCGGCGAAGGTGACGTTTCCGCTGGCGGCCGTGGTATCGATCGAGCCTCCGTTGGTGGTCTCGAGGGTGCCGCCCATGACGGACGAGCCCTCAAAGATCTCGATCTGTCCGCCGTTGGCAAAGAGCCTGCCCGAGCCGGTCTGAATGATCGGTGCGCCGATGATCTGGAGCATTCCGTCGAAGGTGTTCAGTGTGGCCGACATCGTGCCCTGGTTCTCGCCGCCGGCGCGGATCTCGAGGTCGCGCTGGGTGCCGTTTCCCTCTGCAGCATCGATCACGCCCTGGTTGATCCAAGCGACATTGACCTGACCTGTCCCGCGGATGGTGTGCGACGGTCCGTTGATCAGCAGCCCTGCGCCGGCCAGTTGGGAGTTGTCGTTGGCGGTGAGCATCTCGAGCACGCCGGTGCCGTTGAGCGTGGTTGTGTTCGGGAAGCTCAAGATCGAATTGAAGCTCGAGTTATCGGCATTGATTCGGATCAGGGCGTTGTTTGTGGCTGCCGGACCGGTGATTTCGAGAGTGCTGCCGAAGCTGAGCTCGAGGCCGCCGCCTGTGATCTCGATTGCGCCGACAGAGGCGACGCCCTGCAGGTCGGGGCCGCCGAAGGGGATCAATGCGGTTGCCGAGGGCCCGGCAGGCACTCCGGCGGACCAGTTGGCGGCATCGAGGAACGAGTTGGTCGCTCCGTTGCCTGTCCATTCGCTCACCTGGGCCGATGCGTGGCCCATGCCGACGGTTCCGAGTGCGGCCGCTGCCAATAACGTCTTTGCTGTCAACATCTTGCAATCCTCCATCGACACGGCTTCGCGTGGCGTGTACCTTCTCGGTGAACGGGTGTGGTTCCGTTGGGAGACGGCTTATGCCGCTCCCAGAGGTCAATGGCGCAATCGGAGACGGCGAGGGGCCATGAGCCGCGAGAAAGTTGGCATGCCACACGATGGTGGGACCTGGCCCGCCGTGCCCGAGCAGCTCTCCGAAGCGGTGTACGCCAAGCTACGGACGCTCGCGACGCGGCAGATGCAGGGCGAGCGGGCCGGCATCACGCTCCAGCCGACGGCGCTCGTGCACGAGGCGTACTTGCGGCTCTTGAAAGATCCGTCCGTCGACTGGGAGGACGACCGCGCGTTTTACTGGGCGGCTGCGCAGTCGATGCGGCGCGTGCTCGTCGATGCGGCGCGGAAGCGGGCCGCCCTGAAGCGGGGCGGGGACCGGGCCCGCGTCGAACTGCGTGACCCGGCCTTGCCGGACGATCCCGCGAGGGCCATCGCGCCCGATGAATCGATCGAGCGTCTCGATGCGGCGCTCGATGGGCTCCGGTCTGCCGATGCACGGATGTACGAGGTCGTGATGCTGCGGTACTTTGCGGGTCTTTCGGTTGACAGCACGGCCGAGACGCTGGGCGTCGCGCCGCGGACGGTCAAACGCGACTGGGCTACGGCTCGGAGCTGGCTCAAGCTGTCGATCGCCGGGCGGGGCGGCGCGGAGGTTGGCGGGTGACCATCGATCGTCCGGAGCCCGGTGAGTCCAAAGGCGATGCGGGCGCCGCCGACGTGTGGTGTCGCGCTCTCGCCGAGGCCCGGCGGATTGCGGAAGCCGAGCCGGCAGTCTGGCCGGCCGAGATCGAGGCGCTCCGCGCTGACTATCCGCAGGTCGCCGATGCAGTCGGTGATCTTCTCTCTGAACACGACGAGGACAGCGTCGGGCTCGTCGATGCGGTCGATGAGCAGCTCGGCCTGCTCGGCGGGTCCGACACGGCTGCGATGCCGGAGATCGACGGGATCGACCTGATGGGCGTGCTCGGGCGAGGCGGCTCGGGCGATGTCTACGCCGGGCGGCAGCGCGAGCCGGAGCGCGATGTCGCGGTGAAGGTCCTGCGGTCGGGCCTGGGCACGCCGCGGGCGGTGCGCCGATTCGCACGAGAGGCGAGCGCCGTTGCTTCGGTGGATCATCCGTGCATCGCGGCGATCTTTGAGGTCGGGGAGGCGAAGCTACCGGGCGGGTCGTCCGCGCCGTGCCTCGTCATGGAGTTCGTGCGCGGGCGGACGCTCCGGGAGACCGGGGAATCGATGGCAGCACACGACGCGGCGGTGCTTGTCGCATCGCTCGCTCGGGGTCTGCACGCGGCGCACCAGCGAGGCGTTGTGCACCGGGATATCAAGCCCTCGAATGTGATGCTGACAGACGACGGGCTGCCGAAGGTGATCGACTTCGGTGTCGCGGCGATGAACGCTGCCGGGCGGGTGGATGACGCCATGACGATGACCGGCGAGCTGCTCGGCACGGTGGGGTACATGAGCCCGGAGCAGCTGGAGGCGTCGCCCGCGGCGGCGGATGTCCGCACGGATGTGTACGCGCTCGGTATCCTGCTCTTCGAGCTCGTGAGCGGCCGCCCGGCCGTCGACGCCAGCAGCGGATCGTCGTTCGGGGTGATGCAGGCGATCGCCCGCGGCGAGCTGCCGTCGCTCGATATCGGCGGCGATCTCAACGCGATCTACCGGATGGCGACGGCGTTCGAGTTGACGACGCGCTATGAGTCGGCCGCGGCGCTTGCCGATGACCTCGAGCGATTCGCTCAGGGTCGGCCCGTGCTGGCGAGGGAGCCCTCGGCGTGGTACCGCGGGTCGCTGTTTATCAGGCGGCACCCGATCAGCACGGCGGGAGCAGTCGCTGCGTCGGTGGTCATCGCGGCGCTGGCGATCCTCGCGGGTGTCGGCTTCCTGACGGCATCGAAGGAACGCGACGCCGCAGAACTCGCGGAGCGGCGGGCGGTGTCGTCGCTCGGCTTCCTGCAGGACATGCTCGCTTCGCCCGACCCGGATATCGATGGGCCTGATGTCAAGGTGACCGACGTGATCCGGCGTTCCGAGGCGCTCATCGATCGGTTGCACCGGGACGACCCGCTTGTCGCGTTCGACCTGCACCGGACTGTTGGCACGACGTACGCGTCGCTCGCCGATCATCGGAGTGCGGCGGCGCACTTTGAGCGGGCGGTGGAGATCGCGGAATCGACACCGGGTGTCAGCGTGAGCGAGACCGTCGCGGTGGAGACCGGCCTGGCTGATAGCTACATCTACGTCGGGCGATACGACGATGGTCTCGCTCTGGCCGAGCGCGCGATGGCTCGGGTCAGCGCGGCCGAGGGTTCAGCCGCGCCGGTCGATTCGGATACGAGTTTCTTCGCAGCGGTCACTCTGGCCGAGGCGCACCGGAACCTTGGCGAGTATGAACAAGCGGAATCGGTGCTGATCTCAGCGAGCGCATCGGCCGAAGCCCTGGCGGATGAGTCGGCGCAGGTCGACCCGGGCGTGCTTTCGGCGATGGGGCGCGTGCTGCTGGATCTCAACATGGCGGACGACGCGGTTGCCGTGTTTCGCCGGTTGGAATCTGTGTTCGGGTCTGGCCCGGCTGCGAGTGCGCCGTCGCTGTTGATTGCTCGAGGGAACCTCGGCATCGCGCTGGCTGCACGCGGGGACCACTCCGAGGCGATCGAGCTCTTTGAGGGTGTGCTCCGTGAAGGTCCGGGCCTGATGGGCGAAGATCACTACGCGATGCGGATGACGCGGGGCGTGCTGCCGACGTCATACGTGGCCGTCGGGCGGATCGATGACGCCGTCGAGATGAGCGAGCGGGCGATGTCGGATGCCTCGGCGTTCCACGGGCCTGGACATCCCGACGAGATGCTCGCGGTCAGCAATCACGCCGTCTTGCTGATGTCTCTCGATCGGTTGACGGACGCGCTGCCCTACACCCAGCGGCTTGCCGACGAATTGCCCGCGATCCTCGGCCCCGACAATCCTCGCACGCTCATCGGGATGCGGAACCATGCCTCGGCGCTCGATCGGCTGGGCCGCGACGATGAGGCCGCCGAGATGCTGGATCGGATCCTCGGCATCCAAGAGGCGTCGCTCGGGGCGGACCACTTCGACACGCTCGTGACAAAGAACAATCTCGCGCACCTGCTCGAGGCGAACGGGCGGTCCGACGAAGCGCTCCCGCTGATCGAGGGCGTCGTTGCGAGTGCTGGGCCCGGGAGCGGGCTGCCCGATCCTGCGATCGCGATCTTTATGCTCAACTACGGCCGAACACTGACATCCGTCGGCCGGCTTGAGGAGGCGGGTGAGGCGCTCGCCGAGTCGGAGTCACGGATGGGCGGAAGCGGGCCGTATCTTGACAGGCTCGAAGCCGAACTGGAACGCCTTGCGTCGCTACGAGAGGCCGAATGATCCGCCGATCGGGCGTTGCGGTTTGTGATCTATAGTTGTGGCGTGTGTCTCCACGTTCGGCTGATTGTGTGTGCGCTCTCGGTGGCATCGGCGCTGTGCCTGACTCTCCGCGGCGAAGTGGCTGCGCAGCCTGCTTCGCCGTCGCCGCATGCGTGGTTCGTGATCGAGCCGGAGCCGGTGCCTTCGGAACAGGGTGGCGAGGCGCCCGAGCCGTCTGAGGCGGGCATTCTGGTGCACGTGCCGCCGCGGATCCCCGTTGGCGCGGCTGCTCCTTCGCCCGACCTACGTGTGTCGCGGATCGTGAGGCTGGACGGGGTGCCCGAGCACCTGATCGCGGTGGGGGACTCGGTCTATGCGATGACGCGGGGTGACGATCCGGGCCAGACGCGCGTCGGGCGGAGCCGGGCCGTGGCGAGGGGTGTGCGGGACCTCTGGGGGCACCAGCCTCTGCGTCGGCTCGAGGTGCTGCCGGCGATTGAGGGCGATGTCGTCGCTGCGACGAGCGACGGCTCCACGCCCATCGTGCTCGTACGCGGCGATGATGGCCTCACCCTGCTTCGTTTTGCGGCGAACGCGTGGGCACCTTTCGCGACGAGGCTGCCGGATGACGTTGCGGATCCGCTCGGGCTCGCATGGCGGGATGGTGCGCCGGCGGTGCTCGACTCTGCGAGCGGTGCGCTCAGGTGGTGGCAACTCGACGATGGCCGCTGGGTTGGCGACGCGGTGCCGGGCTCGGATGGCGCCGCTTGGCGTGACACGAGGATCATCGGGGACTGGTTCGGCGAATGGATCGCGCTGCAGCCCGCGACGCCCCTGACGTCAGACGTGCTGGCAATCGGGCCGACCGGGGCTGTGAGACTCGGCGAGATCGCGGCGAGATTTGACGCTCCGGCGGCGGTGCAGGCCGATCCGGGGCGGTTGATCGTGGCCGCGTCGGCTTCGTCCGAGGCTGACGAGCCGGTCGCGTCGACGCTTCCGTCGCCGGGGATTGCGCAGCGTGCTGTATCGGTGGTCGAGTTCAGCTTGGTGACGGGCGAACTGCTGGCCTCGGGGCGGGCGTCCGCGGCTTCGCCTGTTTCGCGGAACGAGTTCCAGTCGCTCGCGATCCTGCTTTTCGCGTGCATGATCCTTGTCTTGCTGGTTGTTGTGCGGCCCTCTCCTGCCGCGGCGGAGCCGGTCCTGCCTCCGGGCACGGCGATCGCGACCCCGGGCCGGCGGGTGCTGGCGACGTTTGTCGACTTCATCCCGGCGGTCTGGGTGACCAGCCGACTCCTCGACATGAGTATCGCGGAGACGCTAGGTCCGATCGCGCTCCCGCTGACGGGCTCGGTGGACATCGTGCCGCTGGTGATGTCGCTCGCGGTCGCGGCGGCGCATTCGTCCGTAGGTGAGATGCTCGCGGGCCGAAGCCTGGGCAAGCTCGCTGCGGGCCTGTTCGTGGCACGGGTCGATCCCCTTCCGGGCTCAGCCCCGGAGCCGGGCGTGTTCCGCACGCCGACACCCGCCGCCGCGATCCTCCGCAACCTGCTGAAGTGGTTTCTTTTCCCTGCGACGGCGATCGTGCTGAGCGATCCGGCGGGGCGGCATCGGGGCGATCTGATGGCCCGATCCGCCGTGCTCATGCCTGTCGCGGGCGGGTCGGAGGCTGGCTAAACCCCGCACGCGGGACCGTCCCCGACTTGACTCGTAGCGGCACGTGAAGACCCGCATCGGCGATTTCTGCGCAGATCGGTGGAGGCTGCGCGTCCGCTCTCCCGATAGACCTGTCGGGCCAGGCGGGCCCGTGACGCGCACGGAGGCGCGGGATCGTGGCTGAGACCATCGACAACCGGGACCCGAGGCGGCACCGTTCGTGGCGGGAACTCTGGCAAGCGCCGACGCTCGCGGCGGCCGTCGTGCTGCTCCTCGCGGGCCTGATGGCTGTGGTTGTGACCCGGCCCCGGCCCGACGTGCAGGGCATGGTCGCTCAGGCGGAGCAGATGATCGAGAGCAACCGCTCCGATGACGCGCTCGCGCTCTTGAACGATCGTGCCCGTCCGCTCATCGGTGAGGCCTACGTCACTCCGCAGACGCGGCAGCGGTTCCACGCGGCGAGGGCGCGGGCGATCGCCGACGGCATCGGCAGGCTCGGTCTGACGGGGCTGACGAACCACCAGAGCGTCGTCGACGAGTACGGCAAGGCTGAAGGCTCCGGCTACGAAATGCCCCCGATCGATCAGCGCCGGCTGATTGCGTCGCTCATCGAGCTCGGGGAGCTTGATGAGGCCGCATCGCGGATCGATGCGTTGCCGGATGACACGTCGGTCGCGCGTGTCTCGCTCCGCCGGAGCCTGATCGAGGCCGCCGCAGCGGATCCGGCCTTTCGAACGCTCGCCGATGAGCAGCTCTTGGTGCTGGACGGCGACCCGATGCTGTCCGTCGATGACCGCGCGTGGGTCGTCGCCAGACAGACCGAGCGGCGGCTCGACGACGGCCTCGTGGATGAGGCTGTGGCAAGGCTCCTGCGGACCATGCCGCGCGTGACGAGCGCGAGCGATGCTGCCCGGGGCGAGCTCTTCCTGCTGCTTGGTACTGCATATGCCGAGGTTGATGCCGTGGCCGATGCGGCCAAGCAGCTCGACCGTGCGAGCATGCTCATCGAGCCGAATACGGAGCTGTACGCATCGATGCGGCTGACTCGGGGTCGGGTGTTCGCCCAGCTCGGCGAGCTCGAGCAGGCTCGCGAGCACTTCGAGGAAGTCGTCGAGTCGTACAGCAGCTCGCCTTCGTTCCTCGATGCGACGCTCGCCCTCGCGGAGACCGTGGCGCGGATCTCGAAGATCGACCCGAGCCTCGCTTCGAGCGGGGACGCGGTCGCGGCTTATGCGCGGGTCGCGGATGAGGCGAGGTTCGCTGCCGCGTCCGAAGCGTACCTCGGGCGTGCCACGCGGAGCCTGCTGCGTCGGGTTGATGAGTATCGGGTCCGCGGGCAGCTGGATACCGCGGCGCAGTATGGGCAGATCGCGGAGGACCTCTGGGGGCTTTCGTCGGCTCCGCCCGAGGTGCTGCTGGCGCAGGGCGAGATCCGGCGGGCAACGGCTCAGGAGCTGATCGACGACGCGTCGCAGATCGCGGGGCGGCCGGTCGACCTCGGCGATCTCGACCCCTCGGCTCGGCTGCAGGGCCAGCGCGACTTCCTCGGCGCCGCCGACTACTTCCGGCGACACGCGGACGCGCTGGCAGGCGACGATGATGGGGACGGCTACGCCGATAGCCTCTGGGCCGCGGCGACGATGTTCGACTCGGGCGGCGACACCGGCGAGGCGATCGCGTCGTTCATCGAGTTTGCTTCGACGATTTCTGATGATCCGCGGCTGCCCGAGGCGAGGTTCCGTCTGGCCCGCGCGTACCAGTCGGCCGGGCAATATGACCTTGCGGCGGAGCAGTACGAGTCGCTGATCGAGGTTGCGAGCGACCCGCAGCGAGGTACCGGCGTGGGTCCGTTCGCGGTGCGGAGCTATGTCCCGCTCGCGGAGACGTACCTTGAAGACGCCGATCCGGCGAACGACGCCCGCGCGGGCGACCTGCTTGAGGCGGTCATCCGGGGTGAGGCCGGCGGGATCGATGGCGAGGCATTCTCCGATGCGTTATCCGCGATGGGCATGGTGCGGTACTACCGGGGTGACTTCCCGGGGGCGATCGAGACGCTTGAAGAGGCGGTCGCGCGGGGAGACGACGACCGCCGGGCGCTCCGGCTGAAGTACCTGCTCGCCGACGCGTACCGGCTGGAGGCCGCGTCGATCACGGACACGCTCGGCGAGGGTGCGATCGCTCCGACGGTCGCCCGCGATCTTTCGGCGACCCGCGAGTCGCACCTGAATCGAGCTATCGAGCTCTTCTCACAGGTGCGCGACGGCGGGGCCACGATCGTGCCGGCCCGCCGGACAACGCTCGAGAGCGTCTTCATTCGCAACGCGCACTTCTACCTTGGCGACTGCGCGTTCGATCTCGGCAGGTACGAGCCCGCGATCCGGTACTACGGCGTTGCCAAAGACGCTTATGCCGACGACGCGGCTTCGCTGGTGGCGCTCGTGCAGATATTCAACGCCTATCTCGAGCTCGGAGATGTCGATCGGGCGAGAACGGCGAGCGAGCGGGCCCGTCGGTTTCACGAGAGCCTCCCCGAGTCGGCATGGGACGACCGGACGCTCCCCATGAGCCGGCAGGACTGGGAGCGATGGCTCGACTCGACGTACGAGCTCGCGTCGATGCAAGCGGCGGACGGACTCGAATAACAGGACGACCGCCCGGCGGAGACCGGGCGCACGAAAGGTCACGGATGACCGATACGACGGCAGCATTCCCCGACCACTCGCACGCTGCGCCCGGCGAGCTCGTCGCGCTCATCGATCAGCAGATCGATCTGTACGCCACGCTCGACGAGCTCAGCAAGCGCCAGCACTCGATCGTCGAGACCGACGACACCGACGCGCTGCTCCGTGTGCTCGCGGATCGGCAGGACGTCATCGCTCGGATCTCTGGCCTCGCGGCATCGCTCGCGCCGTTCCGGGCCGACTGGGATGCCAACATCAACAGGCTCGATGAGGATGAGCGGGCGAGGATCCGGCGTCGGCTCGCTGATCTCGCGGTGGTCATGGAGCAGATCGCTCGCCGCGACGAGCACGACCGGGACGTGATCGAGCAGCGGCGGTCGTCGATCAGCGCCGAGATCGGCGGGGCGAAGCGTTCGGGCGCCGCGATGCAGGCGTACGGCGGGCAGCCCAAGGGGCCGCGGTTCCAGGACCGGGACGCCTGAGCCATGACGCCCCCAACCGCACCAGCCACGCCGTCCGTCGAGTCGCTCACCGCTTCGGATCTGGCCGAGATGTTCGAGGCTTTCAACGATGTGACGTCAAAGCTCCAGGGCACGCACGAGCGTCTGACGGGCGAGGTCGCCCGGCTTCAGGGCGAGCTCCGGCGGGCGAACGACGAGCTCGAGCGTTCGCGGCGTCTCGCGGCGCTCGGCGAAATGGCTGCCGGCATCGCCCACGAGGTCCGCAACCCGCTCGGTTCGATCGGTCTGTACGCCGAGATGCTCGCAGCCGACCTGCCCGAGGGCGACGCGCGGCTCACCGCGACCAAGATCGTGCGCGCGGTGCACGGGCTCGATGCCGTGGTCGGCGACGTGCTGGCTTTCAGCAGAGAGATGCGGATCGAGCCGGAGCGGCTCGCGGCGGGCGAGATCTTCACAGACGCGCTCGATGCCTGCCGCGACGTGCTCGCCGGCTCTGAGATCAGGGCCAGCCGTGGATGCGAGGTCCAAGTCGATGCCGATCCGGTCATGCTCCGCCAGGCCCTTGTGAACGTGATCCGCAACGCCGCGGAGGCGGTCGATCGGAAGGGGACCATCGGGCTCTCTGCCGCCGCGGGCGAGACCCCGCAGGGCGATGCCGCGGCGGTCCTCTCTATCAGTGATACCGGGCCCGGGATCCTTAGCGATGTCCGCGAGCGGATGTTCAACCCGTTCTTTACGACGCGCGCGGTCGGCACCGGGCTCGGGCTCGCGATCGTGCACCGGATCGTTGATGCGCACGGCGGCGTCGTCCGCGTGCACAACCGTGAGCCGGCACCCGGCGACCCCGGCGGCGCGACGATCGAGATCGTCCTCCCCAAAGCAGCTTCGCAGAACGCACACGACCCGCGGAACGCCGCATGAACACGCAGGAACGAACCATGAAAACCGTCCTCGTCGTCGACGACAAGGAGATGATGCGCGACAGCGTCGGATCCACGCTCCAGCGAGCGGGCTTCTCGATCATCACCGCCGCGAGCGGGCCAGCTGCGCTCACCAGCATCGCGAGCCGCCGGCCCGACGCGGTGGTCAGCGACCTCAAGATGCCCGAGATGACCGGCACGGAGCTGATCGAGAGGATCCGCGAGATCGATGCGGACCTGCCCGTGCTGCTGATGACCGCCTTCGGCACCATCGAGACGGCGGTGCACGCGATGAAGCTCGGCGCGTTCGATTACGTCACGAAGCCCTTCCAGGGCGACGAGATCGTCATCGCGGTGAAGCGGGCGTGCCAGCACGGCGAGCTCCTGAAACAGAACGCGATCCTGCAGGCTGCGACGCCGCCGCGCCGTTCGCCGGCGGGGGAAACGGCCCAGCGGTCGGGGCTTGAGCGGCTCATCGGTTCGTCGTCTGCGATGCGGCGTGTCCGAGAGCAGGTTGCTGCGGTGGCCGACAGCCAGGGCACCGTGATGGTCGTGGGCGAATCGGGCTCCGGCAAGGAGGTCGTAGCGAGAGCCGTTCACGAGTGCAGCTCCCGCCACGCGTCGCCGTACCTCGCGGTGAACTGCGCAGCCCTGAGCGAATCGCTGCTCGAGTCGGAGCTTTTCGGCCATGAGAAGGGCGCGTTCACCGGGGCGGACAAGCTGCGAAAGGGTCGGTTCGAGCTCGCCGATCATGGGACGCTTCTGCTCGACGAGGTGAGCGAGATCCCGCCCGCGTTGCAGGCCAAGCTGCTGCGTGTGCTCCAGGAGCGGGCCTTTGAGCGGGTCGGCTCGAGCCTCACGATCGGGGTCGATACCCGCGTCGTGGCGACGAGCAACCGCGACCTGCCGAAGTCGGTCTCGCTCGGCGAGTTCCGCCAGGATCTTTTCTTCAGGCTCAACGTGCTGCCGATCCACCTGCCGCCGCTTCGCGAACGCGTGGATGACGTGCCGGAACTCGCCGAGCACTTCGTGGCCGAGGTGTGTGAACGCGAGGGCATCGAGCAGCTCGATCTCGATGGCCGGTGCATGAACCTCCTGCAGGATTACGCGTGGCCCGGGAACGTGCGCGAGCTGCAGAACATCTGCGAGCGCGCAGTGGTGCTCGGCCGGGCATCGGGGGTGTCGACGGTTTCCGCGTCGATGATCGGTGCATGGCTTGGAAGCGAGGCCGGTTCTCCGCCGGTGCCGGCTCCCGCGCCGGAGCTGGCGCGCCACGTGCAGGTCGACGCCGCTGTTGCGAACGGTTTCCTGAACGCGGCCGCGACAACAGGCACCGCGGGCTCGGCGCCCGCGTCGGCGTTGGGCTCGCATGAGCCGCGTCAGCACGGGGCGTCAGCCGCCGACGGGCAGGACCTGCGCTCGATCGCGCACAAGCCGGTCACGCTCGAGGAGATCGAGCGGGAAGCGATCGTGGCGGTGCTCCAGCGGAACAACGGCCACCGACAGAAGACGGCCAAGAGCCTCGGCATCGGGGTGCGAACGCTCGGGCTCAAGCTCAAGAAGTGGAAAGAAGAGCAGCTGGTCCCCGAGACCCTCTAGCCGGCGGCCAAAGGTCCTGCCGGCCTCTGGCCCGGCATTTGCGAGATGACACCAGATGACGCTTGTTGACCATGTAACGAATGCCGGAGCGCTGCCGACGCTGGCGCAGTCGATCCAGTTTGCCGCGCAGCGCCAGACGATCCTGTCGCACAACATCGCGAATGCATCGACGCCGAGGTTCCAGCACAAAGATGTGCCGCCCGAGGCGTTTCAGGCGACGCTCCGGGACGCGGTCGATGAGCGACGCGAACGCACCGGGGGCCAGTCGGGAGAGCTCAGGCTCCGGAGCAGCCGCGAGATCCAGTTCACGGATCGCGGTGTGCGGCTTTCCTCCGAATCGCGTGCGAGCGGCGGCGTGCTGGCACACGACCGCAACAACCGTGACCTGGAATCCATGATGCAGGATCTGACCGAGAACCTCGGCGCGTATCGAGTGGCGACGGAGCTGATGCGGACGCAATCGGGCACGATGCGGGTCGCGATCAGCGAACGCGTGGGTTGACGAGCGGACGGGTGTGTGAGGGATAGCTGACGATGTACGGCTCGCTTGATATCTCGACCTCCGGCATGATCGCTCAGCGGACGCGACTCGACGTGATCTCGGCGAATATCGCGAACAAAGACGCGATCCTCGATACCGACGGCAACTACAACCCGTTCCGCCGACGCATGGCGCTGCTCGCGCCCGGGAACCCGGAGTCCTCATCCCCGCGGGGGCGGGCGATGGGGGTGCAGGTCCGCGAGATCGCTCTCGACGACGCGCCGTTCAGGCTCCGCTATGAGCCCACGAGCCCCTTCGCCGACGAGCAGGGCTACGTGCAGCGGCCCAACATCGATACGACGACCGAGCAGATCGATGCGATGGAGGCGGTGAGGGCCTACGAGGCGAATGTTGCGGCGGCCGAGGCCCTCAAGTCGATGCTCTCGCAAGGGCTCAGGCTGCTCGCCTGATACCGGGAGAAGGATGACCCATGTCTGACCCTGTCGGGCTGATCTCGAACGCCGGTGGTGCCGGGCCGATCCGTGGTGGCAAGCCCGGAGAGGCTGCGGCGGACGCCGATGGGTTCCGGGACCTGCTGATGGCGAACATCAACAAGGTCAATCAGCTCCAAGAAGACGCGACGAAGGCGATCGAGGATCTGCAGACGGGCCAGCGCGACGACGTCGAAGGCGTGCTCCTTGCGACGGCCAAGGCGGATACCGCCTTTAGGCTGTTGCAGCAGGTCCGCAACAAGGTCTTCGAGGCCTACCGAGAGATCCAGCAGATCCGCGTCTGAGGGCTGCTGGCATCACCGGTCGCGTGTGTCGTGCACTTTCTGCGCGGCAGTCTTTGCGCGTTCAGATTGATGGTGCGCAAGTTCAAGCGCTGCGCGCGCTGAAGCCGACATCCTGACACGTGACGGGGATGTCCCGGCGGACGATGCCGCCGGGTCTGGACGAGGATCGTTCAGCCCCGGACGCCGGCATGGAGGCCAGGTGGACCGATTCCAGCAAATACTCCGGACAATCGGCGAGCAGCTCGGCAAGCTGTCGCCCACGCTGCGGCTTTTGATCGCATCGACCGCGGTGATCCTGGTCATGGCGCTCGCGATGGTGGCGCTCTACGCCGGGTCACCTGATCACGCCGAGATCTATCAGGGCGCCGATGCCGGCGTGAAGCAGCGCGCCGCGGCCGCGTTGCGGGGCTCGGGCATCAACGCCCGCATCGATGAACAGGGACGGCTGCTCGTGCCGCCGGACGATGCGGCCCTGGCGGTCGGTGTGCTTGCGGAAGGCGGCGTTCTTCCGGCCGACGGGACGATCCTGTTCGGCAACCTCAACGAGCACATGAGCTGGACCAACCCGCGAGAGATGAACCAGCAGTTCCGGCAGATGGCGCTGCAGGGTGAGCTCGAGCGGACCATCGCGAACTTTCCATCGATGCGGTCCGCCAGGGTCTTTCTCGACAACCCGGAGCCGGTCGGCATCGGCATGGCGGCGCGATCGCCGACGGCGTCGATCAGCGTGATGACGGCGGACGGCACCGCGGTGACCCAGGCGCAGGTCGATGCGGTCGCAAGGCTCGTGTCAAAGGCCGTCTCGGGGCTGCGGCTCGCGGATATCTCCGTGATCGACGCTGCGAATAGCCGGTACCTCTCTCCGCGCTCGGACAGCGATACGGTCGCGACCAGCTATCTGGAGCACCAGTCAAAGGTCGAGCAGCAGTTCGAGCGGAAGGTGCGAAACCTGCTCGCGCACATCCCGGGCGTGACGGTCGCGGTGACAGCCGAGGTCGACGTCAAGAAGGTCTCGAGCCGGCGTGAGCAGTACCTGCCCGTCGATCGCGGCAGCGTGCAGGCGATCTCCGAAGAGCAGACGACCGATGAGGTCCAGCGGTCGGCGAACAACGCGGCCCAGCCGGGCGTGCGTCCGAACACCGGAGCGGATATCAACTCGGGCCCCTCGAGCGACCCGGAGGTCGAGCTTGCGGACAGCAACACGCGCTTCGAGACCCGCTTCGGTTCCGAGGTGACGAACACCGTTGATCCGCGCGGCATGCCGACGCAGATGTCCGTCTCGATCCAGGTTCCTCGCAGCTACATCGCATCGCTTCTTACCGCGGCAGCGGGCGAAGGTGAGCCGGAGGGCGAGCAGGCGGCTCCGGACGAGGCGGCGATCGAGCAGCGTTTCCAGGCCGAGCGTTCGGCGATCGCCTCGCTCGTCCAGCCGCACCTACCCGCTTCGGTCGCTGATGACGGGACCGTGACGCGGGCGGGTGAGGTCGCGATCGGGCTCATGGCGACCGATCCGCCCTCCATCCTGCTGGCGTCCGGTGCCAGCGGGGGCGGCGGCGGCGGGGGGCTCGGGTTCATGTCGTCTGGCGGCGCGGGTGGCGCGCTCGGCATCGGCGGTGGGCTGATCGAGCGTGGCGTCCTGCTGGCCCTTGCAGCCGTTGCCGTCGGCATGATGCTCGTCATGGTCCGCAAGGCGACGCGAAAGGTGGAGATGCCCTCTGCCGAAGAGATCGTTGGGATCCCGCCTGCGCTCGATTCGATCGGCGAGGTCGTCGGCGAGGCGGATGAGTCGCAGACGCCCATGGAGGGCATCGAGGTCAACATCGACGACGTGCAGGCATCGAAGACGCTTTCGCAGGTCGCGGATCTTGTCGCGGAGCGGCCCGATATCGCCGGCCGGCTCCTGTCGCGGTGGGTCGACCCGGAGCAGTAGCCCCAAGGCGCACGGAGAACACGCATGCCCCGCAGACCGGGAGACAAGCTCCCGACCAACCCTGACGACCTCGAGGGCCTGACCAAGGCGGCGATCCTGCTTTTGGCGGTCGACGCGGACAAGGCGTCGGCGGTGCTCAAGTCGATGGAATCTGACGCGGTTGAAGAGGTCACCCGCGAGCTCGCGGGCTTGGGCCGCGTGCCGCCGGAGCTCGTGAAGGCCGTCGTCAACGAGTTTTACGTCACCGCGTCCGCCATGCAGCACGCGGCTGAGGGCAGCCTGGATCACGCCAAGCTTCTGCTCAGTGAAGCGCTCGATCCGAAGATCGCTCAGAAAGTGATGCAGCAGATCCAGACGCAGGTGCAGAAGACGCCGTTCTCGTTCCTGCAGCGGGCCGAGAGCGAGAACCTGCTGACGTTTATTCAAGACGAACACCCGCAGACGATCGCTCTGATCGTTTGCCACCTCGCGCACCACAAGGCATCGGAAATCCTGATGGGCCTGCCGATGCAGAAGCAGATCGAGGTCATCAAGCGCATCGCCAACATGGAGCAGACGAACCCGCAGGTCATCCGCGAGGTCGAGAAGGGCCTCGAGAGCCGCCTCAGCAACATGCTGGTGCAATCCACCGAGAAAGCTGGCGGCGTGCCGACCGTCGCCGAGGTGCTCAACCTCGCCGATCGCTCCACCGAGAAGGCGATCCTCGAGGGACTGGAAGCGGAGGATCCCGATCTCGTCGAGCAGATCCGCCGACTGATGTTCGTGTTCGAGGACGTCCTGCTCGTTGACGATCGCGGCATCCAGGCGGTGCTGAAGGAAGTCGACAACGAGGAGCTGAGCCTCGCGCTCAAGACCGCGAGCAGCGAGCTGCAGGACAAGATCCTCGGCAACATGTCCGAGCGCGCGGGCGACATGATCCGCGAGGACATGGAGTTCATGGGCCCCGTGCGCGTGAGCGACGTCGAAGCGGCTCAGCAGCGGATCGTCAACATCGTGCGCCGCCTTGAAGAGGCCGGCGAGATCATTATCCAGGGCCGCGGCGACGCCGAGCTCATAGTCTGACGGAGGCCTTCGCCGTGCCAGTGATCAAGGGCGATACCGCCGCGAATACCGCACGCGATGCCGTCGTGCTCGATCTTGCCGACATCGCCCAGCAGGCCGCGGCGATCAGACTTGCCGCCGAGCGGGAGGCCGCGCGGATCATCGAAGCGGCGAAGGCCGAGCGTGAGCGGCTGATCGCGGATGCGAGCGACTTCGGCCGCGCAGCGGGCCACGCGGAAGGCCTCGCCGAGGGCCGCGAGGCGGGCCGAGCAGAGGGGCGGGCCGAGGCGATCGGTCAGCAGAGCGAGGCGCTCGGGGCGCTCCAGGCCGCGTGGTCGGCCGCGCTCGAGGAGTTTATCGCCCAGCGTGATCACCTCGTCGTCGGCTGCAAGCGTGATGTGCTGCAGATCGCTACGTCGATCGCCGAGCGCATCACGCACCGAGCGATCGAGATGCGTCCCGATGCTCTGCCTGTGGTGCTCGATCAGATCGAGTCGGCGTTGCGCGCTGTCGCGAAGCCCACGCGGGCCGTCGTGGCGGTGCATCCGGAAGATGCCGAGTCCGCCCGCGAATCGCTGCCGGTGCTGACCAAACGGATCGACGGCGTCGAGCACGCCGAAATCGTCGAAGACGGCTCGCTCTCTCCTGGGTCCTGCGTGGTCCGCACGGACCGCGGGGGCGGGGTCGACGCGTCGGTCGAAACCCAGCTCCGACGCATCGCCGAGCTCATCGTTCCTGATCGGTCCTCGGAGACCGAGCAGGAAGACCGAACGGTGCAGGCCGACGACGACGGGACGCCGCACGCACGCGGAGACATCGCGGCATGACCGTGCTGAGGGGGCACCTGACTGTCGCGCGGGACGCTCAGCCGATGCTGGTGTCGGGTCGGGTAGCCGCTCTTCGCGGGCTCACGGTGCTCGTCGATGAGCTGCCGTTGCCGGTCGGGTCAACCGTCTCGATCCGGACCGGCAGTGGCTCGGGCCCGGGATCAAGTTCGGGTTCGGTTGGAGTGTTGGGCGAGATCGTCGGGTTCACCAATGACCAGGCAGCGGTGATGCTCTTTGGAGCCGCGGCGGGCATCCGGCCCGGTGATCGCGTCGAGGGCCGGCACCCATCGCCCGCAGCGCCTGTCGGGCCGGCGATGCTGGGCCGCATTGTGAATGCACTCGCCGAGCCGATCGACGAATCTGGCCCGATCCCGGATACAGCGATGATGCCCATCGACGCGCCCCCGATCGGTGCTCTCCGGCGTGAAAGGATCGACCGCGCGATGACGACGGGCGTGCGAGCGATCGACCTGATGACCACCCTCGGCCGCGGACAGAGGCTCGGCATCTTCGCGGGCCCGGGTGTTGGCAAATCGACGCTCTTGGGATCGATCGCAAGGGGGACCGCGGCCGATGTCAACGTGATCGCCCTGATCGGCGAGCGTGGAAGAGAAGTGCGCGAGTTTGTTGAGCACTCGCTGGGTTCTGAGGGGCTTAGGCGATCGGTGGTCGTCGTCGCGACGGGCGATGAACCGCCGCTGATGCGCATCCGGGCAGCACGCTTGGCGTGCGCTATCGCCGAGCTCTTCAGAGATCGCGGGCAGGACGTGATGCTCATGATGGACTCGATCACGCGTTTCGCGCACGCGCAGCGTCAGGTCGGGCTCTCCGTGGGCGAGCCGCCCGCGACCAAGGGCTACACGCCGAGCGTCTTTGCCGAGCTTCCCGTGCTCCTCGAGCGGGCCGGTCCGAGCACGGAGACGGGTGGATCGGTCACCGGCTTGTACACCGTGCTGGTCGAGGGCGACGACATGACCGAGCCCGTGGCCGACGCCGCCCGAGGGATCCTTGACGGGCATGTCATCCTGTCCCGCTCGCTCGCGCAGCGGAACCACTTTCCGGCCATCGATGTGCTCGACTCCGTGAGCCGCGTCGCAGATCAGATCATCGACGATCACCACAGGACCGCACGCAACCTCATCCGCCAGATCATGGCCGCCTACGCCAACGTCGAAGAGCTCGTGCAGATCGGCGCTTACGCCCGAGGCTCGGACCCCGATGCAGATGTTGGCATCGCCTACAGGCCCCGCCTCGTCGAGCTGCTGACCCAAGGACCGAGCGAAGCGGACGATCCGGCGCAGAGCCGAGATCGGCTGATCCGGATCGCCGCCGAGGCGGGCGAGCACCTGCGCCGGCTCCGCGCCGCTCAGGGCCCTCAGTCGGCGGCGCAGCACGGTGAGGTGGCGTAGTCATGGCGAGGTTCCGCTTCCGTCTGCAGCCCGTCCTGCGCCAACGCGAGCTTGCTGAGCAAGACGTACGCGTCAAGGTCGCCGATGTCGAGCAGGTCAGGATCGAGCTCGAAGACAGGCTCCGCAAGCAGCAGCAGCGGATCGAGCACGAAGAAGAAACGCTGAATGCGATGACGAGCGGGCGTCACGTCGCCGCCGAGACGCTCCGGCTCCAGGGGGTCGCCGCGGCTGCCGCAAGGGCAGAAGCGCAGCGGCTCGCTGTGGAGCTCGCGGGTGTGCTCAAGCGTCTCGAAGCGGCGCGATCGAAGCTGGCGGAGCGTGCGGCGGAGCGTCGCTCGATCGAGCTGCTCCGCGACAGGCAGGCCGCGGCGTTCCGGCGTGAGCAGGACAGGATCGAAACCGCGACACTCGACGATCTCGCCGCCGCTGCGGCAGCAAGGACCCATGACGAATGAAAGCGATCTACAACGCCGTCGCAATCCTGGCGATTCTCCATCTCGTGCTCGTCGGGGGGCTCGTCGCGTGGGTCGTCGCGTCCGGCAGGATCGATGACCGCCGGGTCGCAGACCTCCGCGGCATCCTGACGGAAACCGTTGCGCAGAGAGACGCGAGGGAGACCGAGGAGGCCGCCGAAGCCGAGGCCGAAGCCCAAGCGGCGGCGCTCGCGCTCGAAGATATCCCGCTCACCGCTGAGCAGCAGATCGAGCGCAAGCTCACGCTGAGCGAGGCCGACCGCCAGGTCGTCCAGCGGATGCGGCGAGAGGTCGAGGATCTCCGCCGGGCGCTGCGGGCCGAGCGGGGTGTGCTCGACGAGCAGCGAGCCGCCTTCATCGCCGAACGCGATGCCTTCGAGTCGCAGCGTGATCGCATCGAGCAGACCGAGGGCGACGAGCAGTTTCAGGCGGTCCTCGCCACCCTCAAAACCATGAAAGCGGGGCTTGCGTACGAGCTGCTCGATACCACGATCCAGCAGGAGCCGGGCGGGCTCGAGACTGTCACCGCGTACCTCGATAACCTGCCGCCGCGAAACCGCGGCAAGATCATCGATGAATTCAATAAGAACGATCCGGCATTGGCAGCCGGTTTGCTCGAGCGTCTGCGGACCCGCGGCCTGGTAGCTGCGGCCGACGGACCGTGAGACCATGCCAACAACACCGCTTGCCACCCCAACAACCGGACCAGTTCAGCAAGGCACTCGCCGTTCAGTCGGTGCTGAGGTTGATTCGGCGTCCGAATCGTTCGGTGAGACGCTCGACCAGCAGGCCCTCGATCGCGTCGCGGCTTCTCTGAGGCTGAGCGCACCGGAGGGTCAGCCGAACGCGATCCTTGCGCTCGCCGGCGCGGGCGCTGCGCCACCCGCCGATGCGACGGACGTCGCATCGCAGCAGCTCGTGTCACAGCAACGCCAGCAATCGACCCGGGACCGCGGCCAAGATGCGGCCTCCGCCTCGGCAAACGAGCTGCGATCGCGTCCTGCGGCGGCCCCTGCTCTCGCCACATCGCCGAGTTCGCAGACTGCGCCGACCATCCGCGATGATCGAGGTACACGACTGACCGCCGAAGGCCCGGTCTCTACTGCACGCGCCGAAGGCCCAGGCCGTAGCGGAGCGCGTGCCGCCGAGCAGAGCGAAACGCGGAGCCTTGGCTCGGGTGGTTCGGCCGCGAGTGCAAGTCCCATCGCCCCCGGCCGGCCTGAGGCGGGCAACGCCGCGGTGTCGTCTGCCACGCCGCAGTCTCGGGTCGCGGCGGTGCAGGCCGTTCATCGGCTTTCTGGTGCCGGCGCCGGCATGCAAAACGCTCAGCCCGCCGCGTCCGGCGGCGGTGGGAGCCGTGCGGGGAACACCCCCGTGTTCTCTTTGGAGCGACTGTCATCGCGTCAAGCGGATTTGAAGACGGCGCAGGCGGCTCCGGCACGGGCTGCGCCGGAGCCGGCATCGGCGCAGGTTCAGCGCGGTCTCGCGCAGGTCTTGCGTCAGCAGGGTGGCGCGCTGACTCTCAAGCTCACCCCGCACGAGCTCGGCGAGGTGCGGGTCGCACTCCAGATCAACCAGCAGCGTGTCAGCGGCACGATCGAAACGAGGACGAGCGCGGCACGCGACTTGCTCAACCAGAATCTTGACGCGCTCAAAGCGTCGCTCGAACAGCGGGGCGTCACGGTGGACCGCCTCGAAGTCAGGCTGCAAGGAGCAGCCGAGAGCGACCAGCGGCCGCAGACCTGGGCGGAGGCCCGGCACACGGACGCGCGAGCACACGCCGACACCGGAGGTGATCGGCCATCGGGGCACGCCGGGAGCGAGGATCGCTCAGCCGGCAGCCGGGACGGATCTCCCGGCCGGCCCGAACGTGATGCCGACAGCGGAGCGTCGGCGCCGGATCAGGACGATGGGCACGGACGCCCCGTTGAGCTCGCCGGAGGCTGGCTCCGTCTCGACACCACGGTTTAACCCACACCGCTCGGCAACGCACGGATGCTCCGCCAAGCCACACTGATCGGCGTGCGCCGTGACACGCGCACGCGGAGGCATCGCCATGACCACGGCCGGAGCCGTCGGTGCCGATCCCGCTGCGCCGCCTGTGCTCACACAGGCCTCCGACGGGCTCGGCTCACTCACGTCCGACGAATTTACCGAGATCATCCTCACGGAGCTCGGGAACCAAGATCCGCTCGAGCCAAACGACACGACGGCGTTGCTCGAGCAGATCTCCATGATCCGATCTATCGAGAGCGATACCGAACTCAACGACACGCTCTCCGGGCTGATCGATCGCTCCGACTTTACCGGCGCAGCGGCGCTCATCGGGCAGCAGGTCACGACGACCGAGGGCGGCACGCCACGCGAGGTCGTGAGCGTGACGCAGAACGACGACGGAGTTGGAGTTTCGCTGGATGACGGCGCGTTCGTTCCGCTGAGCTCTATCTTGAGCGTGTTCGGAGCGAACGCTCCGGCACAAGGCGTCGCGGTGTCGGAGGGGGCATCGTGACCGGGACACCCATCGACGTCATCGGGCTCGCGTCGCTCGCGTCCAAGGCCGCGGGCCGGCTCGCCGGATCATCCGGGTCGGGCGGCACCGCCTTCGCCGACATGCTGGGCCGAGCCCGCGAGAGCATCGCGTCGGGCTTGCCCGTCGAGATGGGCCGCGGGGTACAGATCGACCTGGACCCGCAGCAGCTCGACCGCCTTGCAGTCGCCGCCGATCGCGCAGCGGCACAAGGCGCGCAGTCCGCCGTTGTCATGATGGACGGCCGAGCGCTCGAGCTCGACGTCGCGCTCCGCACCGTGACGGGCGAGGTCGATCCCGAAGAGGGTGTCCGCCCCGAGATCGACACGTTCCTCTTCGCACCGCCGGCCGAGACGACTCCCGCCGGCGCACCCGCCAACACCCCGCAGAACGCCGACCTGCTCCGCATCCTCGCTCAGCGCGGCTCGTAATCACAGGATCTTCTTTATGGCTTCGACCACCAGCCTGTTCATCGGACTTAGCGGCCTCAACGCCAACAGCCGAAACATCGATGTCATCGGCAACAACATCTCCAACGTCAACACCAACGGCTACAAAGCAACGCGTCTGAACTTCTCGAACGCGTTGAGCCGAACCGTCTCAGAAGGCTCTGCGCCGGGATCTTCCATCGGCGGCAGCAATCCGACGCAGTTCGGCCAAGGCGTCACAGTCGCCGGCACGCAGCGCAACATGACCGACGGCTCGCTCACCGGCACGGGCGACGCGAGGGATCTCGCACTCGAGGGCCAAGGCTTCTTCGTGCTCGAGCGGGGCAACGACCAGCTCTACACCCGCGTCGGCGCCTTCCGGACAGATCGCGAGAACTTCCTCACGTCCATCGACGGCAACTACGTGATGGGCTATGGGATCGACGAGAACTTCAACGTGCAGCAGGGCCAGCTCGAGCGGCTGCAGATCCCCGTAGGCGATCTGACAATCGCGGAGGCGACCACGCAGGTTAACTTGTCGGGCAACCTCAACGCATCGGGATCGGTCGCAACCAACGGCTCGCAGCACACGCTCAACGGCAGCGGGGGGCTCGGGCTCGGCGTCGTGGCAGGCGCGACCACGCCCCCCGCCGCGCCCAATGTCCTCGAAGAGACGAGCCTGCTCACCGAAATCGAGTCACCGGCTGCGCCGGGCTCGGGGACACCGGCGTTCGCTGCAGGCCAGACGATCAGGCTCGACGGCGCGGAGAAAGGCACCCAGCTCCTCGGCGCGTCCGGATTCGTGGTCGAAGCCGCGAGCACCGTCCAGGATTTCCTGACATTCCTCAACGACTCGCTCGGCTTCCAGATAGGGATCGGACCGAACGCCGACGGCAACACGCCCGGCGCATCGCTCGATCCCGCGACCGGCACCATTACGCTCAATGGAAACGCCGGCGAGACCAACGACATCGAGATCACCGGCGAAGACATCCGAGTCTTCAACGCCGACGGCTCGCTCGATTCCCAGCCATTCCTTGTTTCGCGCTCGGCGACCGCGGCCGGCGAGAGCATCCGCACATCGTTCACGGTGTACGACTCGCTCGGCACGCCGCTCCGCGCCGATCTCGGTCTGACGCTCGAAGCCAAGACCAACGCCGGCACGACCTGGCGGTACTTCGCCGAGAGCCCCGACGACACAACCAACGGGCCACGCATCGGCACCGGCCTGCTCGAGTTCGATAACTTCGGCCAGCTCGTCCAGCCCCAGAACGCGACCGTGACCCTCGACCGCGACGGCACCGGTGCCGCGACCCCCCTCACGTTCCAGCTCAACTTCAACGCCGACGGCGACCGGGTCACCTCACTCAGCGATACGGACTCGTCGCTCGTATCGACGTTCCAGGACGGCGTGCCCATCGGCACGCTCGGGAGCTATTCCGTCGCGCCGGACGGCATCATCACCGGCACCTTCAGCAACGGCCTTCTCCGCTCGCTCGGCCAGATCGCGGTCGCCGATTTCACCGTGCCCGAAGGGCTCGTTGAGATCGAGCAGAACCTCTACAGGCCCGGCCCGAACTCGGGGCCGGCGATCATCACCGAGCCGCTCGAACTCGGCACGGGCCGCGTGGTCTCGGGCGCTCTCGAGACGAGCAACGTCGACCTGGGCGAGGAGTTCATCGAGCTGATCCTCGCCTCGACGGGCTACTCCGCCTCATCGCGTGTGATCCGGACGAGCGACGAGCTGATCCAGCAGCTGCTGGTTCTGGGCCGGTA
>JBCBNT010000007.1:0-63211 GCA_039821685.1 Planctomycetota bacterium | reverse complement strand
CGTTGTTGAGGCGCATGTAGAACGCCTTGATGTCCTTCGGGTAGTCCGTGACGATCAGAGGCTGCTTGAAGTGCTCCTCGGTGAGGTACCGCTCGTGCTCGGACTGCATGTCGAGCCCCCACTTCACCGGGTACTCGAACGACTTTCCTGAGTTCTCCAGGATCTCGATTGCTTCGGTGTAGGGCAGCCGCCGGAAGTCGCTGGCGATGATGTGCTTGAGGTTATCGACCAGCCCCTTCTGGATGCGCTCGTCGAAGAAGGCCATGTCGTCGGCCCGCGCGGTCAGCAGGTCGTCGAACAGGAACTTGAGCATGTCCTCGGCGAGCTGGGCGTTGTCGGCAAGATCGGCGAAGGCGATCTCCGGCTCGATCATCCAAAACTCGGCAAGGTGCCGGCTTGTGTTGCTGTTCTCGGCGCGGAAGGTCGGGCCGAAGGTGTACACCCGGCTGAGCGCGTTGCAGTAGGTCTCGACGTTGAGCTGGCCCGACACGGTCAGATGGGCTTCTCTTCCGAAGAAGTCCTCGCTGTAGTCGATGCCGCCATCTTGCCCGTTCTCTTGTTTCAGCCGCGGCGGGTTGAGCGCATCGAGCGTGGACACCTTGAACATGTCGCCCGCGCCCTCGGCGTCGTTGGCGGTGATGATCGGCGTGTGCACGTAGAAGAAGCCGCGGTCGTCGAAGAAGCGGTGGATGCCCATGGCAAGCCGGTGGCGGACGCGGGCGACAGCACCGAAGGTGTTCGTCCGCACGCGGAGGTGGGCGACTTCTCGGAGATACTCGAACGTGTGCCGCTTCGCGCTCGCCGGGTAGGTATCCGGGTCATCGACCCAGCCGACGACGCGGACGGCGCTCGCCTTCACCTCGACCGACTGGCCCTTGCCCTTGCTCTCGACGAGCTGGCCCTCGACCTCGATCGAGCAGCCGGCGGTGAGCTTCTGGATCTCGCTCTCGTAGTTGGGCAGGTCGGCGGGCGCGACGATCTGGATCGGGTCGAAGCACGTGCCGTCGTGCAGGTTGATGAACGACAGGCCCGCTTTGGAATCCCGCCGGGTGCGGACCCAGCCCTTGAGAGTCACGGCGCCGCCCGGCTCGGCGGCGAGGGCGTCAACAACACGGATCCAAGACATCGGCGGCTTTCTCCTCTGATCGATCGGGCTCTCGTCGACGCAGTCATCGTAGGGCTGCGCGCGTCCGTCATCGGTGATTCAATATCGCGTCCGGTTGGCATACCCTTCCGCGGTTTGCGCGGCGGACGTGTTGCCCGACGCCATGACCGGAGGGAACACCATGGGCCTCACGTCGATCGTCATCGGACTCATCATCGCCGCGGCGATCCTGTCGCTCATCCCGAAGGTCACGAACCCCGGGCTCCGCGGGGCGATCGCGCTCGGCGCGCTGCTCGCGATCGTGATCAGCGTGGTGTTCTCGAGCATCCGCTACGTGTCGCCGAACCAGGTGGGCATCGTGAAGAAGAACGCGCTGGGCAGCAAGCTCACCGGCGGGCGGATCATCGCGACCGACGGGGAGATGGGCATCCAGGCGGACGTGCTCAGCCCGGGCTGGCAGACGGGGTACTGGCCCGTGATCTTCGATGTCGACACCGTGCCGCTGGTCGAGGTGCCGGCGGGGAGCGTGGGCCTTGTCGAAGCGCGCGACGGCGAGCCGCTGGACCCCGGGCAGCTCTACGCGCCCGAGGTCGACACGGCCGAGTTCAAGAAGATGATCGAAGACCCGCGGTACTTCCTTGAGAACGGCGGCCGGAAGGGCCCGCAGTCCAACGTGCTCACGCCCGGCAAGTACCGGGTGAACACCGAGCTGTTCAACATCGAGATGGTCCCCGCGACGGACGTGATGAACGCGACCGTTGCGGTGCTCAAGGCAAACTTCGGCGCTGCGCCCACGCTGCAGCGCGCGGCAGACGACGGCGAGACGATCACCCTCGCCGGCCCCGGCGAAAAGGGCGTGCGGGCCGACCCGCTGCCCCCCGGCACGTACCCGATTAATCCCAACGCGTTCGAGGTCACGACGATCTCGACCCGCGAGACGATCCTGCGGTTTACCGCGGCGCAGGGCGTGCTCAACCAGTCGCAGGGCGCGAGCCGGCTGAATGTTGCTGTCGAGGAACGCGAGATCACCGTCCGCACGAGCGACGGCTTCACGTTCCCGGTCGATGTGCGGATCGAGTACAAGATCGAGCCGGCGAACGCGCCCATCGTCGTCGCCAAGCTCGGCTCCGACGGGCAAGCCCTGCTGAGCAAGATGAACTCGGCCGTGCGTGCGATCTTCCGCAACAACGCGGAGAACGTGAAAGCGCTCGACTACGTCAACCAGCGCTCGATCCAGGAGTCGCAGTCGCTGGCGATGCTGCAGGAAGCGATGAGCGAGCTGGGCGTGTCGATCCTCGCGGTCCGCATCGGCGATGTGGGCAACGAGGACACGCTGGGCGAGCTGCTGCAGACGCAGCGGGACCGCGAGATCGCGGTGCAGGAGCAGGTGACCTTCCAGGAGCAGCAGCGGGCGGCCGAGCAGAAGAAGGCGCTCACCCGCACCGAGCAGGAGGCCGAAGAAGAGCGGCGGCTCGCGACCGCGCAGTACGAGGTGCAGATCGCCGAGCAGGCCAAGGAGCAGCAGATCATCGCCGCGCAGGCCGAGGCGGAGGCGATCCAGATCCGGGCTGCGGCGCAGGCTGATGCCTTCAGGCTCGTCGCCGAGCAGATCGGCGCGGGCAACGCGGCGCTCATGGAGATCCTGTCCATCGTCGGCGAACGCGCGATCGAGATCACGCCCCGCGTCATGGTGACCGGCGGCGGTTCGGGCAGCCCGGGCGACGCCGAGACCACCGCACTGATCGGCACGATGCTCGACAGCATGGTGAGCCGCGACGCGCCGCGATCGAACCAGGGCGGCTCCAACGAATAAGCGGGCCCGGCACCCGCCGGACCCGCTTCGGTTTCTGTGTGCTTTCAGGAGCGTTGTGTGACCGTCGCTTACCGGGCGCGGTTGATCCAGCCGTAGGGCAACGCCGAACGCCCCGGCTCATTGATGGGGCCTTCTTCTGCCCAGAAGTTATCCCATTGCAAGCGTCCGCCGTTCGCCTCGTCTTTGACTTTGACGTAGAAATCGTTGGCGGTAAAGTCTTCAATGTCCCGGCCTTCTTCGCCGAGGGCTCCGTCTGTGGGCTCAAACTGCTCGACGATGCCATCGATCATCAGGATGTTGCCCTTGCCGCCGTGACGCTGGGTGAGCTGGTCGTTGTTCGCCCACCGACCGTCGAACGCAAAGCCGCCGGGCTGAGTCGTGCCGTTGTAGATAAACGAACTCTCCTCCGCAAAGATGGGAAGTGTGCGGGCCTGCAACTCGTTCGGGAGCAGACGCCGGACGCTCGCAGGGAAGTTCGCGACGAAGTTTGGGGCTTCCAATGCGCCGGCCTCGTTCCGATCGAGCTGCCGGACGATCCATTGCTTCGAAACCCGTGCGCCCTGGGTGCCCTCGAGGAAGGTGTAGTCGAAGTCGACCTGCGCGTCTTCGGGCGTCAGATCCGTGGTCGCGTAGTCGTTGCCGTCGGACGAGCGCCGCTTGTTCGTGGGGCACTCGGCGATCTCATCGACATCGTCAACGTACTCGTAGAGCGCGCCCTTCTGCGGGAAGCCGGGCTCGCCGAAGCCGTCTTCGAACTGGTCGTCGCCGAGGCGTGCCCAGGTGTAGGCGTCCCAGATCTGCTCTTTGTTGTCGTTGGCGTAGAGCTGCGTGGCGACGCCGATCTGACGGAGGCGTGTCTGGCAGATCGTGTTCTGCGCCGTCTCGCGTGCCTTGCCGAGCGCAGGCAGGAGGATACCGATGAGGAGCGCGATGATCGCGATGACCACAAGGAGTTCGATGAGCGTGAAGGCCCTCTGACGTGTTCTTGCTTGAGGTCGCTTACGCATTGACTGTCTCCTGCGTGCCCGACGCAGCATCCGCGCGGCACGTATCTTCTGGCTCGGAAGGTCTCTGTCTCGATACGTCGATCGGGCGGCTGCGGGTCTCGGATCAGTCGATCGTCTGCACGAACGTCGACCGATCGTCTTGGACCAGGTTGATGCTCTGGCCGTTGCTCTTGAACTGAGATGAGAAGAACAGGTCGTGGAGCGAGACCGACTCGCCCTCGAACGACTGCTCGTTGCGGATGAACTCGGCGTGCCCGTCGGAGAAGACAAAGTTGCCGCCGTCTTCGCCGAACATATCGAACTCGCTGTAGAAGCCGGGCTCGGTGTTGGCCGAGGCGGAGAGCGCGGTCGAAGCGAGCTCGGTCCCGCCGCCGTACCACGCGTCGGTGCCGACGTCGGGCCCGGCGGTCTCGGTGCCCCACATCGGCGCCGGCTTGACGACGACCGGGTCGTCGGGCCTCAGCCCGGCGATGTAGAGGTAGCTGATGTTGTACGAGATGACATCGAGCGGGCCGGCGGGCGCGACGGGCTTGACGACCGTGCCCTGGTCGATGCTGCTGATCTCGCCCGGAGCGATCGTCGGGCCCGCCGACGTGTGGTAGTTGTACGACTCTCGGTGGGCGGGCGAGACGAGCACGTCGAAGCTATCGAGGTACTCGGACAGGATGGGCGTGGTGTTCCCGTCGAAGTTCGCCGCGTTGAGCGGGTCGCTGCCGAGGAACTCTGACCAGCCTTCGGGGTTCGAGATGTCGCCGCCCTCGGTGCCGACCTGCCAGTGGCTAAACATGCCCGCAACGCCGCCCATCGCGGTCTGAGCTCCGAACGTCGCTGCGAGTCGGTCGCGGCGATCGGCGATATTCTGCACGCTCTGCGGCACGGAGAGCACCGGGAACCAGCTGTCCTGGTCGTTGGAATACATGGTCATCGCGAGACCGGTTTGCCGGACGTTTGATAGATCGGCCGTGCGTTGGGCCGCGGAGCGTGCTTTGCCGAGCGCTGGCAGGAGGATGCCGATGAGCAGGGCGATAATCGCAATAACGACAAGCAACTCGATCAATGTGAACGCGCGAACGTTCAGACGTGGTTTGATGAGATTCGGCAAGGGATACACTCCTGAAACGCGGCCCGGATTGCGTGCGGTGTACACCAGCATACAGTCGTAAGGTCCGCATGGGAAGCGGATTGGGTGCCCGAGTCCGGGCAATTCTGTATACAGAATCGGACCAATCACGATGCTGCACGAGCACGAAACGGTTTCAGGATTGCCCAATCCGCTTTCGGTCCAGTGCGAGACCTGGGCGGATGCCTGCGCGGGGCTGCGGGGTGGCCGTCAGTGGGCCCGTGCTGCATACAAGCGGCTCTTCCGGGAAGCGCGCTCGGACGAGCTGGTCGCTCCTTGGCGAGGGTTCGATCCGTTTCTGCCGGTGGTCGGCGAGCAGGTGTCGCCCAGCGACGGGCCCGAGGGGCCGACGGTCAAGATCCTGACAGAAATCGGGGCCGACGCATCCGGAAAGAGCGCAGCCGAGCGGGCTGCCGCCGACGCGGGCCGGACGCTGCCCGTCGAGTCGGTGGTGATCCCGATGATCGGCCGCAAGGGCGAGCTGACGTACACGCTGTGCGTGTCGAGCCAGGTGGGCTGCGCGATGGGGTGCGACTTCTGTGAGACGGCGCAGATGGGGCACGTGAAGAACCTGTCTGCAGAACAGATTGTTGGTCAGTGGTTCACGGCCCAGCACGGGCACTGCGCAGCCCACGGCAAGCGGATCAAGAACATCGTCTTCATGGGCATGGGCGAGCCGCTCGACAACGCGGACGCGGTCATCCGGGCGATCGGCGTGCTCAATGACCGCTCGGCGGCGAACATCGGCATGCGGTGCATCACCGTGAGCACGGTCGGGCGGGTCGACGGCATCTGGAAGCTTCGGAAGCAGTGCGAGCAGCACGGCTGGCGACGTCTCGGGTTCGCCGTGAGCGTGAACGCGCCCAACGACGAGATCCGCGACTCGATCATGCCCATCAACAAGCGGTGGAACATGGCCGAGCTGCAGGAGAGCCTGATCGAATTCCCGCGGTCTGGGCAGAACCGGATCATGATCGAGTATGTGCTGATCCCGGGCGTGAACGATCGGCTTGAGCACGCGGATGAATTGGCTGCGTACGTCGAGCCGCTCTTGTGCGCCGTGAACGTGATCCCCTACAACCCGCGGCGGGACTCGCCCTGGCCGGCTCCCGAAGAGCATGTCGTCGATGCGTTCGTCGAAAGGCTGCGGTCGAAGAAGGTGTTCACGAAGCGACGGAAGACCAAGGGGCGGGACCAGATGGCGGCGTGCGGGCAGCTGGGGACCGAGCACATCCGCGGGCGGAAGCTGGTGGGCGTGACGACCGATCTGACGTCGGGCGCGAGCGGCTGACATGCTCGCCTGGATCCGACGCCACTGGCGGGTTGTAGGTGCGTGTTACATCATGCTCTTGGCACTGTCGCACATCGCATTGGCGTGGGACGACTACACCGCGCAGGTCACGCGGGGATTCATGGGGACGGCCCAGGGGCGAATCACCCTCGCGATCGATACGAGAGGCCTGCCAGTTATCGCCTTCGACCCCGCTACGGGCTTGAGTTCGTACACGAATCGCGAAGGTGCCGGCACAGTAGATTTGCCAGTCTTCGATCTGAATCCCGAGTTCGATGGCGTTCCCGTTGTGTTGCTGCACGGCACACCGGGCTCGGCGTACGGATTCAACACACTCGGACCAGCCCTCGCCAGCGACAGTCGCCGAGTCATCTATTTCGACCTCCCTGGGTTCGCAACGATGGGTGGCGGAAAGGCTGATGCATTTGAGGATCTTTCCGCAACGACGTATGCCTTCTTCGTGCTGCGCGTGCTCGAAACGCTGAGCATCGAACGCGCGCACATCGTCGGGTGGTCGAATAGTGGCGCCGTGGCGCTGCGCATGGCCCACGACTCGCCCGAAGCCGTCGCATCCATCACGATGCTCGGCGCTGTGGGTGCGCAAGAAACAGAAGGCTCGGGGAGTTACTTCTTCGAACACGCCAAGTACGCCGTTGGCTGGGGGTCGCTGGTATGGGCACCGAATTTCGTGCCTCACTTCGGGGTGTTGCTCGGCCCCGACAGCGAGCGACGAGCATTTCTCGGCAACTTCTGGGACACCGACCAGCGGCCGCTGGCGGGCATCATGCGGAACCTTCGCACGCCCACGCTGATCCTGCACGGGCGGGACGACTTTCTTGTTGCGGACTGGGCGGCCGAATATCACCACGAGCTGATCCCAAGCTCGGCGCTGGTGATGACCGACGGCGATCACTTCATGCCGTTCCTGGCGGCGGAGGACACGGCACGCCATATCGCAGAGTTTGTGCGCCGCCACGACGACCCGGACGCGAGCGCGGTCGGGGGGACGGTGGATCTCGCGCCGCGGGTGAAGCCCTTCGGCGGCATCGGCGAGGCGGGGCTGGATTGGCTGCACTTCGCGCCGGTGCTGATCGTTGTGCCGCTGGTGACGCTCGTGGGCTGGGTGCTGCCCGGTCGGGCGTGGGTGGCGGTGCTGGTGGGCGCGACGGAGCTGGACATCGGCGTGGCGTGGCTCGGGCTCGCGGTCGGCAAGGGCGTCCGCACGATCCGCAGCGGCAACGGGCGGAATCCGACGAAATGGGTGGGCGTGCTCGCGGAGCCGGTGGGTCAGCTTGGGCTCGGGTTCGTGTTTGTGCAGGTCGTTGCGAGGCCGGCGATCCGGTTCGGGCCCGACTGGCTGCACTGGCTCGGGTGGCTGCTCGCGGTCGTGTTGCTCTCGGTGCTGGTGCGGGTGCTGCCGATGATGGTGCGTCACGTCTGGACGACCCGCGGGCGGCGGCGGCTTGGGGCGTCTTTGGCACGATTGACGAATCACGAGTGGTGGCCGAGCTGGGCGTATTACGCGCCGCTCCTGCCGTGGTTCGCGTGGCTCAGCGTGCGGCACCGCGGCGTGCTGGTGTTCACGGCGTGCAACCCGGGGATCGCCAACGGCGGCGGGCTCGCGGGCGAGAGCAAAGGCGCCATCCTCGATGGGCTGCTCGCTTCTGCCGACGAGCGCGTGCTCTACGGCGAGCGCCTGCCCGATGATGGCTCATCCGAGGAGCGCGCGGCGTGGCTGATGCAGCGGCTCGCAGATGAGCCGCGGCTCGGAGGCCTGCCGATCGTGATGAAGCCCGACGCGGGCGAGCAGGGCCGGGGGATCAGGATCTGCCGATCGCGTGCGGATGTTGAGGCGTTTGTGCGCGACACGCCGGGGCCGGTGATGGCCCAGCGGCTCAGCACGAAGCCCAACGAGGTCGGCGTGTTCTACGTGCGTGACGGCGGACTCGGTCGGGTGTTCTCGGTCAACCGCAAGGTGTTCCCCGTGCTCACCGGCGACGGCCGACGCACGCTCGAGCATCTCATCTGGCGGCACAAGCGGCTCCGCTGTCAGGCGGAGACTTTCCTCGAGCGGTTCGCAGGCCGGCGGGGTGACGTGCTCGCCGAGGGTGAGGAGCTCGTGCTGTCGTGGGCGGGTAACCATCGGCAGGGGTGCGAGTTTCGTGATGCGCCCGAGCTGATCACGCCCGGGCTCGAAGAGGCGGTGCGCTCGATCGCTAGCGGCTTCGCCGGGGTCGATGGCGGCGGGCTTGATTACGGCCGATTCGACCTGAGGTACGACGACGATCGCGCGCTGGCGCGCGGCGAGTTTGACGTGGTCGAGGTCAACGGCGTGACGAGCGAGTCGACGAGCATCTACGACCCGCGGCGTTCGGCATGGTTCGCGTGGCGGACGCTCGCGAGGCAGTGGTCGATCGCGTACCGGATCGGTAAACGGAATCGGGCCGCCGGTCATCGGCCGGTATCGCTCTTCGAGGCGTGGCGGATGTCGAGATCGCACCTGCGGGAGCGGCGGCGGCTGGGGCACGCGTCCTGATCGAGCGGTTAGCCCGGTGCTGCAAAGACGCGGAGCCGGTTGTCGTCGGACGCGATGGCGATGCGTGCGCCGTTGTCACTAGCCGCGATGGCCCGGGCGCGCCTGATGCCCGTTTCGTGCACCTCGGCCTGCATCTCTCGCGAGGCATCGAGCATGGCGACGCGGCGGCCGGCATCGGCGATGAGCACGCGGTTCCGGCCGCACGCGCAGGCGTGGCTCGGGTGAAAGGGCGAGGTGAACCTGCTGATGACATCCCGACGGGAGACGCTCCAGACGGCGAAGTCTCCGTGGGCGTCGTGCGTGGCGCACGCGTCGTGGTCGAGGTGGGCGAAGCCGCGGATGCTGCCGCGGTGCGGCCTGATGACGCCGAGCGGCTTGTCGCTGGTTTCACTCATGACCATGACGCGTGCGGATCCGACCACAAGGAGCGAGCCGGCTGCGAAGGCGACGGCGCCTTGGTCGTCGGTCGGCAGTGTCCATGATCGGATGGCGGCCGCGGTCCCGAGGTCGTAGAGCGTGAGGGTGTGGTCGTGGGCGAGGGTGGCGATGCGTCCCGAGACGGCGTCGGCCGCGGCGGCCACGATCGAGGACGCGGACGGGTCTTTGGTCTTGGCGGATGCGGTGATCAGTGCGCCGAGCGGCACGACCGCGGAAACGATCGCGGACGCGACACGGGTGGTGTCGTTGATGGATTTGATAATTCCCGTCGGCGGCGTTGCATCGGCGCGGAGCGCTTCGATCGCGGTGTATCGCCCGGTTTCGTCCCCGGTTTCGAGGTCGATGGTTCGGGCGGTGCCGTCGCTCGATGTGATGAGCAGGCCTCGCTCGTCGGGCCAGAAGTCCGCGGCGGTCACCGGCGCATCATGACGGTAGAGCAAGGCTTCGGCCGTGTCTTCGCCGGTGATGGTCCACACGGCGACGGCGCCGTCGCGGCCCGCTGACAGCACGACATCGCTCCGGCCCGGGGCGAAGGCGACGCTTGTGATCCGGTCGCGGTGGCCGGCGAGCGTGGCGATATCGGAGAGTGAGGACGTCATGCCTGAGATGGTCTTCGGTCTGAGCTCGTCAGCTCTGGAGCCTGTTTCAGGGCTGGAGCCTGGTGCTCGACCAGGGCCCGAGATCGAACGGTGTATCGGAGCCCGCCGCGTGCTCTGGATGGGGGACGAGCTTTCTGGTCCAGACGGCGCGGTCGTGGAACCGGCCCTTGCCGCCGATCCAGAGCTCCATGCGCTCGGCCCAGAGGCGGAACCCGCCCCAGTGCGGAGGACGGGGGATGTCTAGGCCCTCGCCGGGATCGTCGCCCTCGATCACGCTGAGCGGGATGTTGAAGCGTTCGAGCACGGCCGCGTACTGCTCCAGCAGCTTCTCGCGGTCTGCCACCGGCCTCGACTGGTGGCTCGCCCACGCGCCGAGCCGCTTCAGGATGTGCCTGCTGTTGAAATAGGCGTCGCTTTCTTCCGGCGGGCTCTGGAGGATGGGTCCCTCGATGCGGACCTGGCGATCGAGGCCGTCCCAGTGGAAGCAGGCGGCGGCCGCGGGCCGGGCGGCGAGCTGGGAGCCCTTGCTGCCGTCGTAGTTGGTGTAGAAAACGATGCGGCCGGCGTCGGCGTCGAAGCTCTTGCAGAGCACGATCCGGCTGGAGGGCGTGCCGCGATCGTTGATCGTTGCGATGTTCATCGCGTTGGGGTTGGGGGTGATCGGCTCGCCGTTGTTTCCGGTGTGGGCGAGCTGCCACCACTCCTTGAAGATGCCCCAGGGCGAATCTGGCAGGGTGTCTGGGAGGGTGCCGCCCTCGGCGAAGGGGTCAGAGGCAATGGCGTCCAGGTAGCGTGTCGGCATGAGTGATGGTACGGCGGCTCGGCGGGAGCGGATGCCCTGTCGGTTCGCTGTGGACAGCGTGTGAAACCCGGTCCGACACGCCGGCGGCCCGGCTGGGGCCGGGGTACGCTCCACGATTCACCCTCACGCACGGAGGCAGGGTTTGACCGACGCGGCAGGACGATACGACGGGGCGGAGAAGGGCAATTCCGCACGGGGTGGCCGGCGGGATCGGGCGATGTTTACCAGCGTCGAGCGGCTTTTCGACAAGCTGCCCCCCCACTCGCCCGAGGCCGAGATGAGCCTGCTGGGCTCGATGATCTTGGAGCCGCAGGTCATCGCCGACGTGCTGCCGATCGTGGGATCGGCTGATGCGTTCTACTCGGCGGCGCACGGCGCGATCTTCCGCGGGATTCTTCGGCTGTACGACCAGCACCAGCTCGGCGACCTCGTGCTGCTCGTCGATGAGCTGCGCAAGGCCGACCAGCTCGACGATGTCGGCGGCGAGGAGTACCTCGTGCAGCTGGTCGAGGGCGTGCCCGCGGCAACGAGCGCTGCCTACTACGCCCGCACCGTCGCTGACAAGCATCGGCTGCGCTCGCTGATCGAGGCCTCGGGCAAGATCTTGTACGACGCGTACCACCCGGGCGAGGGGGCGCAGGCGGTCAACGAGGTCATCGACGCGGCGGAGAGCAAGGTCTTCGCGATCGCCGAGCAGTCGCAGGCGGACGAGGCGCAGTCGCTCGAGGAGCTGCTGCAGCTCGAGATCGAGCACCTCGAAGCGATCGAGGGCAAGGGCGTCAGCGGCATCCCTTCGGGGTACACAGATCTGGACGAGATGCTGACCGGCCTGCACGCGGGCGAGATGATCATCGTCGCGGCACGGCCCTCGATGGGTAAGACCGCGCTCGCGCTCAACATGGCCGAGCAGGTCGCGATGGGCGGGGCGGCGCTCGGCAACAAGCCCAAGGGCGACAAGTGCGCGGTGGCGCTCTTCAGCCTTGAGATGAGCAAGAGTGCGGTGACGAGCCGGATGCTGAGCGCGCGGTCGGGCGTCGATAGCCACAAGATGCGCTCGGGCAGGTTTAACCAGGACGACTTCCAGCGGCTGATCCGTGCGTCGGGCGAGCTGGCGGAGGCGCCGATCTACATTGACGATTCGCCGAGCCTGTCGATCCTCGGTCTGCGAGCGCGGTGCCGGCGGCTTGTGCGGAAGCACAACATCGGTTGCGTGGTGATCGATTACCTGCAGCTGCTGTCGTCACCCGGCGCGGCGCGGGAGAGCCGGCAGGTCGAGGTGAGCGAGATCAGCCGAGGCATCAAAGCGCTCGCGCGTGAGCTGGACGTGCCGGTGATCTGCCTGGCGCAGCTCAACCGAGGCCCGGAGCAGCGCGAGGGCAAGCACCCGCGGATCAGCGACCTGCGGGAATCCGGCTCGATCGAGCAGGACGCGGACGTTGTGCTGCTGCTGCACCGCGAGGAGTATTACCACATCGGCGACGAAGACTGGCAGATGGATAACCCGGACAAGGTCGGGCTCGCCGAGCTCATCGTGGCGAAACAGCGGAACGGCCCGACGGGCGTGGTCAGGCTGACGTGGGACAACTCGACGACGCGGTTTAAGAACCACGCGGAATCGCGGAGCGGCAGCTTCGGCGGCGGCGTGAACTACGGGGGCGGCGGGGGCGCGGGTCAGGTCCTGCCGGAGCCCAAGCCGGCGGCGGCCACGCCGGCGAGCTTGCCGGGGAACGGGTCGGTTGCTGGTCAGGGCTTGGGGGGCCAGGGCTCGGCGGGTCAGGGCTTCGGCGGGTTTGGAGGTCGGCCGAAGACCGGTCCGGCGGAGGATCACCGAGACGGCGGCGGGCCGACCGAGTTCGACGGGGACGAGTTCGATGGCGACGAGGTCGCGCCGTTCTGACCTGCCCGCAAACGCGCGGATCGACCGGCGGATACACCGCGCAGACAAGACCCCTCGCCGGAGCGAGGGGCCTTTGGTATGAATCCCTGATGTTAATCGAGAGCGGGGATCAGCCGCCGGTGCTGTTGGTGCCTTCCTCGACCGCTTCTTCGGCCTCTTCGACGGCGTTTTCCATCGCGTTCTCGGCTTCGGTGGCTGCCTCATCCATCGCGTTGCCCGCGTCGGTCGCCGCGTCTTCGAGGACGTTGCCGGCCTCGGTGGCTGCGCTTTCGGCCTGCTGCTCGGCGGGCTCGGGCTCGCCGGCCTGCTCGCAGCCAACGAGCGCGAAGCTCGAGGCGAGCGCGATCGATGCGGCCAGACGGAACGGGGTCATATCTGCCATAGCGTTCTCCTTCTCGAAACTCTGCTTTCGAGCAAGATGATAGGGGGCGGGATCGCGAATCAAGATCGGCGGGTGCTAGTCGAGCGGCTTGCCGGTACGAGAGAGCCGGGGCAGGTAGGCGTTCTTCTTGTTCAGGCTGAACGCGACAGCGAACGCCCGGCCGTGGATGCGGTCCTTGTGGATGACGCCGAACGTCGAGCCCCACTCGCTTTGCGACAGGTTCCACTGCCGGCTGTCCTTCGAGTTGTCGCGGTTGTCGCCGATGACGACGAAGTGGTCCGCGGGCACCTCAAACGACGCGATGTTCCGAAGGCCTGGCTTGCGCTCGTCGAAGACCACGGGGTGCCGATCGCCGGGGCCGAGGTCGTCGGCTTCCACGATCTCGGTGAAGAACTCGGCGCTCTGCGAGCGGTTGATGCTGTCGTCGCCCCAGTTCTTCTGCAGGTACTCGAGCATGGCATCGGACGGCTCGTCGGGCTCGTAGGAGGCGGGCGTGCCGTTGATGATGAGCCGGCCGTCTTTGAGCTCGACGGTGTCGCCGCCCTGCGCGACGAGCCGCTTGACGAGCCTGACCTCGTCGCCCTGATCGGGCGAGTAGCAGACGACGATCTCGCCGCGCTCGGGCGTGCCCCACTGCAGGAGCCAGGTCTGCTTGGTGAACGGGACGCGCAGCCCGTAGACCCATTTGTGGACAAGGATGCGGTCGCCGACGAGGATGGTCGGCTCCATGGAGCCGGTGGGCACGTCGAACCAGTCGACGACGGTGAGCCGGACCGACATGACGATGATGAGGATGGTGCCGAGCGGGCGGATCCACTCGCCCCACAGGTAGCCGAGGATGGAGTCGTACTTCTTTTTCTCTTTCTTCGTGCGTCGCCGCTTCGTCGTCGCGGGCTGGGCTCCTGCCGCGGCGTCACCCGATGTTTGAGAAGCGGGGGCCTGGGCTGCGGACGCGTCGCCCCTGACGACGGCCTGCGCTCGCCGCTGGGCGGCGGTCAATGGTTCGGAGGACGCCGATGATTCATCGGCCGCGGCGGGCTGGTTGTCGGTGTCGTCGGCCATCGGCGGGCGTTCTCCGGGGTGATCGGCAAGGGTAGAGCGCCGGATCAGCGGGCGAGCAGTGTCAGCGGGCGAGAAAGATCAGCGTGCCAGCAGGGCGACGGCGGTCATGTCGTCGGCGCGCGGGTGGTCATCGGCGAAGACCTCGACTCTGTTCAGGAGGCTCGCCAGCAGCGATGCAGCGTTGCCCGAGTGGCATTGCACGTCGCTCGCGAGCGGCCCGGTGCCGAGTTGTGTGCCGTCGGCTCGTGCCCGCTCATGCAGGCCGTCGGAGGCGAGCACGAGCCGCGCGCCGGCGATCATGGGGATCGGCGTGGGGTCGGCAAACGAGATGCCGGCGAGGATGCCGAGCGGCGGGCCGTGGCTATCGAGCTCTCGGACTCCGGCGGCATCGAACCTTGGAGATGGGCGGAAGAATGTGGGGCCATGCCCCGCCGAGACATAGGTGGCGGCGCCGGGATCGCCCAGCGGCACTCTTGCTGCGGCAAGCGTGACAAAGAAGGCCTCGGGCAGCTCGCTCGCCATGAGCTCGTTGAGCTTGGCGAGCTGTTTGCCGAGGCAGCCGGGCTCGGAGAACGTCGCACGCGCGTAGGCGCGGGTGGTCGCGGCGACGAGGGCCGGGCCGATGCCGTGACCGGTGACATCGCCGAGCACGACGCAGGTATCGCCGGCGGCGGTCGTGAACCAATCGAAGAAATCGCCGCCGGCATCGTCGGCCGGGTGCGACCAGCCGTGGACATCGAGGTCGTCGCGGGCGGGTGCTCGGGCCGGCAAGAGCGACTGCTGGATGTCGTGCGCGATGGAGAGGTCGCGGTCGAGGCGTGCACGCTCGAGGCGGGCCTGTTCGAGATCGACTTCAGAGGTGCGGTCGCGCGCGATGCCGAGCAGCCACTGCTTGCCGTCTGCGTCACGAAACGGTGCCTCATAGAGCTCGACTATCGCGTCGCCCGACCTGTTGAGCCTCAGCGGAACGTCTTTGGTTACCACGGGGACGCCCGCCCGGAGCTTCTCCGGGACAAGCTTCATGACGCCTCTGGCTTGGGCGGGATCGGCGGCGATGTCTGGCCAGCAGCGGCCGACGATCGACTCCGGCGTGTGCCCGAGGTCTTCGGCGGCGGCGCGATTGGCGAAGCGGTAGATGCCGTCCTCATCGATGGCGTAGACGTAAAGCGGTGCGAGGTCGAGGATGCTGCGGAGCGTGCGCAGCTCGGCTTCGAGCACGGCGATGCGATTGGTGAGATCGTCGGTGGTGGCGCCGGTGCCCATGGGGGCAGTGTACGGTGCTGTGGTCAGTCGCCGAAGCTGGTGTAGACGCTCCGGGCGGCTTCGATCAGCGGGTCGTCCGGCGGCACGAGCCGCTGCTTGTTGGCAGCGGAGGTGATCTCGACGTCGTGCAGCCGGCGGCCCTGCATGACGACCAGGCGGTTGCGCTTGCCTTCCTTGAGCAGCTCCATGGCGTGGTGGCCGAACTGCGTCGCGAGGATGCGGTCGGCGGCGACGGGCGTGCCGCCGCGCTGCACATGGCCCAGCACGACGTAGCGGCTCTCGATTTCCGTCATAGCTTCGATTTTGTCCGCGAGCCACTTGCCGATGCCGCCGAGGCGGATCGGGTCGGGCGAGTCTTCGACGATGCGGTCGACGATCTGCTCGCCGCCCTTGGGCTTGGCGCCCTCGCTCGCGCAGATGATCGTGAACCGCTTGCCGCGGTTGGACCTGGCCATGCACGCTTCGGCGACTTTTTCGAGGTCAAACTCGATCTCGGGGATGAGGATGACGTCCGAGCCCGAGGCGACGCCCGCGTGCAGCGCGATCCAGCCGGCGTTGCGACCCATGACCTCGACGACCATGACGCGGTGATGGCTCGCCGCGGTCGTGTGCACGCGGTCGAGGGCCTCGGTCGCGATGCTGACGGCGGTTTGGAAGCCGAAGGTGATGTCGGAGCCCCAGAGGTCGTTGTCGATGGTTTTGGGGACGCCGATGCAGTTGATGCCCCGCTCGGCGAAGGGGGCGGCGGCGGACATAGTGCCGTCGCCGCCGATGCAGACCAGTGCCTCGATGCCGTTGGTCTGCATGTGGGTCATGCAGACCTCGGTCATGTCCATGTGCTTGATGGTGCCGTCGTCGTTCTTGCCGATGGCGAACCTCTGCGGGTCGGCCTTGTTCGACGAGCCGAGGATGGTGCCGCCGACGGTCAGGATGTTGGAGGCGTCGTCTTTGGAGAGCGGCACGACCCGGTCTTCGATGAGGCCCAGGAATCCGTCTTGGATGCCCATGACGTCGATGCCGTGGTAGATGGCGTCTTTGACGACGGCGCGGATCACGGCGTTGAGGCCCGGGCAGTCGCCGCCGCCGGTCAGGACACCGATGCGGCGGGGGCACGATGGGTGGTCGTTTGTCATCACGGGAAGGTGTATCGGTCGGATCGTGCGGATTTGCGTGCAATAGGGCTCCGAGAGCCGCGTTTGGCCCCTGGGCCCGCGTGGGCCTGCACTGAAACCCGCCGATTTCGGGGTCGGCCAGCGTGGGGAATGCAACGATGAAGATGTCCACGACCGCAGCCACCGTCTCGCTCACAGCCCTGCTGGCCCTTTCGGGTGCGGCGTGGGGGCAGGCCCAGTCGACCGGGCTGCTCGGCGGCCCGGCGGCGGGCGAGACAACCGAGGCCCGGGCGGGCGAAAGCTTTGCCCAGGGTGACAGGCAGCAGAGAGCCCGCGGCGACCGGGGGCGGCGTCATCACAGGCCCGACCGGGCGGCGATGCTCGAGCGGTTCGATGCCGACGGCGACGGCGAGCTCAGCGACGGCGAGCGCGAAACCGCGAAGGCGGCCTTCGAAGCCAGGCGGGCCGAGATGAAAGCCAAGCTGCTTGAGCGCTTCGACGACAACGGCGACGGCGAGCTCGACGAGGCCGAGCGGGCGGAACTCCGCGCCGTCATCGGGCCGATGATCGACGCCGAGCGGCGGCGAGAAGGCAGCCGCAAGGACCGCATGCGTCGGGCGGCGCTCGAGCGGTTCGATGCCGACGGCGACGGCGCGCTGAGCGACGACGAACGCGCCTTGGCGAAGCAGCACTTCCAGCAGAAGAAAGCAGAGCTCGTCGAGCGGTTCGACGCCGACGGCAGCGGCGATCTCAACGGCGAGGAGCGTCGCGAGGCGGGTCGATACATCCGCGAACGACGCATGCTCGACGCGAACCGCGACGGCCGGGTAGATGCGCTCGACGCGCAGGTCATCACCGAGCGGGCGGCAGCGGGCGAGCGGCTCCCGGATATCAACCGCGACGGCGAGCGCAACGCGATCGACGCCGCAGAGCTGATCGAGCGCATCGGCCGATTCGACGACTGAAGCACGCCGCCCAACTCACGAGCCCCGACCCATGAGCCCCGACCCATGAGCCCCGATCCGCGGGCGGCCCGATCTCTGGGCCCCCGCGTTTTTTCATGCGCGACCGGCTCTGCGATCAGCGGCGATCAAAAGATCGGCGCGGCGTTGTCGTCTTCGCGCGCATTCTCGGGCTGCGGCTCACGCTTCTCGCGAGGCGGCGGGCCCGAGAAATCGGTGATCTTCGCCCCGTCGAAGTCGATCGCCCGGGCCGAGCCGTCGACGATCGCGATGACGATCGGGCCTCGGTCCGTTTCGATGGTTTCGACGCCGTCGATCGATTCGCCGACTTGGCTGCGGGTGAGCATGCCGCCCTCGGCGTTGTAGACCTCGATCATGCCCTGGCCGTCCGACCAATCGGACGAGCTCATGTAGTGCCGACCGAGGACGATCTCGGGCCGACCATCGCCTGTAACGTCGGCGGCAGTAAGGTAGGTGTAGTTCGTCGCGCCCTGCACGTTCTCGTCTGAGAGCGTGCTCCAGACCTCGTTGCCCTCCGCGTCGAACAGGCTCAGTACGACCTCTGCCAGCGACCAGTCGTCGGTGTCGTACCGCTCCATCTCGAGCGCGAAGCACACGCCGCCGCCGATCTCGACGGGTGTGAAGCTGTTGATGGTCCAGCTGTCCTCGGCGATGCCGCGGAAGCGGATGGTGCGAGCGCGGCCGCCGTTCGGATCGAAGACGACAACCCGCGGGCCTCCGGACCAGCCGACGATGTCGTCGTCGCCATCGCCGTCGATGTCGATCTCCCTCAGGTCGTGCATGCCCTGCATCGAGCCGTACCGCGTGCCGAGCGTGACTGCTTCGGGGTTGAGGCCCAGGAACTCGGGCATCGGCTCGTCCGCGTCGTCGTCGAAGCCGAAGTCAAAATCGGCGTCGTCGTCGAACGGCTCGAGCCCTTCATCGTCGAACACGAACAACTCCGGGGCTGGCGCGTCATCGAGCAGATCAAACTCGGCCGCGTGCACGCGGTAGACCACGCGTTCGACCTCGACGCCCGTGTGCCGCCTGATCGTTTCGAAGTCGTACCACTCGCTGTTGTCGTATTCCCAGATGACCGGCAGGCCGCGATCGTCGTCGTGCCAGGCCCGCACGAAGGCGTTCCTGCCCTGGTCATCGTCGTGCCAGGTCATGTAGACCCACTCGCCGGGTTCGCCCTCGATCTCTTCGCGGAGGGTGCCGAGGATCTCGAAGTCGGGCCGATCCACCTGCGTGTGGACGCCGACGGACGGATCGAGCGAGGCGTCGGTGAGCCAGGCCTGGCCGTACCCCCATCCGAGATCGGCGATCGCCTCTTCGATCTCGCTCGGGTCTGGCACGTCGTCGGACTCGAAGACCGAGGTATCGAGCTGGATGCTGTAGACGCGCTCGCCGTCGCAGAGCGTGAGGTTGGTCGGGGCGAGCGACCTGAACCGGCCGCCGCCGCCCACGAACTCCCACGAGGCGGCGTGGGACGCGATCGCGGCCGTCGGCGGGTGCGACACGTACGACGCGGTGGCCCGGTACCTGTAGCCGGCGGCGCCGGCGATCGCTGCATCCGCCTTGGCAAGGATCGCCTCGGCCCGATCGACATCCGTCGCCTCGACGGGGGGCAGGCGGTGCTGAGCGGTGGCAGGAGCCGTACACGCCAGCAGAGCCGCGGCGGCGGCCGTTGCGATCCGGTTCGATCGGGAAAGTTTCTGCCAAATCACCATGCTGCGCTCCTGCCGCGGACCGAGGACCGTTTCGCCGACACGCGGCTTGAGAAAGAGACTACCGCATCTTTGACGCGCGTGGCGCACGCTCCGGCCGCAGCGCGGGCCCGCCCCCGCCGGTACGATCACTCGATGGCCGATGCCCCATCAACCCCGGGTTCACCAGCAGCGCCTGTGACCGACGCGGCGATGTACCTGCACCCGCAGACGCTCGCGAGGCTCGGATCCTTCACGCTGCGCTCCAAGATGATCGTCGAGGGCGTCATGAGCGGCATGCACCGCTCGCCCTACCAGGGCTTCAGCGTGGAGTTTGCCCAGCACAGGCCCTACGCCCCGGGCGACGACATCCGCCGGCTCGACTGGAAGGTCTACGCACGCACCGACAAGCTGCAGGTTAAGCAGTTTCAGCAAGAGACCAACCTGGATCTGGTGCTGATGGTCGACAACTCGGGCAGCATGGCGTTCGGGTCGATCCCGTTCGAGGCGGCGTCGGGCGAGGGCGTGAAAGAAGGTCCCGGCGGACGGCGGTCGTGGAGCAAGTTTGACCACGCGACCGGCACCGCCGCGGCGATGGCGTACATCACGCTCCGCCAGGGCGACCGCGTGGGGCTTGTGACCTATGCCGACGAGATCACTGGGATCGTCGACCGATCGGGCCAGCGGTCGAACTGGCGGCCGATTGTCGAGACGCTGAGCACGCAGACGCTCGACCGGCCGACCGACTTCGGCCGGGTCATCGACCAGACGCTCGCCAAGGTCAGCAACCGCTGCCTGTTTGTCATCCTGAGCGATCTGTTCGAGGACGCCGAGAACGTGCGGAGCGCTCTCGCGCGGATCAGGCACCGCCGGCACGACGCGATCGTGTTTCAGATCCTCGACGAGAGCGAGCTCGAGTTCCGCTTCAATGAGCCGACGGTCTTCGACGGGCTCGAGGGCGAGTCGCGCGTGCGCGTGAACCCGAGGTCGATCCGCGATGAGTATCTGCGGTCCCTGACCGAGCACCTGCAGGCTGTGGAGCGGGCCACGCTGAGCCTCGGGTTCGATTACCAGCTCGTCAGGAACGGCTCGTACCTCGGCCCGACGCTCGCGCAGTTCGTGGCCGTGCGCAACGCGAAGATCAAGCAGGCGAAGATGGGATGAGCCGCGGGTGAGCCTGATCAACCCCATTTTGTTCGCAGCGGGCGTTGCGTTTGTCGCGCTGCCGATCGTGCTGCACTTTCTCCGTCGTCGTCGGCCGCCCGTGATGTGGGGCGCGATGCGGTTCCTTGTCGAGGCGTACCGGCGTCGACGGCGACGCATGACGATCGAGCAGCTGCTTCTGCTGGCGACCCGGTGCGTGCTGGTGCTGCTCGTCGCCCTGCTCGTTGGCAGGCCGATCCTCGGCGGCAACGCCGACAGCGGCGGCCCTCGCGAGCTCGTGCTCGTGATCGACAACTCAATCGCCTCAGGACGGACCACCGCTGACCAGACCGCGCTCGATCGGCACAAAGACCGGGCGCTCGCGCTGCTCGACGGGCTCGATCCGTCCCGCGGCGACCGGGCGGCGTTGATCACGCTCGCCGGCCCGTCGCAAGCGGTCGTGTTCCCCCCTTCGAGCGATGTCGCGGCGGTCAGCAGGCTCATCGGCCGCATCCGCCCGAGCGAAAGCCGCGCCGACCTTGCCGGGGCGTTCCGCATCGCGGGTGACGGCGAGCCCGCCGAGGGCGACGGCTCGATCACACGATCTCTTGTCGTGCTGAGCGAGTGGCGCTCGGGCTCGGCGCAGCCGGACCTGCCGCTGCCGCCCGTGCCCGAGGCGGTCGATGCGCTCCTGCTCGCGGATCCCTCGGCTGATGTGGATTCGAACGTTGGCGTCACGGGCGTCGAGCCGTTGCGATCGCTCGTGCTGGGCGACGGCCCCACCGGCGGGCAGGCGCGGGTCTCGCTCGTGCGCTCGGGCGAGGTGGCCCAGGCCCTGGTCGCTCAGATCGAGATCCGCGACGGTCTCGGTAGCGTGCTCGGAACGGGCGACGTGAGCTTCGCGCCGGGCGATGCCCGAGCAAGCGGCCTGATCGGCTTCGAGCTCCCGCCGGCGGGCATCGGCGGATCGTCGGCGGTCAGCGCGAACCTGGTCACGGCTGACTCGATCGCAGCCGACGACACGTTCACGATCGCGCTCGAGCGGAGGCGAGCCATCGAGGCGGGCGTCGTCGCCGGCCGAGGGTCGATGGGACGCACGGGCCTCGAGCGGTTCGAGCCGGCCGACTGGATCCGTCTCGCGCTCGCGCCGGGCGGAGCCGGCGCAGCGGGCGTGGTGCGGGTCATCGATGTCCCGCCGTCGAGCCTCGACGCGGCGCAGCTGCAAACACTCGACGCGGCGGTGCTGCTCGAGCCAGAAGCGATGGACGCGCAGCAGTGGCTCGACATGCGAGGCTTCGTCGACCGCGGCGGTCTGCTGCTCGTCACGCCGGCGGCGGGCGATGAGCCCCAGCTCTGGACCGACAGCTTCCTCTCCGCCTTCGGCCTGGGCTGGACCATCGACCGGGTCGCGACGATGCCGGACGCGGGCGGTCTCGACGCGGCATCGTTCGGCCGCGAGGGGTCGCTCTTAAGTCTGCTGGCCGGCGAAGCGGACTCGCTTGCTGCGGGCGTGAGCGTGTCGCGCGTGCTCGGGGTGAGCACGGCTCCGGGCGATGCCGCAGAACAGACCGGCACACGCATCGAAGCGACGCTCGCCTCGGGCGAACCGCTCCTGCTGTCCGCCTCACCCGTCAGCGGGAGGGCCCGAGTCGAGCCGGGCACCGCCCCCGGCAGTACACCCGGCACCCCGGGCTCGCCGCTCCGCCGGCCGGGCCTCGTTGCGATGCTGACGGTGCCCGCGGACCTTGCATGGACAGACCTTCCCGCGCGGCCCGTGATGGTCCCGCTCATCCAAGAGCTGATCCGCGAAGGCGTCGGTCGATCGCAGCGGCCCGTCGCGGGCATCGCGGGCATGATGTCGGCACCGGAAGGCACCCCGCTGCGACCCGCCATGCTCGGCGAGACGGCCGGGCCGCGGGGCGATGTCCGGGGCGGCGAGGCGATCCGCGACGCGGGCATCTACACCCCGAGCGGACCGGCGGGCACCTCGCTCATGACCTTGACCGTGAACCCCGACGCGGACGGTGCGCAGATCGACCTCGGCCGGCGCGAGGTGCTCGGGCCCTGGCTCGCCGAGGCGGCCGGCGGCGCAGACCGGGTCGCATGGATCGACGCGGAGGGCATCGCAGTGCCTGACTCCGGGTCCGACTCAGGGGCCGATGCCGCGCGGGCCGCGGGGCTCGGCGGCGAGAGCGGCTCGGGTCCGGCGTCGCGGCTCATCGTCTGGCTCGCGTCGCTCGCGCTCGGTGTCGCCGTGTGTGAAGCGGTGCTCGCGAGGGTCGCGTCTCGCGGCTCGGGCACGGGGTCGGGCGTGAAGCGGGGCGGGCGGGGGTCGGTCGTCGAGGGCGTCGGGGAGGCCGCGGCATGATCGAATGGCTGCTCGGCATCGAGACGCTCGACCTGTCGGACGCGGCGGTGACGTTCGGCTGGGCGCGCGGCGTTCCGGGCTTCGTCTGGCTCGGCATCGCCCTCGGCGCGGTGCTCCTCGCGACGGCGACCTACCGCGGCATCGGCGACGAGCAGACCGCGGCAGGGGGATCCGGAGCGTGGCGACGCTGGGCGCTCGGCGCGTGCCGGGCGCTGCTGCTCGCGACGCTGGCGGTGCTGCTCGCCGGCCCACAGCTCGAGCGGGCCGACGAGCGGACCGAGCCCGACTGGCTCGTCGTGCTCGCCGACCGCAGCTCATCGCTAACGATCGGCGACGGCCCAGGCGGGATCGATCGCGACGAGTCGCTGCAGCGCTCGCTCGAAGCACTCTCGCCCACGCTCGAACAGGCAGCGTCAGATCGCCGCGTCCTTTCGCTCGGTTTCGATAGCGGCGTCTTTGACCTGCCGCTCGCCGACGACGGCATGATCGATGCGGGCGAGCCCGTCGGTGCGAGGACGCTCATCGGGCGGAGCCTCTCGCGGGCGCTCGAGCGGGTCGCCGCACGGCCCGTTGCGGGGGTGGTCGTGCTTTCGGATGGCGCGAGTGACGACGGCGTCGAGCCGCGATCGCTGCAGAGGCTCCGATCTGAGCGGATCCCGGTGTACGTCGTCCCGCTGGGATCGGACGTACCGGCGGGCGACCTCGCGATCGTTTCGGCCGACGCGCCGAGCGCGGGCTTTGTGGGCGACAGGCTGCCCGTGCGTGTGCGGCTCGGCCGGACCGGCGCAGCGGACGCGCTCGGCGGAACGCTCGAGCTCGTGGAACGCTCGACGGGCATCGTGCTCGACCGCCGGCAGATCAGCCAGGGGGAGTCGGAGGTCACGCTCCTCGCGAGGCCCGCCGACCCCGGTGAAGCGATCTGGGATGTGCGGCTCGTCCCCGCCGGCGCCGACCTGCTCGAAGAGAACAACGCCGCCGAGGTCCGGCTCAGCCTGATCGATCGGCCGCTGCGCGTGCTGCTCGCCGACGGCACCCCGCGCTGGGAGTTCCGCTACCTGAAGAACCTGCTCGTGCGGGAGCGGTCCATCGCGTCGTCCGTGCTGCTGCTCGCGACCGGCCGCCGCCACATCCAAGAGGGCGACGTGGTGCTGAGCCGGTTCCCGTCGACGCCCGAGGACTGGGAGCCGTTCGATGTCGTCGTGCTGGGCGACCTTCGAGCCGACCTGCTGGGCGAGGCCCAGCACGAGCACATCCGAGATCTCGTCGCCGAGCGCGGCGCGGGCCTGCTGTGGATCGCGGGGCCGGGCTCGACGCCTCAATCCTGGCGGGGCACCGCGCTCGAGCCGCTGCTGCCGATCTCCGTGGCCGAGGCGCCGGCGACCTACGGATCGCCCGTCACGATGGCGCGAGACGCGCTCGCGGAACGGCTCGGCATCCTCGAGCTCGCCGACGACGCCAAATCCGGCGGCTGGCCCGACGCGCTTATCGATCCCGCGACCGGCTGGAGCCTGCTCCGCTGGGCGCAGCGGTTCTCGCCCGAACAGATCAAGCCCTCGGCGTCGGTGCTCGCCTCGTTCGTCGCGGGCGGGTCGGCGGGCGACCGATCGCCCGCGGTGCTGACGATGCGTTACGGAGCAGGCCGAGTCGTCTACGTGGCGACCGACGAGATCTGGCGGTGGCGGTACGCGCGGGGCGAAGCCTTGCCAGAGCGGTTCTGGGTGCCGCTGATCAGGCTGCTCGGTAGAGAGGGTCTGTCTCGGGCCGGTCGATCGGCGGTGCTCTCGGCGTCGCCCTCGCGGGTCAGCGTCGGCGGGCTGAGCACGATCGAAGCGGAGCTGATCGATTCGAGGCTCGTCGAGGCTTCGCCCTCGACGCTCCGCGTCTCGGTGACGGATGAGGCGGGCAACCGCATCGCTGATGTGCCGCTCGCGTCTGACGCGGGCGCGGGGCGGTCTCGGCGGTACACCGCCGCGTGGGCAGCTCCCGTTGCGGGCTCGTACACGATCGAGGTCAGCGACCCGGCGGTCGGCGACGAACCGCTCAGCGTCGCGATCGATGTCATCGCGCCGGACGACGAGCGGCAACGGGCCGAGACCGATCACGGCCTGCTGGCTTCGCTCGCCGAACAAACCGGCGGTGCCGTGCTGCAACGAGACGAGCTCGCCTCGCTCGGCGACCGCTTACCCAACCGCGAGCGGCGGATCGTCGGATCGCCCGTGACCGAGCCGCTCTGGGACTCGCCGCTCGCCCTCATATTTGTTAGCATTCTGCTCGCAATCGAGTGGATCGGGAGGAGGCTGCTGCGGCTCGTCTAGCCCGCGGCAACGAACCAGAACCGCCGTCACGGAGAACGTGCTGGATCTCCAAGAACCCGCACGCGAAGGGGCTCACGGCAAAGCGATTGACAGCAGGCGACCGGCTCCGCCCGGGAGCCGATGAAGAAAGAGACCGGGCCGACGCCGGCACCGTGTCGCGAGCAGAGGAGGCAGCGTGAGCAGCACGGAAGCAGGAACCCGGGTGCACGGCGGCTTGGCGGCCGAGGCACTCCGCCGCGTGCGGGCTCGCATCCGGGCCGTCGCCGTTGGCGAGAAACTGCTCGCGGGGGCGGGCGGCGTGCTCGCGTGGCTGCTCGGTGCAGGGCTGCTCGACTACCTCTTCCGGCTGCCCGGCTGGGTCAGGCTCATCATGCTCGGCGTGGGCGTTTCGCTGCTCGCCGCGGCCGTGGTGCGGAGGCTGGTCCCCGTGTGGCGGCTTCGGCCCAGGCTCAGCACGATCGCGTTGCGTCTTGAGCAGACGGCGCTCGGGCGAGAGCGCGGGCTCGCGGGCGTGCTCGCGTCTGGCGTCGCACTCGGGTCAACAACCAGAACAGCGGGCGATTCATCGGGCGACCTTTCGGGCGACACCCGCAGCGATGCGGATGGGGGCGAGCCCGAGTCGATGACGGCACTCCGAGAGGCCGCTGCCAAGCGGGCGGACGAGGCGATGCGCGGCGCGAAGCCCTGGTCGCTGGTCGATCTCCGTGCGTTCCGGCGGCGCGCGGCATGGGCGGCCGCGATCGCGATCGCTGCGGTTGCCATCGCGGGCACCAGCCCGACATCCGCCGGCACGGGGTTCTTGCGGCAGATCGCCCCGCTCGGCTCCGCCGAATGGCCCAAGCGGTACGCGGTCGTCGACGCGACCGCCGCCGAGGTCCACCCGATCGGTGCGTCGCTGCCGATCCGCGGCCTGGTCACGCGAACGAGCCGCGACCTTGGCGAGACGCCCGTGATCGTCGCGTATCGGGTCATCGACGCAGAAGGCGTCGGGCCCTGGCGCCGCGAGCCGATGACGCCGCAGCGCACGCTCGAATCCACAAGCGAAGGCGAGCTCGGCGAGGCGTTTGAGCGGCTCGTCGATGCCGCCGTCACGCTCGGCGACGACGGCGAGCCCGCGACGCTCGAGTACGCGATCGAGACGCCGGACGACCGGACCGCCCCGGCGAGCATCCTGCTGACCGAGCAGCCCGACGTGGTCGGGCTCACCGCACTAGTGACGCCTCCGGCCTACGCATCCTCCGGCGGAGGCAGCGGGTTCCTCGCAGGGGAGATCGAGCTCGGGGTCGGGGCCGGGAGCCGACGCATCCTCGGCCCGGTGCTCGCTGGCTCGACGGTAACCGTCGACGCGACGCTCAACAAACCGGCGATGCTCGCCGACGAGCGTCCGGTGACCGGCGCAGCGCCCGATGCCGCATCGATAGACGCGGCGATCAGCAACGCAGGCCCATCGATGACGCTCACGTGGACGGCCGAGACGTCCGCCCGGGTAACACTCGCGCTTGAGGATGATTTCGGGCTGACGAGCCTCGAAGACGTGTCGCTGCGCCTGGATGTCGTCGATGACGAGGCTCCGACGAGCGTCGTGACCGCGCCGCCGCGAGACGAGTCGGTGCTCGCGACGGCTGTCATCGCGATCGAGGCGGAGGGACGCGACGATGTCAGCCTGCGCTGGGTCGGGATCGAGTACGAGCGGGCGCTGCTCGATCGTGACTCGGAACCCTCGCCCGGCGTAGGCCCCGAGTCGGACGGCAAGCCGATCGGGCTCGCGCAGGTCGAGACGACCGAGCCCAGCGCGACCGCAACGGCGAGCCTCGATCTCTCGACGCTGGGCGTGCGGGCGGGCGACGCGATCGATGTCTTCGGCCTTGCCGCGGACAGGTACGAGCGCGGCGGAACGACGCACGATGTCGTGCGATCCGACCCTCGCCGGCTGCGGATCATCGACGAGAGCGAGCTGATCGACGAGATCCTCGCCGAGCTCGGCGCCGTACGGCGGTCGGCGATTCGGCTCGACGAGCAGCAGGCAGAGATCGAGGCATCCCTCCGATCGGCCCGCGAAGCAGGCGGGCCGATCGACGCGGCGCTGCGCACCGAACAGGCGAACGTCGGCGAAGGACTCGACAGGGCGGCGGACCTGGTCCAGCGTGTCGCGGAGCGGATCGAGCGGAACGCGCTCGACGACGCCTCGCTGGGTCGTGTCATCAGCGAGGCCTCGGCTGCATCAGACGAGGGAGTCCGCGCTGCGGAACGCGCGGCGGAGAACATCCGCACGCTGAACGATCGCGACGCCGGTGACGACGAAACAGATGCGAGGAAAGAGGCCGAGCTCAGCGAGGCGCTTGAGTCGTCCGACGATGTGCGGCGATCGCTCGAGCAGCTCGCACGGGTGCTCGACCAGGGCGAAGACGCATGGGCCGTCCGCCGATCGCTCGAAGGCATTTTGCAGGACCAGCAGGAGCTCGCGGAGGCGACAGCGGAGGCGACCGCCGGGACGGTCGGGCGGAGCGCCGACGAGCTGACCGAGCAGGAGCGTTCGATCCTCGACGAGATCGCGCGGCGTCAGCTCGACCTGGCGGATCGGACGAGCGAGGCGCTCGACGATCTCGATGAGCGCGCCGAGCAGGCCGATGACGCGGGGCAGGGAGCCGCGATGCGAGCGGCGAGCCGGCGCGGCCGGGAGCAGGGCGTCTCGCAGCTGCAGCGTGAGGCGGGCGAGGCTGCTGCTCAGAACCGCGGGGCCGAGGCGGGGCGTGCGCAGCAGCAGGCCCAGGAGCAGATCGAAGAGATGCTCCGCGACCTTGAGACAGCCGAGCAGCAGCGCGACGTCGAGCTGCAGCGGGCGCTGCTGAGCCTCGTCGAAACGATCGAGGGGCTGATCCGCACGCAGGAATCGGCCCTGGCCTCGCTTGCCCGCGTGGTCGATGACGGCCCGGCGGACGGGCTCGCTGGTGCGTTGGCCGATGCGTTAGCCGATTTGGCGCCCGACATGCAGAGGCTGCACCGCAACACGCTCTCGGCGCAGGATGAAGCGAGGGCGGATCGTTCGCTCGCTCCGGTCGCAGCGGCGCTCGATGTCGCGGGGCGGTCGCAGGTCGAAGCGGTGGTCGATCTGCGGTCGGCCGACGCGGAGGGTGCGCGTGCGAACGAGACGACGAGCCTGACGCAGCTCCGTCTCGCGCTCGAGGCGGCCGAGGACGCTCTGGAAGATGCCGAGCGCCGGGAGACGGAGCGTCGGCGGGCGGAGCTGCAGTCGGCATATCGGGAGCTGCTGGAGGAGCAGGTCGAGATCTCGTCGCAGACGCTGCCGCTGATCGATCGCAGGCTCACGCGGCGCGAGCGGGCGGGTGCGCGCGGGCTCGCGGGCCGCGAGTCGGCGGTCGCCGATCAGCTCGAGTTTCTGACCGAGACGTACCCCGAGATCGCCGAGGCCGGCGTGATCGACTTTGCGCACACACGTCTCGCGGAGAAGCTCGGCGGGGTCGAGGCCTCGCTCCGATCGGGCGAGATCGACGCGGGCGTTCCGCTGCAGCAGGGCTCGATCGAGAGCCTGCTCCGGGGGCTCATCGCCTCGCTCGAGCCGGCGGAGCCCAACGAGCAGGACAACGGCTTCGATGAGGGCGGCGGCGGGTCGGGCAGCGGCAGCGGGCAGGGCGAGGCGAGGCTCATCCCAGACCTCGCGCAGCTGACCATGCTCCGCACGATGCAGCAAGACATCTACGACCGCACGCGCCAAGCCGAGGAAGCCGGCATCGGGGGCGATCTCGCGGGCTCGCTCGGGAGCGAGCAGCGCGGCGTCGCCGAGCAGGCGCGGCAGCTGCTCGAGAAGATGCAGGAACAGATGGGTCAGGGTGGAGCGCCGGCCCCGGCGCCGACAGAGCCAAACGACCCTGAATCAGCACCAGGACAGGTGCAGCCGCCAGCGGGAGGGAACGGATAATGCGAAGGACCGCCGTATGTGTGTGCTGCATTGCGGTGCTGGTCGCTGCCCAGCCTGGGTGGGGCCAGCCCGAGGCTGACCCGCTGCCGTCGCTCGACGACCTGCTCGGGCTGGGTGCCGACAGCGAAGGCGATGACGCCTCGGAGAGCGGCGCGGAGACGGATGCCGTCGAGGGGGAGCTTGAGAGCGAACTGGAGGGTGCCGGCGGGATCGCCGACGCGTTCGTCGAGGCTGTGGGCCTGATGGGCGACACGGCCGACCGCCTGATCGATGGCGGTGATACGGGCGTCGTGACCCAGCGCATCCAGGAGGACATCCTCAAAAAGCTCCAGCAGCTGATCGACGAGTCGCAGAACCAGAGCGGCGGATCGTCGAGCTCGTCATCCTCGAGCCAGCAGCAGCAGCAGCAGCAGCAGCCCAGCCAAGGCCAGCAGCAACAGCAGCAGGCCGACGAGCGGGAGGGCGAGTCGGGCGAGAACACCGACGCGCCCGCGGGCCGAGCGGCCCAGCCCGGCGAAGCAACGCTGAACACGGCCGCGTGGGGCGCGCTGCCGGAGCGGCTTCGCGACGCGCTGCTGCAGGGATCGGCCGACGAATACAGCAGGCTCTACAGGTCTTTGACGGAGTCGTACTACCGCCGGCTGGCCGAGGAGGCGAGCGAATGAAGCGATGCCTGCAAGGACTGTCTTTCGCGTGCGCCTTACTGGGGCCTTGCTGCTCGGCGAGCGCTCAAGAAGACCGCGGCGCGCAGAACACCGCGCTCGAGGGTGAGATCACGCCCGAGCTCGACGCGGCCGTGGAGCGGGGGCTGGTCGCGCTGGCGGCGCAGCAGGCGGAGAACGGATCATTCGGCGAGGGCCGGTACACGAACAACGTCGCCGTCACTGCGCTCGCGTGCATCGCGATGATGGCCGATGGCTCGGTGCCGGGCCGGGGCCCGTACGGCGAGCACGTTCGACGCGGGCTCGAGTTCATCCTCGAGAACTCGACCGACTCGGGCCTGATCGCCGGCGAAGCCGCGAACGGGCCGATGTACGGGCACGGCTTCGCGGCCCTGTTCCTCGGCGAGGTCTACGGCATGACCGCCGGCGGCCCGGATACCGATCTGGCCGATCGCACGTATGAAGCGCTCGTGAAATCGATCCGTCTCATCGAGACGACGCAGAACACGGAGGGCGGCTGGCGGTACAACCCGCTGCCGTTCGATGCGGATGTCTCGGTGACGATCTGCCAGGTCATGGCGCTGCGGTCGGCGCGGAACGCGGGAATCGAGGTGAGCAAGGACACGATCGATCGCGCGGTCGACTACATCAGGCTCTGCCAGAACCCCGACGGCGGGTTCCGCTACCAGGTGCGCACGCGCGACAGCGCCTGGCCGCGGACGGCGGCGGGCGTCGCGTCGCTCTACTACGCCGGGCTCTACGGCGACGAGGGCGCCGAGCAGGGCCTGGCCTACCTCGTGCGGACGAGCCTTCCGGGAGGCATGGCCCGCCGGAGCCCCCACTATTTTTACGGCCAGTACTACGCCGTGCAGGCGATGTACCTCGCGGGCGGGCCCTGGTGGGAACAGTGGTGGCCCGCGATCAGGTCGGAGCTGATCGGCATGCAGCGCGGGGACGGCCTGTGGGACGACCGGGGCGTGGGAGCGAGTTACGGGACCGCGATGGCGCTCATCGTTCTGCAGATGCCGAAGCGGTACCTGCCGATCTTTCAGAAGTAACCGGAAAGAGCCGCCAAGCCCGACGGCGAGACCATCCGAGGAAGAGCCGGTGCGAAGAAGGACTCGGGCAGGGATACGATGGACCCGAGATGATCAAGAAGGACCGAGATCCGTGCGAACGCTGCTGACCGGCATCCTGCTGCAGATGATCGGCTTCGCCGCCGGCGGCCAAGCACCCGTCGAGCTCATCGGCCGGGATCTGTCGCGCACGACCGTCTGGCTCACCAAGGTTGAAGGCGACCGGCTCTCATGGGTCGACGCCGACGGCAGCGAGGGCGGGGCGACGACTCCAGACATTCTGGGTCTCATCGCGACGAATCCGGATGCGGGGTCGGGCGTCAACCCAGGGTCCAACCCCGGCGCCGGCGGGGGCAACGGCGCAGGCCTGGGCACGCTCGACGAGGTCTTGTCGTTCCAGCCGGCGATGCTGCGGCTCGTCGATGGGCGGAAGCTGACTGGAGCACCATCCGGGCGGATCGAGAGCGCAACCGACGAAGAGGGCCCGCTTCGCTGGCAGCACCCCGTGCTCGGAGCGGTGGAGGTGCCGCTCGAACAGATCGATCGGCTCGTGCTCCAGCGGACGTCGCTCGGCCCGAGCCGTCGCGCCGTGCTGCCGCCCGCGGACACCGACGACCTGGTGCTGCTGCGCAACGGCGACCGTCTCCGAGGTTTCGTGGTGGGCATCGGCCGCGAGCTCGCGATCGAGACCGAGGCGGGCGTCAGCCGTGTGCCGTTCGAAGCGATCGATCAGGTCGCGCTGGCGAACCCGCGCGAGCGCTGGGCCGGACCGATGGTCTGGCTCCGCGACGGATCCGTGCTCGGCGTGACCTCGGTCTCATTCGACGGCGACACGATGACCCTCAATTGGCAAACCGATGTCGATACCGAAGCCGAGCCGGATGAGCCCGAACGATCGGTCGCGGTCCCGCACGAGCTGGTCCGCGCTGTCGTGTTCGATAGCCGGAGGGTCGTGCCGCTGGTCGATCTTCTGCCCGCGGCGGAGGTCGAGCGGGTGTCACGCGTCGGAGCCAGCCGCGCCGTCGGCGGCCCGGCGGACGACCCGCCGCTTGGTGCCGAGCCCTTATCACTGTCGGGCCGGGACGAGCTGCAGCTCGCGCTGCCCGTCGGCGCCGAGAGCCTGTCGCTCCGCGCGGCGCTCCCGCTGCGAGCCCGCGCGTGGGGCCGGGGCACGCTCGTCGTTCGGCTCGACGGCATGGTTCGAGCGAGGCTGCCGGTGTCCGCCTCGGAGCCGGTCGCGGATGCGGTTGTGCAGATCAGCGGCGCGAGCGAGCTCTCGCTCGGGCTGGAGCCCGGAGAATTTGGCGAGGTGCACGCCGAAGTCAGCGTGATGCGCGCGATCATCGCGATCGACGCCGAACCCTGACCGGGCGCGGCCTACCGGAGCTTGAGCATCGCAAGGCCGACGATGCAGAGCAGGATGCCGACGATCCACAGCCTCGAAACGACCTGCTGCTCCCGCCACCCGCCGAGGTGCAGATGGTGGTGGAACGGGGCGCAGCGGAAGATGCGCTTGCCGCCCGTGGATCGGAAGTAGCCGACCTGCAGCACCACGGAGCCGATCTCGGCGAGGAAGACGCCGCACATGATCAGCACCACCACCTCCTGGCGGATGACGAGCGCGACGAAGCCGATCAGCGCGCCGAGGCAGAGCGAGCCGGTATCGCCCATAAAGACCTGCGCGGGCGAGCAGTTGTACCAGAGGAACCCGAGGCAGGCCCCGAGCATCGCGCCGGTGAGCACCGCGAGCTCGCCCGATTCGCGGATGTAAGGCACCAGCAGCTGCTGCGCCCAGGGCTGCTCGCCCGCGATGAGCGTGAGCACGACGAGCCCCGCTGCAACGGCCGCGACCAGGCCCGTTGCGAGCCCGTCCATGCCGTCGGTGATGTTCACCGCGTTCGACATGCCGGTGATCATCAGCACCGCGAGGATGACGTACGGGATGCGGCTCAGGTACACCAGCGACTCGCTCGCTTGCCACGAGCCGGGCTCATAGGTCCGCTGAAACGGCAGGTTGAGCACGTGGGCCAGGTCATCGGGTCCGACGCCGCGGTTGTACGCGAAGAGCCCGATCAGCACGCTGAGCCCGACCTGGAACATGAGCTTCTCGCGGGGGTACAGGCCCTGGCGGTTGGTCGACCCCCTGCGGGCGCCGGTGAGCTTGAGCCAGTCGTCGAAGCCGCCGAGCGTCGCGGTGCACAGCAGGACGATCAGGCCCATGTAGATGTAGGGCGTACGGATGTCGGCGAAGAGAAACGCGCAGACGAAGATCGCCGCGGCGATGAGCACGCCGCCCATCGTCGGCACGTTCGCCTTCGATTCGAAGTGCTTGCGCAGCGCGGCCGCGTCGGTGTGACCCGCGTCGCCGATCTTGAGCAGGCGGAGCTTGGCGATCACTCTCGGGCCGAGCACGAGCACGACGATGAACGCGCCGGCCGTCGCGGCGAACACGCGGAACTCGAGCTGGTCGAGCACGCCGAACAGCGAATAGAGCGTGAGCCCGCCGGGCAGGCCGACGCTATCGAGCGTCGAGCGGAGCATATCGAGCAGGACGTAGAGCACTCGCTGGCTACCGCGCGCTCGGCGCGGCCTCCGTTCGTCCGAGAGCCGCCGCGACGCGCTCAAGCCCTATGCCGCGCGAGCCTTTCAGCAGCACCGCATCGCCCGGTGCCAGCAGCGAGGCGATCCCGGAACCGTCGCCGGTCTCACCGGCCGTGGTCACGGCATCGCTCCCGAGAGCACCTCGCACCGCGTGGGCTGCGAACGCCATCATCGGCCCGACGAGTACCGCCGCGTCCGGGCCGGTGCCCGACTCCACGGATCGGGCGATGGCTTCACCGATCAGCCGGTGCTCATGCTCCGCCGCTGCGCCCAGCTCGAGCATGTCGCCAAGAACGACGACACGTCGCCCCGCGGGGGCCGATCTGAGTGCAAACGCCGCGAGCGAGGCCAGCATCGAGTCCGGGTTGGCGTTGTACGCGTCGTTGATGATCTCGACCGAGCCGATCTGGCGGGCCTCGAACCGCATGGGCGGCGGCGATGCCCCCCGCAGCCCGCCCGCGATCGTGGCATCGTCCAGGCCCATCCGCCGCGCGACCGCGATCGCGGCCGCGGCGTTCGTCGCGTTGTGCACCCCGTGCAGCGGCACCTCGAATGCCGAAGCATCGCCGATCATGAAGCGGATGCCTGCGGCCGTCGGGATGACCGAGGTCACACGCACATCGGCCGAAGAATCCTTGCCGAAGCGGACCAGATCGATGTCGGCTGGCAGCGCCGGCGTGAGCTCCTCGTGATCCGCGTTCACGATGCCGAGGCCGCCGCCCGCGAGTTCTTGGAGCAGGCTCGCCTTCTCGACCGCGATTGCCTCGGTCGTGCCGAAGGCCTCGAGGTGTGCGCGTCCGATGCTCGTGATCACGCCGATATCGGGTCGAACGACCGATGCAAGGCCGCGGATCTCGCCCGGCGTGCTCATGCCGACCTCGCAGACGAGATACCCGTCCGTCGGTGCCGCGTTGAGGATCGTCAGCGGCAGGCCGAGCTCGTTGTTGAAGCTCTTCCGCGACGCCGATCCCCCCATTGCTGTGGAAAGCACGGCATCGATGAGCCGGACCGTTGTCGTCTTCCCGTTCGAGCCCGTAACGGCGATGACGCGCGTGCTCCGGAGCGTGTCGCGGTATGCCGAGGCCAATGCCGCGAGCGCCCGTCGGCAGCTCTCGACTCGGACGATCGCCATGGAAATATCACGAGACGCGCCGGACGAATCAGGCGGGTCAGACGGGATCAGGGGGGGCTCGACGTCTCGCTCGACAAGCGCGATCGACGCCCCGGCGTCCGACGCGGCTTGCAGATGCTCGTGGCCGTCCGTCCGCTCACCCGCGAGCGCGACAAAGAGCTGCCCGGCCGCCAGCTCCCGGGTATCGATCGAGGCGCCGGAAGCGGGCCCCGCGTCCGCCGACCCGTCAACGAGCCGGCCGTCGGTCACGCGGGTGACCGTTTCAACCGTCAGAAAATCGTTCATTTCTGCGCTGTGCTTCACACCCGAGCTCCGCTCGGCGCAGCCGCACCCGCACCCGAAGTCGTCGAGGCCCGTGCCGCGAGCGACCGCTTCGCGTGCTCGCGGTCATCGAACGGGCGCGATCGCAGGCCGCCCGACCCGTCTGCCGATATCTGCGTGCGCTCGTGACCTTTCCCGGCGATGACGATGATGTCGCCCGGCGAGGCGAGCGAGATCGCCGAATCGATCGCGGTCTCGCGCTCGGCCTGCGCAACGGCTTCCTGTCTTGCCAGCGCCGGCATGCCGGCGATCACCTGCTCGATGATGTCGTCCGGGTCCTCGCTGCGCGGGTTGTCGCTCGTGACCACGACCCGGTCGGCCAGCCTCGCGGCGGTCTCGCCCATGACGGGCCGCTTCGCCGTATCACGATCGCCGCCGCAGCCGAACACGACCCAGAGCTGCGGGCGATCGGATCGGTCGCCGATCGCGCGGCCGAGCGAACCGAGCGTGTGCTCGAGCGCATCGGGCGTGTGGGCGAAGTCGACGAAGACCGTCAGATCGTCTTGCAGAGTGCTGACCCGCTCGAGGCGGCCGGGCGGCGGCGTCGGGTGCCGCGACGCGGCGGCGATCTGCTCGGCGGTCGCGCCGAACGCGTGCGCGATGCACATCGCCTGCAGCATGTTGGCCGCGTTGTGATCCCCCGCGAGCGGCAGAGAGGCCTCGATCACGCCGAACGGGCCGCTGTACCGCGCAGCGATCCCGCCGACCCGCTGCTCGCCGACATCGGCGCGCGCCGCCTGGCGATCGCCGCAGCGGAGCACCCGCGACTCGCAGCCGCGCAGCATGCGCTCGCATGCCGGGTCGTCCGCGTTGACGATCGCGAGCGACTCCGGGCCGAGGCCCTCAAAGAGCCTCGCCTTAGCCGCGGCGTACCGATCGATCGTGCCGTGGTAATCGAGATGGTCGCTGCCAAGGGTGGTAAACACCGCGGCATCGAAGCCGATGGCGGCCGTCCGCTGCTGATCGAGCGCGTGGCTCGATACCTCCATGACCGCGCAGCGGCAGCCGTGCTCGACCATCGTTGCCAGCGTGCGGCTGAGCTCGATCGCCGGGAGCGTGGTCATGCCCGCGTCGGCGACCTCTCGGCCGTCATCGATCGACACGGTGCCGACCAGCCCGCACCGGATGCCCGACGCGTTCAGCAGCCCGTGCGCCAGGTGCGCGACGGTCGTCTTCCCGTTCGTGCCCGTGATCCCAGCGGTCCGCAGCTGCGACGACGGGCTCCCGAAAAAACGCTCCGCGAGCAGCGCCGTGGCGAGCGGCACATCGTCCGCTGCGAGCACCGCCGCTGCGCTGCTCGGGATGCGCAACGCGGTCTCGGCATCCGTCAGCACGGCGCTCGCCCCGTCGGCGATCACCCGATCGATGTAGCCCCGGCCGTCGGACAGGCGGCCCGGCCTGGCGACGAACAGCGTTCCGGGCTGCACGGTCCGGCTGTCTTCGGTCAGATCGCCGACGCGGCAGCCGGCCGGCACCCGCACCGCGTCGACCGGCAACCCGTGGATCAGCTCGTGCAGGTCCATCCCGCGCTCCGCGCCCGCCGCACCCTCCGGCCGGACGTCCCTGCCAGGCCAGAGCAGAGCATACACCCGCTCCCCCATGCGCGGGATGCGTGCCAGCTAGGGCAGAATCAGCATCGCATCGCCGAAGCTGTAGAACCGGTAGCGGGCGCAGATCGCCTCGTCGTACACCTCCCGCAGCCGCCCGACGCCCCCGGGCAGCAACGCCCCCACCATCGCGAGCAGCGTCGATCTCGGCAGGTGGAAGTTCGTCAGGAGCCCATCGGTCACGCGCCACCGGTAGCCCGGCGTGATGAGCAGGTCGGTCTCCATCCCGCCGTGGTCCGGCTCGCCCCGCTCACTCCGCGCCGAAAACGACTCGATCGTGCGGCAGCTGGTCGTGCCCACGGCGATCACCCGGCCGCCCGCGGACCGCGCTGCATCGAGCGACGCGAGCACGCCCGCCGCCATCGAGCACCGCTCCGCGTGCATCGGGTGCTCCTCGACGTACGCCGACTCGACGGGCTTAAACGTCCCCGTTCCGACGTGCAGCGTCACGTCCGCGCGGCGCACGCCACTCTCCGCGAGCGTCCGCAGAAGCTCGGGCGTGAAGTGCAGCCCGGCGGTCGGTGCCGCCACGCTGCCCGGCTCGTCCGCGTACACCGTCTGGTACCGGTCGCGGTCGGCGTCGGCGTCGCGATCCGTGCCACGATGCGAGCTGGCGTTCAAGATGTACGGCGGCAGCGGCGGCAGACCGATCCGGTCCAGCGCCTCCGCCACATCACCCTCGACCCGCACGAGCCACGCCCCGGCCTCGTCGGGCGCGGGCCCGAGCAGCACCGCCCGCAGCCGATCCTCAGAACCGGGCCGGCCGATGCTGAGCACAGCCCCCGCGCGGTGCCGCCGCGCCTTGAGCAGCACGACCCAGGTCGCGGGCTCGGCGCCGTCTCGCAGGTACAGCCCCTGCACCCGACCGCCCGTCTCGACGTTTTCTCCGACAAACCGCGCCTGCAGGACGCGCGTCGTGTTCAGTACGAGCGTGTCGCCCGCCCCGAGCAGCTCCGGCAGGTCGCTGATCAGCCTGTGCTCGAGCCGGCCCGGGTCAGAGCGGCTCAGCACCATGAGCCGCGCCGAGTCCCGGGGCTCGGCGGGCTCGGTCGCGATCAGGCTTTCAGGCAGGTCAAACTCGAGATCGTCGGTGCGGAGCATGCTGCCGGATCCAACGCCGCGCGCTGCCCGGAGGCAACACCGCCGTCTGTGCGGGCACGTCCGGACGCGATATCACGGCTCCGTGGCCCGCTGCCCGGTCCGGCCGAGCTGTTGCACCACCTCTCGCTGCCGTGCAGATCAGCAGCACCCCATCGCAGGACCCGATCCTCCCCGCGCCCCGCCGCGTGGAGTCGTCGCACCATTCGGCATGGCCTACGCACCCTGCCGCTCAGGCTACCGAGCCCTTCGACCACGCGCTCGAGGAAGTGAACGCGTCGCGCCGGGGGACCGATCGCGTCGAATTCTCCGACTATCTGCGTCGCATCAACGAAGAAACCCGGCTCTGCGACCTCGATGGGGCACTCCCGGACGGCACCGAGACCGGAACTCCGCACGATCGGGAGACCGATCGATGCCCGTGCACCAGTGTGCCGGCGAGCAAGAGCCCGGCGATGCCCGCCGAATCAGCAACGCCGCGCGCGGCCGCCGTGGAGCGATATGAGGTGACAAACCGGTCGACCTCCGGCCGCCTGATCGATCTGCTCATGTGACGAGCCGCGCGGACCATGAGGCGCGCAGCAAGCAGTTCTCCGCTCAGTACACCCGCCGGAGAGCCAAGCCCGGGTAGAACGCTGCCAACGCATCGCGGAAGTGATCGCCCCGGTCGGCCATCGCCGCGGCGCAGTACTGGCACATGCCCGCGCCGTGGCCGAAGCCCCGGCCCTCGATCCGCACGAGCCTCGACGACACGTCGAACGACAGGTCGTTGCTCTGCACCCGCGCGCGGCGATCGATCGCCGGGAGGCCCTCCGCCGGAGCGTTGCACGCCAGCCGCAGACGCTCGGCGGTGATCTCGATCGTGCTGCCGCGCGATCCGGTGATCTCGAAACGCACGGGTCGCCCCGAAACACCGGACGCGATCGGGCGGATCCCCGTCAGCCGGCGGAGCGACGCGAGATCCGCGCGGCCGTTCGCCGCGCCCCAGCTGCGGAGGCGCCGGGCCAGGTCTTCGGTCCGCCGCACGACAGACCAGCGGTAGAGCGGCGCATCATCGCAGAGCGTCTCGCGGAGCCGAACGCCCGATCGCCGGGCGTCCGACCCGTCAGCGATCGAGGCGGGCACGACCACCGACGCCGATACCGGATCGGGCCAGACCTCGCTCGGCGACGCAGGCCTGCCGCCGCACGTGCTGGAGTACACCGCGTCTCCCAGCCCGCCGCCCTCGACCAGCACGATGCCGCGCGTGTCGTGCACCGCCTGATGGGCCACCGCGAGCCCGGTCCGCCCGCCGTAGACCTGATCGCGTGTGGTGTTCTCGACGTCGAAGTGCTTGCCGCTCTTCCGGGCCGCCTCGCGCCGGGAGAGGGCAAACGTCCTCGCCGCGACCGCCTGGGCGCGGAACGCGGTCGGATGCCAGTGCGAGAGCAGCTCTCGGCTGATCACGCCTGGCAGGTACCGCTCGACGGATACCACGTTGATCACGTCGAACGCCTTCGGATCATCGCGTGGCACGAGCCGGAGCGTGCCCGGGTACTCGTCCCGGTCGAGCCCTGACCACCCCGAGCCATCAACAGCGGTCCGCGGCGCTGCGAACACCGTGACGCCCGGGCCAAAGCCCGAGACCCGCCCGCGGCCATCGATCACCCTGATCCCGCCGCCCGAGGCGACGACCCGAGCGGGCGCAGCGACCGCCTCGCCCACGCGCGAGCCGGCAGCGGAAACGACCCACTGACCGCGGCCCGGAAGCGTCGCCGAGGCCGCCGACCGGCGCACCCGCACACGCACGAGCGGCTCGTCTCGCACGACATCCGCCGACGCGGACGACATGGAGAGCGGCGGATCGACCCGGTCGCCCGACGCCGCGGACCCGATCGCCACCGTCCGACCGGCCGACCGGCACGACGAGGCGATCAGCACCCCGCCCGCCAGCACGCCGCCGAGCGCAGCAGCCGCCAGCACGGGCCGGATCATCCGCCCACGGAGCGCGATCGCACCAACGCGTGACAGCCGATCAATGAGATTCTGCAAGCCCTTCGGCACACCATGCCCCGGTCGCGGCCTGCGACCCTTCCCACCCGCAAACGAGACCCTTCGCCCGACCTTAAGGATATCGGCGAGATCTGATTTGCGCGGCCCGGACACCGATGCGAACGGATGCCGCACGGACCCGGTACACTGAGCACATGCCGAACAGCGGTCTCGTCATCGATATGCTCACGCTGCTCAGGCTGCCCTCGGTCGGGCCGGTGCGGGCGAGGAAGCTGCTCGACGCGTTGGGCAGCCCGGACCGGGTGTTCGGCGCATCGGTGAGCAGGCTCTGCGACGTGCCAGGCATCGGCCCGAAATCGGCGCGGGACATTGCCTCGGGCGTCGAACGGGCCAGGAGAGCAGCGAAGACGGAGGCCGAGCGGGCCCACGCGATGAACGCGCGGATCATCGTCGACGGCGATGACGCCTATCCCCCGCTTCTGCGGGACCTGCCCGGCCGCCCCATGGTGCTTTCGATGCTCGGCGCGTTCGACGCGGAAGACGCCGACCGGTTCTCGGTGGGCATCGTCGGCTCGCGGAAGAGCTCGGTGTACGGACAAGAGCAGGCCGAGCGCTTCGGCGGCGCGCTCGCCTCTGCGGGGCTGACGGTCGTCTCAGGCGGTGCGAGGGGGATCGATTCGGCGGCGCACCGGGCGGCGGTCGCCGCTCGCGGGCGCACGGCGGTCGTCCTGGGCTGCGGCCTTGAGCACGTGTACCCCCCGGAAAACCGCGCGCTCTACGACCAGATCGTCGACTCCGGCGGCTGCGTGATGTCCGAGCTGCCGATCGACGCGCCGCCCGAGCCCGGCAACTTCCCGATGCGCAACCGCATCATCTCCGGTCTGAGCCTCGGCGTGCTGGTCGTCGAGGCGGGGCTTGGATCCGGGGCGCTGATCACGGCGCGGATCGCGGCCGAGGAGCACGGCCGGGAGGTCTTCGCGCTGCCGGGCCGCGTCGATAGCGAGGCGATCGCCGGCAACCTGATGCTGCTCAAGACCGGCGGGGCGCACCTGGTCACCGAGCCGGGCGATGTGCTGTCGCTGCTCGAATCGCCCGCGCACCACCTGTTTCGGGGAAGCCACGGCGACAGGTACCAGTCGCCGGCCGCCGGCCGACCGATCGCTGACAAGCCGCCGGCGGCGCCCACGCAGCCGGCAGTATCCCGGCCCGAGCCCGACGACCCGGCCGAGCGAGCGGTGCTCGGTTGTCTCGGCGAACCGGCAACGATGGACGAGCTCATGCAACGGACAGGCCTCTCGGCCGCCGATCTCCGGAGAACGGTCACAATGCTCGAATTGCAGGGCTGGGTCGGCCGCTCGGGTGCGAAACTCGCGCGACGCGGGTAGGCGCCGCGGGCGGACGTTCGCCTCGATCAAGCGACACTAAGCCCCGAATTGCCAGAAACTTGCGGCGATTCGCCGACGTTCGGATGTTGCTTTGTCGTGCAAATACCTACCGAAAGTTTGACGGATCCATAGACATCTCGGACGATGTTTGGTATGCTCGCTCAGGATAGAAGGGCTCTGATAGGTTTCTCGCGGGGATGATTCTCTTCAGCGGCAAACCGAAACGAGCGTGGGATCGCCGGCGGAGATCGGCTGAAGCGATTGGCAGCCGGGCGCCTTCGGAGGCAGGGCCCGGCCAAGGCTCGCAGGGATGCAGCATGAATCGCACGACACATACGACGATGCCGATCACTCACCGCGGCAGGTCCGTCTTGGCGACGTTGTCGGACTCCGCGGGCCGCGTTGGCTCGACGGCGATCTCTGGTCCGGCAGGCCTACGGGATGATCAAATCGAACCCACCGGCTGTGATCGATTTGGCGACCATCGGGCGCACTCGTCGGCATGGCTTCCGGCGGGGCTCTCGGCGTGGCTTTCGGCATGGCGGGCCCTTGCGTCGCGCTGCGGATCTGTCATCCGCAGCGTGATCCGGGCGTTTCCAGCCGCGGCCGGCGACACGCCCGTTGTGAGCCTTGGGCCGGGCGGCGCGTACGTATGCGAGCTCGGGGCGGAAGGCCTTTGGCGGGCCGGCCAGTGTCAGACAGGCCAGTACCAGACAGGTCAGTGGCGGGTCGGGCGATCGAAGACCGACCAGCCAGGCGTTCGAGAACAGCAGAGCACCATGTGGGGCGAGCATCGAGGCCCCGCCGAGCAGCGAGACAACACAGCACGCCCCCTCCGGGCGCACGCACGAGGAGACCGACATGAATCTCACCCCCAAGCAGCTCCGCATTCTGAAGCTGATCCGCGACTGGCGGGTCCGGCACGGCTATTCGCCAACGATGCAGGAATTGGCCGACGAGATCGGCGTCAGCAAGGTCACGGTGTTCGAGCACGTCGAAGCGCTCATTCAGAAAGGCGCGCTGACTCGCGAGCCCAACAAGGCACGCTCTTTGTCGATCGCTGACGGCGTCGCGGTGCCCGATGAGAGCCGGCCGATGCGATTCCCGCTCGTCGGCAAGATCGCCGCGGGCTACCCGATCGAGCGCGTCGCCGATCAGGACGAGATCGATCTGAACGAGCTTGTCGGCCCGACATCCGCCCACGCGGACTCAACGTTCGCCCTGAAAGTCGACGGCGAGAGCATGAAAGACGAGGGGATCCTCGACGGCGACCTCGTGCTCGTCGAGCGGAGCGAGGTCGCGAAGGACGGCGACCGCGTCGTTGCGTTGCTGCCCGACGGGTCCACGACACTCAAGACGTTCTACAAGGAAGACGACCACATCCGGCTCCAGCCGGCAAACCCCGACTTTGACCCGATCCGGGTGAAGTTCTGCACGATTCAGGGCATCGTCCGGGGCGTCGTCCGAACATACTGATCCGCACGAAAGCCTGTTCCGCGCAAGAGCCTGATGCGCACGAGAGCAGGCTGGGCAGGGAAAGCGCGGGCTGATCGGCCGCAGGCGGATGCCAGGTGGCTCTTGGCTTGGCGATTCTGCCCCGAGTCTCGTGCCTATCGGCTTCGAGCTCGCGGCGGTCTGGTTCTGCTATATCGCTCTACTTGCGGTTAGGCATCGTGCACACCGAAGCGGGGCGGATCGTCGAGCGTGAACGCTCGCCGCTCGGCGGAGAGCGCGTCGCGGACGTAGAGCGGCACCTGGTACAGGCCGAGCAGCGTGCGCCCGTCGAGAAAGCGTCGGCCGACGACGGGCTCGAGAAGCCGATCGACCGCGTCGACATCCGGCAGCCGATCGATCGGGCGGTCGCTCGCGATCACGGCCCCGAGCGGGGTGCCGAAGATCGGGACCGGGATCTGCAGGCTCGAGACGTGCGCGAAGACCTCGGCGAGCGTCCGGCTGACGCGTGCGTGCAGGCCGACCTCCGCGGGCGCGGTCCCGCCGGCCTGGATGACAAACACTCCGCCCTCCGCGAGCGCCGCTTTGCAGCGGGCGAACGTCTCACGGGTGAACAGACGCCAGGAGGGACCGGTCTCGATCGGGTCTGAGAGATCCGAGACAATGAGGTCGAACCTCTCGCCCGAGCGGGCAGTCCGGTCGACGAAGTCGAACGCGTCGCCGACGATGAGTTCGTGCCGGGCGTCTTCGAACGCGCCGCCGGCCATGCCCGGCATGTGCTGCCTGCAGGCGTCGATGACGCGCTGGTCGATATCGCATGTCACGACCCGCCGCATGCCGGGCCACCTGAGCGCTTCGCGGGCGGTCGCGCCCTCGGCGCCGCCGAGGATCAGCGCCGATGATGGTGAGCCATGGGCGCACGCGGCCGCGTGCACGAGCGCCTCGTGGTAGATGAACTCGTCTTCGTTGGACGACTGCCACTGCCCGTCGAGCACGAGCGCGGTGCCGAACGTCGCGCTGCGGACGATGACCAGGTGCTGATATTCGGTGCGCTCATCGACGAGCACGCTCTGCACGGCATGGGCGAAGACATCGTCGGTCGTGATCGGCTCGATCAGCCAACGCTTGGTCGGGTCGAGCCGGTCGGTGGTCATCGCTTCGCGTCGATGAGCTCGAGCCGATCGACGCGGAGGCTTGTTGTGCCAGCCTGTGGGGCGCGCTCACGGCTCATGTGCGCGGCGGCGGGATCGATGCCGTGGACCTCGTCGGGCGCCAGGCCCGCGGCGCGGGGGATACGCACGATCGTCGTCCGCTGCGACCTGAGCTCGGTTGCCAGGTAGCGGCATGCGTCTTCGGCGACCGCCTGATCGCCGCAGGTAAAGCAGTCGGCGGCGGCGTAGCCCAGCTCGGGCCACGTGTGCACGGTAATGTGGCTCTCAGCGAGCAGGCCCATCGCGGTCACGCCCTGCGGATCAAAGCGGTGACTCGCCTCGCCGAGCCACGTCGCGCCCGCGTGATCCGCTGCCGACCTGAGCGCACGCTGGATGAAGCGATGATCGTCGAGCAGCTCAAGCGGACAGCCGTAGAGCTCGACCAAGCAATGAACACCGACGTGGGCCATGGAACGTACCTGTGACGAGGGGTGCAAAAGTGCCGTGGTGCGAGGTGCTCGCCGCGGCTGCGATGATAGGGACCGCCGAATGCCGCGGAATGAGGACCGGCATGAGGTGCCTGCGGGGTCAGAATCGCTTGTGAGACGCCCGCTCCTTGGGCGGGCCGACCTTCATGATGGCTCGTGCGAGCTCGAGATCGGCGGGGACCGTGATTTTGATGTTCCGGGCGTCGCCCGCGACGACGTGGACCGGCTCGCCCAGCTTGCTCACGAGCCCGGCGTCGTCTGTTGAGGTCAGGTCGTCCTGGGTGTAGGCACGCCTGAGCAGATCCGCGGCGAAGACCTGCGGCGTCTGCACCGCGACGAGTCCGTCGCGCGGCACGGTCTCGGTGACCCGCCTGATCGATGTGTTGGCCTTGCCGCTGCCGCCAAGGATGGCGTGGAGCGGGTCGGCATCACCCGCGTCCGGGGCGTCCTCTGTCCGCTTGAGCGTGTCGGCGACATCGACGCCTGGGAGCACCGCGTCGTTCGACCGGGCCGCCTCGATCACGCGATCGATGAGCTCGACCGGCGTGCAGGGGCGGGCGGCGTCGTGCACGCCGATGTATGTGGCATCGCCCTCGACGAGCGCGAGCGCGTTGCCGACCGTCTGCCAGCGGTGGTCGGCCCCACCCTGGCAGAGCCTGACGCCGTAGAACCCGAGCTTGGCGCCGTGGCGCGTGACAAACTCGTCATAGGCGGCGTCATCGCTCGGGCCGGCGACGATGATCGAGGTGACCTCATCGCGCTTGGTAAACAGCTCGACCGTGCGGTGCAGCACGGGGCGGTCGCCCAGGTCCTCGTCGAGCTTGTGCCGCAGGCCGCCCGCGGCCGCGTATCGGGCAGAAACACCTGCCGCCGGAATGATCACGGCCAGTCGCATCTCGGGCCTCCTGCTCGAAGCGTCGCGTCGGCGGATCGTATCCGGGGTGCGGACCGCTTCGACCGGTTAGTATGGCCGGCCCGGCCGGACGGCGTCCGTGCCCGGGGCGGTCATAGCAGCACAAAATCAACGCGCAGAGGGGATACAGGCAATGGCATATGAGCGAAATGAGGCATGGCTTGAGCAGCCGGAAGAAGCCGGTGCGGAGACGGCCGAAGCGGCGGTGAGCGATGCGTCGGGCGAGGCGGAGGCCGCAGGCGAACAGGCGGAGGCACCGATCAACGAGGCGATGGAGGGCGCGATCTCGCGTTTCACCGACGGGGATGTTTCTCAGAGCGATCTGATGTTCGCATGGGATGCGATCGGCTTCCCGATCGTGAAGGCCATCGTGCTGATCATCGCGGTGCTGATTGTCTCCGGCTGGGTGCGCAAGCTCGTGCTCGGCATCACACGCAAGGCAAACGTCGACGAAACGCTCGCCCGCTTCTTCGGCAACATGGCGAAGTACCTCGTGATGGTGCTCGGCGGGCTTGCCATTCTCAGCACGCTCGGCGTCGATACCACGAGCTTCGCCGCGGTCATCGCGGCTGCCGGCTTCGCGATCGGTCTTGCGCTGTCGGGCCTGCTCGGCAACTTTTCGGCGGGCATCATGCTGCTGATCTTCCGGCCGTTCAAGGTCGGCGATGTGGTTAACGCGGGCGGTATCACGGGCAAGGTCGAGGCGATCGAGCTATTCACAACCGTCTTCGACACGCCCGACAACCGGCGCATCGTGGTGCCCAACGGCACGATCTTCGGCGGCAACATCGAGACGATTACGTTCCATCCGACGCGACGCGTCGATGTCGCGGTGGGCACCGATTACCCCGCAGATATTGATGAGGCGCGGCGTGTGCTCGAGAAGGTTGCGGCCGAGGTCGAAGGCGGGCTCGACGACCCCGCACCGGTGGTGTACCTGAACGAGCTCGGCGGGTCGAGCATCGATTGGGCGGTCCGCGTCTGGAGCAAGACCGAGGACTACTGGGCCGTCCGCGAGCGGCTGACCCGGAACATCAAGGTTGCGCTCGATGAGGCCAACATCGGCATCCCGTTCCCGCAGATGGACGTGCATATCGACGGCGAACTCAGGCAGGGCTAACCCGGCTTCGGGCCTCCTGCTCATGCGACTCCTTCAGCCCGCCGCGTGGCGGGCTTTTTCATGGACGGAGTGCACGCACGAATAGAGCGTAACGGGCATCGGTTCGCATGGAGATCGAGTGTCGGCGGAGTGTCTGCCGACGGCCCGGCGGGCCGGTGAGGTCTCCCCGAGCCCGCCGGGTTTCTTCAGTTCTGGCGCTCGAGCGGCTCACGCCTCCACGCAGAGCCACCGATGAGCCGATAGCCATCATCATGACGATGCCATTTGAACTCAAGCCGACCATTGTTGCGGTGCTGACGAGCGTGCTGGCGGTTCGTCGACGGCGGGTCGGCCGGGCGAAGTGGCCCGTGGCGGTGTGGAGCGCGGCATGAAGACAAGCATCATGGCGATTCTTGTGTTGACGAGCGGTCCGACCAGCGCACAGCCGCGGCTTGAAGTCGTTGGCAACCCGCTTGCCGGCACGGGATTCACACCGCTCGGCTTCGCAGGCGGCTCAAACCTGCTGGGCATCCGGGAGCACGCGGACGGCGGCTGGGAGTACGCCGAAGCGACGCCGACGGGCGTCGAGGTGTTCGATTTCGCGCACATCGATCCGTCGAGGCCGAGGGCATCCAGGATTCGCGGCGACTGGTTCCTGCTCCCGGGCACCGACCCGACGCGGCGGGACCATGTGATCGCCGCAACGCGCGATGGCGGGTTGAACGAGGCGTGGTCGCCCTTCGACGGATCGCGGCTTGTGGGTAGCTGGCTGACCAATGACGGGCGGATCGTGGGCGCGAACTACGTCGACGAACTCGGGACGCCGCTGAACTGGGATTCCATACTTGTGTTCAGCGAAGGCGATGTACGTCGCGTTCCGAACACCGCTGGCCGGGTCCCGTCAGGAGTCGCGACCGATGGACGTGTGTTATCCAGAGCGCTGGTCACGGGGCAACCGGGTCTTGTCTCCCTTGCAGATGGAAGCTTCGAGGAGTTCGAAGCGACATACGACTTTGCGACCGACATCGTCATTCCATTCGAGTCTGTCTCCGCGCACGGCGTGGTACTCGGTGACATCGATGCCGTCGGCAATTCCAGCGCAGACTCGGTCTACACCCATGTCGATGGTGTTACGACAGTGCTTGAGTTTGCGCCGACCGTAGACCGGTCAGAACTCGTGGACGCAAACCGCAACGGCTTCGCGATCGGCGAGTACTGGGACTTCACGCTTGCTGACCAGAATGCGCAGGATTGGATTCGGAGCGCACTCTGGGTTGACGGCGAACTCTTCAACTTCCGCGACATCGTTGAACTGCCAGCGGGCTTCGCCGCGGGGAGCTTGCTCTCTTTGTCCGATTCGAACGAGATCCTGGCCACGGTTGGGACGCCCGCGGGTCCCGAGTTTGTCGTGGTTCGGGTCATCCCAAGCCCCGGCTCGGCGGTGCTCGGGCTGCCTGCGCTGTTAATGGCTGCTCGCCGCAGGCACTGAACCCTCAGCTCGAATCATGCGTAGTATCGACTCTGCCGATGTTTTGGCAGTGCTCTTTGATATCTGGGGCCGATGTGGTTTCGACCGGGCGATTTCAGGCTCGGCGTTGCGCGTCGAGGTGCATGGAGGCCTCGTTAAAAACCATGCAACACACAATAACTGCCGAACCGCAGTTTGCTTTGGCTGCCTGATACAGGCTGCCTGAATCCCCTGTGACGCCTGCTGGCGGGGGATTCAACGATCAGCAGGCTGGCCGACTCCCGGCGTCTCCGGGGGTGAAGCGGCGAGACAACACCGGAGACTGGACCCGGCGGAGGCTGTCGAAGGCCGACAAAGGGTTGAGATTAAATCTTCGACTACACGCGTAGACGCGTCGTTCCGACCGTCTCGGCACGGGGGTTCGATTCCCCCCGGCTCCATTCTCGTTCTGCTTGTCCTGTCGTGCTGGGGGTGCACCGCGCCGGAAAGGCTGCCGCTTGCAACGGTTCTCGTTGGGCGGACCCGCCGAATGCGCGGCCCAGTGAAAAGGGGCTTCGATATGACAATCGATCGGTGCGACTCGGGCGCACGGTGCTCATGGCGTACGACGCTGGCTGTGGTGATCGCTGGCACAATTTATGGTTCGGTCTCGGCACACGCGGCGATCGACCCGGTCCGGTCCGCGGGTAGCGCTGTGTACGAGCCTGAGCCGTTGCCCGAGGCAGAGAAGCCCGGCATCCGCTACGAGATCGCCGGGCTGATCGCCGGCGGGTACCAGTTTGAGATCGGCACCGACAACGAGAACGAGGCGGGTGCGCTCACCGTCAGGCCCGGGATCGATGTCACGATCTCCGACGCGGACCGGGTGTTCCTTGAGTTTGGCATCACGCAGGGCAACGGGGTGAACGCCGACTCGCCCTTTGCCCTAGCCCCGTGGGGCGCGGACCTCGAAGATGACCTCGAGAACATCAACGGCTCCGATGTCGATGCGCTTCAGAACTTCTGGTACCGGCGGACGCTGGACTCAAGCGATCGCGGCGAGCTCGCGGTGACCGTGGGCTTTGTCGACTCGACCGAGTTCATCGATCAGAACGAATTTGCGAACGACGAATACATGCAGTTTCGCAACGAGGTTTTCGTCAACGGGCCGACCGGGTTCCTGCAGTCGTACGACCTCGGGGCCGCGGTGGAATGGTCGCGGGACGCCTGGAGCGTCAACGGCACGGTGATGCGCGTCGCCGAGAACGACAACGGCAACCCGTTCTGGTTCGGAGGCGTGCAGCTCGGGTACGCGACCTCGACCTCACTCGGCGAGGGCAACTACCGCGTTGTCGGCACCTTCGCCAACGACCGCTTCGCCAGGCTCGACGGGTCGACGGCGCCGCGGCTCGGGCTGATGCTTTCGGCGGACCAGCAGCTCGGCGAGACCTTCGGCGTCTGGACACGGCTCGGCACCCAAGATGATCGCGCACTGATCACGTACGAGAACATGTACTCGGGCGGCGTGTCGGTCTCCGGGGGCTCCTGGGGGAGGCCCCGCGACACGGCCGCGGTCGGCTACGCCTACCTCGACGGCGGAAACGACTCCATCAGCTCCACGCACGTCGTCGAGAGCTACTACCGGGTGCAGGTCGACGACGACATCTCGCTGACGCTCGACGTGCAGCGGACGCACGACCACACGCTCGGCGGCGGCACCGAAGAGGGCTGGGTCGTGGGCGGCCGGGCGGTGCTGGAGTTCTGAACACCGCTCGCTGATCCCGCTGGGCCGATCGCGGCGGGCGCGGCGGGCGCGGCGGGCGTGCCAATGAGACTCTCCCACTCTCTTTCTCTCGGAGCGGCCGGCGAGGCTGTTCGATTTTCGGCGCATGTCGGCGGAAAACGAGCAGGCGCTGTCGGTAGCATTGCCCGTCGCTTTCGAGGGGAACGGGGCGATCACGGCCCCAGAAATGGAGCTTCCGATGGCAACGAAGACGTGGTGGAGCGTGCTGGTCCCGGCGGCTGCGATCGTGGCGAGCTGCGGCGAAGCGCCGACGGCATCGCAGGACGATACAGCCACAAACAACAGGTCCGTGGACTCGGGCGCTGCGGACGCGGCAGCATCCAGCGCGCTGCCGGTCGTGCAGACCGTGAACTATCCGCTCGCGTATTTCGCCGAGCGGATCGCGGGCGACCTGACCGACGTGCGGTTCCTCTCTCCGGAAGACGGTGACCCGGCGTTTTGGATGCCGTCGCGCGAGGCGATCGCCGAGATCCAGTCGGCGGACGTGATCCTGGCGAACGGCGCAACGTACGCGAAGTGGCGCGGCGCGGTGAGCCTGCCGGCGTCGAAGATCGTTGATACCTCGGCCTCGTTCTCCGACTCGTTTATTGAGATCAAGGACGCGGTGGTGCATTCGCACGGCGAGGGCGGTGAGCACTCGCACGCGGGCACGGCGTTTACAACTTGGCTCGATATGACCCAGGCACGTGCGCAGGCAGAGGCCGTGCGAGACGCGATGCTGGGCGCGCTGCCCGGAAGCGCCGAGGTGATCAACGCGAACGCCGACGCGCTGCTGGCGGATATCGACGCGCTCGACGCCGAGTTCCGTTCCGCGTCCGAGTCGCTGGCGGGTGTGCCGCTGGTCGCATCGCACCCGGTGTACCAGTACTTCTCGCGGCGATACGGCCTGAACGTCGAATCGCTGCACTGGGAGCCGGAGATGACGATGACCGCGGAGAACACCGCGGAGCTCGCCGAGCTGCGCGAAACGCACGCCGCGGGCTGGATGCTCTGGGAAGGCGAGCCGACGGACGCAAACGTCGCCGCTCTCGCCGGGGAGGGCGTCCAGAGCGTGATCATCGACCCCTGCGGCAACCGGCCGGGTGAGGGCGACTGGCTCTCGGTCATGCGTGACAACGTCGAAGCCCTGCGTTCGATCCAGCCCTGAACCGCCCTCGAGGGCCTGCCGGTCTGCGTTGGCGGGCGAATGGTGCTGGGTTTCTGATTAGAGTTTCTGAACCGATCGGATCAGGTGCCCATCGTGGTTCCCATGCTTTCGAGCGGTGTGAGATCGGCGGGGCTGGACGGTCTTTGCAAGTTCCCGCGTTCATCGACCTCGCCGTGCTGTATACTGAAGTTGGTGGTCGCATGCTGCGCCCGGTGAGTGGTTTCGCGCAAGTGGAGGGTCCCTTCCGATGTCAAGTCAGACGCAATCGAACGCACCCCGGGTGGTGATCTGGTTTTTGGTGCTCGCAGCGCTTGTTGTCGGAGCGGTGGTCTACACGCGGGTCGAGCCGCCGGCGGCGGCGGTGAAGATCGCGCTCGTGACCGCCGACAGCGACCCGTTCTGGGACGCCGTGGTCGAGGGCGCTGAAGCGACCGCGGACGAGATGGGCTTCGAGCTCGCCGTCTTCCGGTCATCCGGCGACATGCAGGATCAGAACAAGCTGCTGAGCGACGTCGCGGCGGGCGGTTTCAGCGGCGTGGCTGTCAGCCCCGTCGATGGCACGCGGCAGGCGCTCGCCCTCCGCGAGATGTCAGAGGCGATGCCCGTGGTCACGCTCGACTCCGACAGCGAGCTCTCCGGCCGGCTCTGCTTCGTTGGCCCCGACAACTACAGCGCGGGCCGCCGCTGCGGTCAGATGCTCCGCGAGGCCAAGCCCGACGGCGCGAAGGTCGTCATCATCTGCGGCCCGATCGAGAAAGAGAACGGCCGGCTTCGCAGGCAGGGCTTCGTCGACGAGCTGCTCGGCCGGAGCTACGGCCCGGGCAGACCCATGGACGCGCTCGATGCCGAACTCAGCACCGACACCTACAGCGTGCTCGCGACCTACGTCGATCCGATCGATCCTGAGCAGGCGAAGGCCAACATCGCCATGGCGCTCGAGCAGCACCCCGACGCCGACACGATCGTCGGGCTGTATGCCTATCACGTGCCCACGGCGATGGCGGCGCTCGACGAGGCCGGCAAGCTCGACAGCATGACCGTCATCGGCTTCGACGACCGCCAGGAAACCCTGGCAGGAATCGCCGACGGCCGGGTCTTTGGAACGATCGCGCAGGACCAGTACAGCTACGGCCGCGCAAGCGTCAGGCTGCTCGCCGATGTGGCGCAGGCCGAGGGCGGCGACGGGAGCGTGGCCGTGCCGATCCGCGGAAACATCAACTTCCCGCCGATCATGGTCAAGCGTGACAGCCTCGACCAGTTCATGTCCGAGCGCGGCCGGGCGAGGGCGCTCATGGGCGTCCGCGTCAGCGAAGACGGGTAGTCGTAGAGTGCGCCTCGCCTTCCGCGTGTGACGCCGGTCACGCCGATGCCAACCACGGCTATGCGGGTGACAGCGCGGCGGGAGCGGCCGGTGTGATCGTCTCGCCATCGGCGGGCTTTCTGTCTTTCTGCGTACCGATCATCGTGATCAGGCGGAAGCACGCCGGCACGAAGAACACCGCGAGCAGCGTCGCGCCGGTAATCCCGCCCGCCATGACGATCGCGAGCGACGGCCAGAAGTCGCCGCCCACGAAGAGCAGCAGCGGCAGGAACCCGCCGATCGTGGTGAGCGTTGTCGAGATGACGTGCCGCAGGCAGCCCATGATCGCCTCTGCGATCGCGGCGGGGTCGCCGAGGCGGGCCCGCGTATTCTCGCGGAGCGACGCGACGACCACGATGCTGTCGTTGAGTGCGACACCGATGAGGCCGAGCGTGCCGAGGATCGAGTTGAAGCTCACCGGGAACGAGATCGTCCAGGTCGAGAACAGCGCGAGGCCCACCGAGAAGATCGCGACGCATCCGAGCACGCCCGCGAGCAGCACGCTCCGGAAGGTCAGGATCAGCGTCGCGATCATGATGACGACGAGCACCGGCGCATACTTCGCGAGGTTGCCCGTCGCGTCGTCGTTCTGCTCGGCGGCGCCGCCGATGGTGATCGAGTAGCCGGGCGGCAGCTCCGGCCCGTTCTCCTCGATCGATGCGAGCACTTCCTGGCCGATGCCGATGGGCAGAGCGCCGGCGCGCGTGTAGGCCTTGACCGTGTTCGACCGCTCGCCCTTGTACCGCGTGATGCCGCCGCGCTCGGGCCTGAGGACGGGCTCGGCGATCGCGGGCAGCGGCACGGCAACGCCACCGGCGCCGATGATCCGCGTCGAAGCGATCGCGGCGATATCGCCCCGGTCGTCCTCGGCAAGCGAGACGCGCACCGGCATCTCTTCGAGGTCTTCGAGCACCTCGCCGCCCGTCGCACCCTCGTACGCCGCGTTGATCTGCCCAGCGACGTCGTCGAGCGTCAGCCCGGCGAGACGCGCTTTCTGCTCGTCGACATCGAACCAGAGCTTCGGCTCGGCGCGCTCCATGGTCATCTGCGTGTGCAGCACGTCCGGGTGGGCCTGGAGGCGTGCGCGGAACGTCTCGCCGATCTCTTGAAGCACGAGCAGGTCGGGCCCGCTCACGCGGTACTCGATGTCGGCAACCACCGGCGGGCCCTGGCCGAACGAGCGGACCACCGCCTGCGCTCCCGGCAGCGCTTCGTCCAGGGCGGCCTGCAGCTCTGGAACGAGTGACTTGGTCGTCTCGAACGAGTCGGTATCGATGATCCCGTGGGCATAAGACGGCATGCCGTCCTTATCCATGATCAGGTTGTACCACACGCTCGGGTAGCTGCCGCCGACCATCCAGTGCGTCCGATCGACGCCCTCGAAGCCCCGGATGATCTCGTCGGCAGCCGCGACCTGCTCGCCGGTCCGTGCGAGCGACGCGTCGCTCGGCAGCCAGATCTGCACGTGGAACATGTCGCGGTCGACCGGCGGGAAGAACTGGTTGCCGAGCGTCCTCGCGAGCACGAAGCCCGACATCGGCAGCACGAGCGACAGGCAGATCGCAACAACGGGACGCCTGAAAAGCCAGGTGAACAGGCCGCGCATCACCGCGGCCGCGCGGGCGCTCGATACGCCGTCCATCCACCAGCGCCGGCTTTCGGCGGGCTTGTCCGACACGAAGATGCCCGCCAGCGGCGCGATGACAAGCAGCGACACCGCGAACGAGAACACGACCGCGAAGATCACGCTCTGGCCGATCGAGCCGACGAAGTCGCCGCCGCTGCCCGGCAGGAGCAGGATCGGCGCAAACGCGAGCACCGTGGTCAGGGTCGAGGCCCCGAGCGGGCCCACGAGATGCCGGACCGATCCGCCCACCGCCTCGACAGCCCGCTCCCCACGCTTCCGCCGAGCGCTGACCTCATCGGTCACGACGATCGCGTTATCGATCAGCAGGCCCAGGGCGATGATAATGCCGAAGATCGACATCTGGTGCAGGCTGTTGCCGCTCGCCTGGATCGCGGTGACCGTGAGCGAGACCACGATCGGCAGCGCCGATCCGATGATGATCGCCTGCTGCACACCCATGGTGAGCCAGATCACGAGCATGATCACGCCCGCGCCGGCGAGCAGGTTCGCGCCGAGTTCCACGAGGCGCGCGGTCGTGTACGCCGTCTGCTCGAACACCGTGCGGACGTCGATGCCCGAGCGTTCGTTTTGGAAGGCCGCGACGACGTCGGCCGTCTGCTCGCTCCACGCCTCGGCCTGCGCGACCGCCGAGATACGCGCCGCCACGAGCACGCCCCGGCTCCCGTCGCTGGTCGCGACCGTCGACACCGGCGTGCGGATCCCTCGCTCGATCGTCGCGATGTCTCCGAGGCGGAGCACCCGCCCGCCCACGCCCTCGCGCAGCGGGATCGCCGCGATGCGATCGAGGGTGTCGAGTTCGCCCGCGACCTCGATCAGCACGTCGTTCGTCTCACCCCGCACGACTCCCGCGGACGAACGCGAATCCGCCCGGTCGATCAGACCCGCGACCGATCGGGCGTCGAGCCCGAGCGACGATGCTTCGGCCGAATCGATCCTGACGCGGATCTCCTCGTCGGCGTCGCCGTAGACACGCACCAGCTCGGTGTTCGGCACGCGTCGCAGCCGATCCGCCAGCTCCTGCGCTTGCCTGCTGAGCACGCCGATCGAAGCGCTGCGCTCGCCCGCTTCGCTCCGGTGCCCGACCGAGAGCACGAGCGTGAACGCGACCGCGTCCCGCTTGTCGTCCATATCGGGCGGGCCTGCGCCGTCGGGCAGGTCGGCCTCGACGTCTCGAAGCTTGTCGCGGATCTCGCTGAAGATCTGCTGGTTCTCTCCCGCGCCGACGCGATCCAAGAGCTCGATCGAAACGAGCGACAGGCCCGCTCGCGAGGTCGATTGCAGCGTCTTGATCTCGTTGATCTCTTCGAGCGCGATCTCGATCGGATCGGTGACCAGGCTCTCGACCCGCTCGGCCGACGCGCCGGGGAACGGCGTGAGCACGATCGGCCCCCGGTTGACGATCCGCGGATCCTCGAGCCGCGGGATCGTCGACATCGTCGATACCCCCGCCACAACCGCGACCGCCACGAGCAGCCAGAGCAGGTAGCGGTTCCGGTACGTCAGCGTGGGCCAGCCGCTCACGGCGATGCCTCCGCACGCGACAGCGTCTCCGCCGATCGGGGCGTGACCGCCAACCCGGGCACAAGCCGCTGCTTGCCATCGATCACGATCAGCTCGCCCGGCTCGATCGCCCCACGCACATACGCCCGCCCGCTTTCGGGGCGGAGCATCTCGACCTCTCGCCGCTGGACGACCCAGCCGTCTTCCTCGTCGGGAGCGGCGATGTACAGCGCCCACAGGCCCCGGACGCTTTGCGCGAGCGCGGAGAGCGGAACCCAGACCCCCTGAATCTCTGCGACCGAAGGGATCTCGATCGATGCTGCGTCGCCGTCGCGGAGCCCGTCGCCGAGTTGCGCATCCAGGGCAAGCCTGACCTCGGCCGTCCGCGTGATTCGATCGATCTCGGGCAGCACCTCGGTGACAGTCGCTTGATACGTCGCGCCCCTCACGGCAACGCCGATCTCGGTTCCGATCGACGGCACTGCGGCCGGGGCAACACCGATCCGCACCTCGGGCTCGACACGCTCGACAAGCGTCACGACCGCGGTACCGGGCTGCGCGAGCGATCCGGTATCCGCGTGCCGCCGCGCGACGATCGCGTCGAACGGCGAGACGATGCTGCTCTTGGCGATATCGACTTTGGTGCGCTCGACCGCCGCCCGAGCCTCTGCGAGGCGCGCTTCGAGCGTCGTCACGCTACTCGATGCCCGGTCAAACTCCTGCTCGTTCGCGGCGTCAGCGCCAAAGGACCGCTCGACCCTGCGGAGCGTGAGCCTGGCGAGGTCGAGGTCAGACGCAACAGCCTCGGCCGAGGCCTCGAGCCGCATGAGGTCGGCCTTGAGACGAGCGACATCGAGCTCCGCGATCGGCGAACCCTCGGCGACGCGATTGCCCTCGTCCACCGCGATGCGGCTGATCGTGCCAGCCACCTCGAACGACAGGCCGACACGCTGGCGAGCGCGGACCTCGCCGAGATACCGCACCGGCGTCTCGATTCGCGTCTGCCACACCGCCGGCGCCGTCACGACAGGCAAGGGGGCGACATCCTCCTCAGGAAGATCAGCCGGAGCCGAGGTCACGCCAACCACGGCCAGCGCCGCGACGAGACCGACGACCGCCGCGACCGACGGGATCACCTGCCAGAGCACACGTCTTAGCTGCATACGAAGCTCCCGGCCGGGGCGACCTGGTTGCGACATACAACGTCAAAGAATGACGAAATGTCAAAGATCCGCCAAATCGAGAAGGACAGCGATGTCATGAAACTCTCCCGGTGGTGACGGCTTCGCCGAAGACTTCCATACCGATGCGTTGGGCGGATGCCCCGTAGTCCCAGTCCGTGGAAAGCGGCTTCCACCCGTAGCCGTCGAGCAGGCGTGAGTAATTCTGCCAGAGCACGCCGTTCAGATCGATGCCGTTGAACACGGGCGGGGCACCGTGCGTCGTAATGCGGTGGTGCCCGACCGACTGCGTCCAGAGCCCGTACAGCGGTGCGCAATGCGGCAGGCCTGGCGGCAAGCTGAGATCGCCGGCCTCGATCGCGTCGCGCACGATCCCCGTCAGCACGTCCATGGTCGCCGACTTGATCCGGTGCCATCTTTCTCGGCGATCGTCGGTGATCTTGCTCGCCACGGACTCAAGATCGAGGATGCTCTCGACAGCAAAGTGGTCGGGGTGCCGGCGGATCAAGACCGCGTCGGCGATGCCGATCGCCATGACACGCTCGCGCGACAGGCCGGCGTACCCGGCCGCCTTGCGGAACATGTCGGCTCTCGCCTCTGCCGTATCGATGCAGAGTGCGGCGATGAGGTCCTCTTTAGAGGCGAAATGCTGGTAGACGGTTCCTTTGGAGTACTCGATCGCGTCGGCGATGCGGTCCATGTTGAGGCCGAGGTAACCCCGGTCGGCGAGCATCCGCCTCGCGGTGTCGAGGATGAGCCGTTCCCGCGCGAGGCGTTCTCGTTGGCGTCTGACAGCGGTAGCCATACTTGAAGTTTCGTCAATATTTGACGGCACGTCAATCATTAGCATGCGATTTTGTCGATACCGACAGATTCCGGCAGGGTGTCACGCCGACGTGGTCGAGCGGTGGCAAGCAGATGCAAGGAAGCCGGGCGTCGCCCCAGCGTCCGTGTTTGCGCTGCGGTACGCTGCTCGGCATGACGGATACCGAAAATCATGATTCCGGATCGATCGATCGTGTTTATGGGCGCGCCTTGGCAGACGTCAGCCTGCGCGTTGACAAGCCTCGCCGGTGGTTCTGGCCGTTTTACGAGCAGGCCGCCTTCGCCGAGCAGGCGCCTGTTGTCGGGCGGGTCATGCTCTGCGTGCTGCTGACGCTTGGATACCTGCTCGCCGCGTCGCACGAGACCCACAACCCGCTTGAGCACATCGAAACCGGCATGCTCGCTGTCATGCTCGGTGTGTCGCTCGGGCTGCTGCAATTTGCGGGCATCCGGCTCAGAATGCTGCTGGGAATGCTGGCTTTGCGGAGCCGGCGGCATGATCCGCATCGCGAGGCCGGCGGCGGGGCCGATCACCGCGATGATGTGCTTCACCCGGAGCTTGAGCATCTCGTGCGCCGGAGGCTTGGCTCACAACGGATGCTGATCGTCGGCGGCGGGTTCGCAGTCGTGAACTGCCTGTTCGGCCTGGGTTTCGGCGTGCCCGCGCCGCCCGACATGCCGGGGCCGATCATCGCGTTCGTGGGGTACGCCCTGATCGGCCTGACGTGCGGGATGGCGGCGAACGGGATCTTCGCCGTGGTAGACCTAACGAACCGCTACGCCGAGATCGCCGACGTGAAGTACGACTTCACCCACCCGGACGGGTGCGGCGGGCTCGCGCCCGTGGGCTCGGCGATCGCTCATTTCTCGCTCGTAACTCTCGGCATGGGTGTGCTGATCGCCTTTTATATCACGCATTCGGAGTGGAGCCGGCAGGACGATCCACGGGTGCAGATCGCCATTTCCGCCTGGTCGGGCTTCCCGTTTCTGCTCTCGGCGCTGGTCCTTGTTGCGCCGATGTCCATTTTCCGTCGGCTCGCGATCGCGTACAAGCTCGAACAGGACGGCGCGATCAGCAGCAAGCTCGCGTCGCTGCAGGCGATGCTCGAACCGGGCCCCTCAGGCAACGGCCCGGACCATGCCCCAAACCATGACGCGAGCGACCGGCCGGAGAGCGGTCCGCAGAGCCACCCGGAGGCGGAGGCGATCCTCAAGACGATCGAGCGCCTCCGTGAGGACCGGGCGAAGCTCTCGGCGATGCGTACGTGGCCCTACCCCCTGTCGGCTCAGATCGCTTACGTCGTCGGGCTGCTGCCCGCGGCGCTCGCTGCTGTCGAGAACGTGCAACAGATCGTTGAGATCGTTTCACCGGCGGCAGCAGCCGCGGCGTCGGCCGCCGGGGCGCAATAAGAAGCGGGGCGCCTCGGAGCTCTGAAGAGCCCCGGACACCCCGCGTTGCGTTGGACGAAGCCGGTGCGGTCACCAGCCGAGTTATCGAGCGCCGATGCGTCGGACGCCGCCGTCGAACGTCGGCACGGAGAGCACGAACGGATCGGTCGGGTAGCAGAGGGCCTGCTCTTCGAGCATGCCGATGGCGATCTCTTCGCCCATGCGGGCGCTATCGAAGTAGTCGGAGTAGTAGTGCACGCCCGCCATGTTTCGGCCGATGGAGATGTTCGCTGCGAGCTTGTTCAACTCGCCCTCGAGCGTGAGGCAGGGATCGCCTGGCTTGATCGGCTCGAGATCGATCGAGGAGCCGTCGTCTGACGGCCGCATCTGCACGGGGCGGTACGCGTCGTCGCCTCCCTTGTGCAGGTCATCGAGCTGCATGCGGCGGAAGACGGGCTCGCCGGTCTTTCCTTTCTGCACAAGGATCGCGTCGGTATCGAAGAACGCCTTGAGGATCGTGACGCATGCTCCGGCGACCGTCGCGTGCCCGGCGCCGTACGCGGGGTGCATGGGCGAGCCTTCCTGGAACGCCATCGGCAGCAGGTGCGTCTTTGAGCCAGAGGCGCTCTTCGCGGCCTCGATCGAATCGCTGATGTTCTTCTTCATCAGAGAGAAGCGGCCCGCGACGCACGAGAACTTCTCCTCGATCTGATCGGCCCACTGCAGCCTGCCCGCGAGCGCTTCCGGGCGGAGGCGGATGTGGTTGTTGAACTTCTGGTACCGGACGGCCTTGAGCCCGCGGGTCGCGATCTCTGTCACGAGCGACAGGATGTGCGGGCCGCCGTAGAGCGCGAACCCGCCCGCCGCTCTGCCGTGGTGCTCGAGCCGGTCGAGCTGCCGATCGGCGAAGCTGTTGAGGAAGTAGCGTCCCTCGCCAGAGAGCTTGGCGAACGACTGATCGAACATCGCGGCACTGGGATCGTCCGAGCTGCGCATCGAGAGCAAGATGAGGCACGCGTTCAGGTAGGCCTGGTAGAGCTGGTCATCGTGGACGTACGTCGCCAGATCTCGGGGCGTGGTCATGAACCGCGTGGGCACCTTGTCGAGCCCGCCCGCGGCCGCGGCATCGAAGAGAGCGTTGTTGTCGCGGACGTTCTTTCCGTTCTGCACGTCGATCCAGTCGTCCTCCGAGATCATGTAGTCCTTCTTGGCGGCGACGGGCACGCGCTGGTCCACGGCCTGGGCGCCGTAGCGGATGCGGCCTCCGAGCACCCCCGGCAGGCCCGCCCCGGCGTTGCCCATGAACATGAACTGCGACAGGTAGGGCCCGACCCCCACGCCGGGCGAGGAGCCGCGGAAGACCGTCTGCGGGTCGAGCTTGCCGTCGTCGTTGGTCGTCCGAGCCCGGCCGGCCGAGCCATCGATTGGGTACCGCAGCGCGTTCAGCCGCTTGATGGAATCGTTCACCGCGTCGGACCCCGAGCCCTCGAACGCCGAGAGCGGCTCGTCACGCAGCGCCGCGAGCTCGTAGACCTCTGCCATCTCATACTCGAGTTCGGCCGAGCCGAGCGCGGGAGCCGGGGCCATCGTCACGGCCTGGGCATCCGGGCCCTGCAGGTCGAAGACAACGCCGGCCGTCGGCGCTTCCCACGCGCGCTGCTTGTCTTTCGCGGGCCTGACCTCGGCGGTGAATGGATCGATGAAGCCGTTGTCGATCGCGGAGCGGTACGCCTCGAAATCCGTCGGCTCCTCGATGAGTCCGAGCGACTTTTTCGTGTGCTCAAGGCCCTTGGTGAAGCTCATCGCGTAGTGCGCAGAGGCGTAACGCTGCTCGTCGCCGTTTGCGAGATGGACCGGCACCGGCCTGTCCGCAGCGAGTTCGGCTGCTGCCTTTCTGACCGCCAGCGACTCGCGTGTCCGCGATGTTGTTGTATTCCCTGCCATCGATGCATCCCCCTAGCTGTGTGCGTGAATTTCGGTGTACCGAGCGAGTGTCGTTCCGGAGTACCACCGACAAACGGTACCTACCAACGGCTCGGCAGCCTACCGCAAGCAAACGGCTCGTGCACTTGGTGTACACGTGCGTGCCGGCCTTGATCCGCAAGAGCAATGCGACTCGAAGTCAACGTAGAATTGTGGGCTATCGAGCGAATTTGTCGTACAAACCAGAATCCTTCGACGACCTACGCATGCGGGTATCGCGCGGGGGCCGGGCAATCAGGGCCCGAGGGATCACGTGCACTACTTCATAAAGATCTGTTTGCGCAACAGCGAGTGCGTAGCACAATGCGTCATCGATTCATCGATCTGTTCTCATGAGCACGCGCATCGATCACGAAGCACTTTCGACAATTTGTCGGTCTCGCATCTTCTGCCACACTGCTTCATGAGCTGATGCTGGTAATATCTGTTGATATCAGCACCCAGGCCGGCTCGAAGAGCAGGGAAGGAAGGCTCCGCTGCCGGGCTTTCTCGCGGCCCGCGCAGAATTACCGGCGGCTCTACGAGTTCACGTGCTGGCTCGGCGTCCCCGCTTCGGAGATGAGCAACGTGTTCCCCAACATCGTTCCCTTCCTCGACCCGCTCAACCCCGCGATTCATCTCGGCCTGTTCACCTGACCGAGTACGACACGGGCTCGGGCGGGAGATGCTCGTTAGCCGAGGTCGTCAACGAGGCCGCCCTCCACACGCACGGCGGCCCCCGTCGTCGCTGATGAAAGGGGCGAGGCGAGGTACGCCACCTCCTCCGGCTCGGCGAACCGTTGGATCAGCGACTTCGGACGGAAGCGGGGCACGAACTCGCGACGCATCGTCTCAACGGCGACGCCTTCTTGCTCGGCGAGCCCCGCCACGAACTCAGTAACGCCCTCTGTCCACGTTGGCCCGGGGAGCACCGCGTTCACCGTCACACCCGTGCCGGCGAGTGTCTTTGCGAGCCCGCGCGTCACAGCGAGCTGTGCCGCCTTTGTCATGCCGTAGTGCACCATCTCCTCCGGGATGCTGAACGCCGACTCACTGCTGATGAACAGGATCCGGCCCCACCCGCGATCGCGCATCGCGGGGCGAGCGCGGTGCTCAGCCGGACGCCGCTCATCACGTTGAGCTCGTACATGCGCTGCCGATCGGCGTCGGGAATCTCGAAGAACGTGACCGGCTCGAAGATGCCGGTGTTGTTGACGAGCACATCGACGGGCCCGACAGCGTCGAGAGCGCTCACGAGATCTCGGACGCCCGCTTCGGTCGACAGGTCACCCGGCACCGGGAAGGCCCGCTGGTCCGGGCACCCGGCGTCGAGTTCTTCGGCGATCTCGCGGGTTCTCGCTTCGGTACGCCCGTTGATCACGACTCTCGCGCCCTCGGCGAGTAGGGCCCGAGCGATCGCTCGCCCGATCCCGGCGGTCGATCCAGTGACCACCGCCGTCTTGTCTTGCAGTTGCAGGTCCATCTGAATCCAGCTCCCTGCGGAGGCCCTTACTCGGCCGCCCCGATACTCTGCCTGACCCGTTCGGGCGTCAGCGGCGATGACTGCCCGCGCCAGAGCGCCGTCCCCTCCGGAGCGTGACGGCGATCCAGGTAGATCTCGACACCGTTTCCGTCCGGATCGTCAAAGTACAGCGCCCAGCTTATCCCATGATCGACAGCGGCCGGCTGAACGCCCTCCGCTTGCGCTGCACGCCACAACTCTTCGAATGAACCGGCGTCCGACGCTTCGAACGCCACGTGGTACAGGCCGGGCGACCCTCGCGGCGCGTCAGGGGCATCCCGACCGATCGACTGCAGCGCAAGATCGTGATGATGATGACCCGCGCTCAGAAAGGCGAAACGCCCGCCAACGATCTCGGTCACCCGGAGCGACAGGATCCGCGTGTAGAACGCCGTCGATCGCTCGAGCTCACGCACATGGAGATGGGCATGGCCGATGCGGGCTCCTCGCGGCGCTCCTGCCGTCGCCGAACCCGGCGTTGAGTCGCTGGCAGCATCAGCATGCTGCCGCAGGATGAAGAACCCGAGTACGGCATCACTCATCATTGCCGCGAACGATCGCCTCGCCAAGTGAGGGCCAACATCCACCTTCGTCGCGCTCATGGCTACCGCCTTTCTGTGAGCAGGCCTCCGATTTCCTTGTTGGAACAATTTTCTCTGACGGTCTGTTCCGTTTCTCGCGATCTCTGGAACATGCCGAACAGAACAAGACGGTTGTCAAGGACGAACCCGCCCGTTCGCCGCACAGCGGCATCGTGCTCGGCATGACCACGATCCCATCAGTCGCGTCGGGGGATCCGGTCTGCCATATCGCGTTTCCGAAGAAGGGGGTCCTGACCAAGGCGAGCAAGACTGTGCAGGGGCTGCAGACGGACTCGCTCCACGAACGCATGCGCGACGATCTCGCGAGCAACGTCATGGTCACCGAACCCGAAGACGACTAGCACACGGATCTGCACATCGGCATCCGGTCCGGAATCGCCTTCCGGCATGCCATCACGGATGAGATGGCCTCAGGAAACGATAAGAGCAGGCCGCCCGAAGGAGGCGTTCAAAAGCGGGTGATCGGGATCGAACCGACGACATTCAGCTTGGGAAGCTGACGTTCTACCACTGAACTACACCCGCGATGCTGCTCAAGCTGCTTGCTCCACGAACTTCGTCGCACTCGGCAAACACCTGAACGAATCTATCGCCGATGGATTATACACAACCCCGGCTATCGGGGGCGTTCGCGGCGGCCATTCCCGTCGAGCGAGCTCCGTCGAGCAGAAGCGGCACGTTGGGCGATCGGTGCCGTGCTGCACAAAACGTCGCATCTCGACGATCTCCCGGCCGAGACGGCCGGGAGCGTGCGCCCGGTGCTGCGATGCTGCTCAACGATTCCTGACGACCCGCGTCGAGTTCGCCTCGAAAATCGTGACCGTGCCCATGATCACGGCCTTGAGCAGGGCGTGCGACGCTTCCGCTTCAGCGCGGCACGCCGGTATGACGGGATCACCTCGACCGCGCGTCGGCGAGATGCTCGATCGCGACGGCGAGCGTCCGATCGAAGCCTGATTCCAGGTCTTCCACGGCGAGCGGCACGT
>JBCBNT010000006.1:0-68651 GCA_039821685.1 Planctomycetota bacterium | reverse complement strand
CGCCCTCGCGATCGAGGTCGGTCGCGAACCAGATGTCCCCGCCGGTCTTCATGACCTCCTTGGCGGCCTTCTTCAGGTCCGAAACCACGGCCTCCTTGCCGTTGAGCACCTCGTAGCTCGGCGTGAACCGCTTCTCGATGTCAACGCCCGGCACCGGCTGCTTGCTGCCCTTGGGCGCCTTGCTCGGCAGGTCACGCACGTGCCCCACGCTCGCCAGCACCAGGTAGTCGCTGCCGAGGTACTTGTTAATCGTCTTGGCCTTCGCCGGCGATTCGACGATCACCAGCGACCGGCCCTCGGCGTCGCCCTTCTTGAAGCCCAGGCCCTTGCCGCGGGCGGACCGACGGCCCGACACCTTCTTCGTCGCCGCCTTCTTGGCGGTCTGTTTGGCGGTCCGTTTGGCCGTCTTTGTGCCGGCCTTCTTGCTGGATTTCTTCGTCGTCTTCTTCGCCATGGGGTGGGTCGCGTCGCCGCCAATCCTCTATTACATCCAATGCCAGAGGCCCCGGACCAAACCGCCCGAGGCCGGCGATGTCAAGCCGGGGTCTTCGGTCATTTGTTCCAAATCAGGCCAGAAAGCAAACGGGCATCACTGCGCAAGTGTCTTTCTGACAACAGCTTGCGACATATCGAGGACGGAGTCCTCGCCGGGCCGGAGGATCTGAGCACCGGGCGTCGCCGCGAGCCGACGCATCCAGGTCCGCTGGTTCTTGGCGAACCGCCTCGTCTCGATCTTGGTCTGCTCGATCGCCTCGTCGAGCGTCCAGTCGCCCGCCAGATGCCGCAGCACCTGCTTAGTGCCCAGGGCCTCGCGAGCCGTCGGCCCGAGCCGATCGGCCAGCGCCCGCGTCTCCGCGACGAGGCCCTGCGCGACCATCCGCCGCACCCGCGCGTTGATCCGCGAGTTCAGCTCGGGCACCCCCCATTCCAGGATCACCAGCCGGCGATCGCTCCGCGTCGGCTGCGACCGATCCCACTGCTCCTGCAACTCACTGATCGGCGTGCCCGTGAGCCGAAAGACCTCGAGCGCCCGGATCGTCCGGCGATCGTCGTTGGTATGGATCCGCTCGGCGGCCTCCGGGTCGACCCGCTCGAGCTCGGCCCGCCGCTCGCTCGCGTCCATCGCCACGAGCTCGGCCCGGACCGCTTCATCCGCGCCGGGCCCTTCAAACAAGCCGTCGAGCAACGCCTTGATGTACAGGTGCGTCCCGCCCGCCACGATCGGCACGCCGCCCCGCGCCCGCACGTCCGCGATCGCCGACTCTGCCAGCCCGAGCCACTGCGCCACCGTAAAGCTCGCCTCGGGCTCGACCACGTCGATCAGATGGTGCGGCACGCCCCGCCTGTCTTCAGCCGAGGGCTTCGCGCTCGCGATATCGAGCCCTCTATACACCTGATACGCGTCTGCCGAGATCACCTCGCCCGGCATCCCCTGGTCCGCCAGCGCACGCGCGAGCTCGACCGCCAGATCGGTCTTGCCCGAAGCCGTCGGGCCGCAGATAACGGGGAACGCCTGCTCGCTCACTCTCCCACTGTAAGCGCATAGCCCTCGGGCGCGAGCCGCTCGCGCGACGCCGGGAACTCGGCTTCGATCGAGACAAACCCGTCGAACTGCTCGGGCCAGGCTGCGGTCATCGGCTCGTTGCCGAGCGGCGCCATCACCGTCGGCCCCCGGAGCCAGTGGTCCCCGGGCAGCCCCCGCAGATCCACGAACAGGAACGGGTCCTCGATCCGATCCAGCGTCCGCTCCACCGAGCCCTCGGGCCTCGCCCCGATCCGCCGCGGCTGCTGCATGTAGACCGACCCTACCTCGCCGCCCAGCGCGAGGAACGCGACGTGGTACAGGTCGTCGTCGAGCTCGCGATGAGCGGTCATACCTGCTGCAAACATCGTGTCGTACATCCCCGGCGCCTTGTCGTAGCGGATCGCCGGCAGGTCGTAGATCCCGTGAAAGGTCGCCGCCCACACGATCATCTTGCGGTCCGGATAGACCTCGTTCGTGAGGAACACGAGGTTGTCGCCCATCCGCCGATCGCGGTCGTTCAGCAGATCGCGGTCCATGTTCATCATGTTGCCGTCCGCTTCGAGGTACGCGACGCGGGTGCGGATGAACGACGCTGCATCGCCGAGGCATCGCTCGACAAACTCCCGCCGCCACGGCTCGTGGTTCGCATCGATCTCGGCCGCCGCCGCCTCAATCGCGGCGACTGCCGCGGACAGCTGCTCGATCGCGAGCCGCCCAGTGTCCGGTCCGGCGGCCTCCCAGAACGCCTGAGACGCCTCACCAAAGGCGACCGCCCCCGCGGGAGGCCCGCCGATCGGCGCGAATAGATGCTCCACGTGGTCGATCATCGCTCGGATGCCCTGCGCGCCCGTGAGCTGCGCGTCCATGCCCGCGCTGATGATCCGCCGATCGGTCTGCTGCGTCGCCTTGACGTAGTCGAGCAGGGGGCCGACCTGCATCGCGGCAGACCAGATCGGGAAGATGCCCTCGTTCGCCGCCTCGGCCGCCGACCGCGCCGGGTCGCGCATCGCCTCGTCGACCAGCGGCCCCATAGCCAGCCCCGCTTCCCACACCAGCACATCGAAGCCCATCTCCTGATGCAGAAACTTGACGAGCCGGCCCTTGGCGAGAAACGCAGCCCCCTCGCCGTGGCTCTGCTCGCCCAGCCACACGACCCGTGCGTCGCCGATCGCGTCCTTCAGCGGCATCAGGTCCGCGAAGTCATCGCCCTCGATCCGCGGATCGATCGACGCGATCGCGACCGCCCGCGACTCCAGATCGTCCGCCCGCTCCGCCGCCAGACGCATCGCCTCGGGCTGGGCGATCGCCGCCGATGCCGCCAGCGTCACCCCCAAACCTACTCCCAGACCAACCGACCGCCAGACCGCCCGCCCGCCAGCCAGACCAACCGCCAGCATGCGAAGCTGGCCCGCGTGCGTGTCGCCGTGGATCCCTATCATCGCTCTATGCCCCTCCCCCGCGTCGCGATCGTCGGCCGACCCAACGTCGGCAAGTCCTCCCTTGTCAACCTGATGGCCCAGGAGAAGGTTTCAATCGTCGACGATTTGCCGGGCGTCACGCGCGACCGGGTCTCGGTCATCGTCGACCTCGAGCACCCCGAGAACGCGGGCCCGCGCAAGTCCATCGAGCTTGTCGACACCGGTGGCTTCGGCGTGTACGTCGCCGAGGGCCAGCAGGTCGATGACGCCGGCAAGGACCTGAGCGCGCTGACAGACAAGATCGAATGGCAGATCGCCGAGGCCGTCGGCACCGCGGACCTCGTGCTCTTTGCCATCGACGCCCAGGCCGGCATCACCCCGCGCGACGAAGAGATCGCCACGATGCTCCGCGAGCAGCGGCTGGGCCGCGAGCGCCGCCGGGGCGCCGACGCCGTGCCCGTCATCATCGTCGGTACCAAGGTCGACGGCCCCAAGTGGGAGGCCCACGGCTACGAGCTCTCCGCCCTCGGCTTCGGCGAGCCGCTCATGATCAGCTCGATGAACAACTACTTCCGCCGAGACTTCCTCGACAAGCTCTACAGCCTCGTGCCCGACGTCAAAAACGACCCGAGCGAGCCCACGCTCCGATCGAGCGATCTCAAAGTTGCCATCGTCGGCAAACGCAACGCCGGCAAGAGCACGCTCATCAACCAGCTCGCCGGAGAAGACCGCGTGATCGTCAGCGAGATCGCCGGCACCACCCGCGACGCGATCGATGTCCGCTTCGACTTCGGCGACCGCTCCGTCGTCGCGATCGATACCGCCGGCCTGCGACGCAAGCGGTCGTTCTCGGGCCGCGTCGAGTGGTGGGCGCTTGAGCGCCTCGAAAAATCGCTCAACCGCGCCGACGTCGCCCTCTTCATGGTCGACGCGACCGAACGCATCAGCCACGTCGACGATCAGCTCGCCCGCATGGTCATCGATGCCGGCACGCCCGTCGTCGTCGTCATCAACAAGTGGGACGTCGCCGGCGGCCGCATCGGCCGGAAAGGCAAGCCCATCACGCCCGAAGACTACGAGGAATACCTCCGCAAGCACCTGCGCGGCCTCGGCTTCGCGCCCATGGCGTTCATGAGCGCCAAAGAAGGCACCAACGTCGAGGGCGTGCTCGACCTCGCCTTCGAGATCGCGGCGCAGGGCAAGGAGCGCGTCGGCACGGGCCCATTGAACCGCCTGCTCTCGTCGATCATCGAGACCCGAGGCCCCACCAGCAAGCTCGGCACGCAGGCCAAGATCTACTACGCCGCACAGACCGGCACACGCCCGCCCACCATCACGCTCGTCGTCAACGACGTCAAGCTCTTCAGCCCCATGTACCAGCGATTCCTCATGAACCGCTTCCGCGAAGAGCTGCCCTTCGGCGAGGTGCCCATCCGCCTGCGCATCAAGCCCCGCACCCGAGGCAAGGGCAGGCCGAGAACCTTCGAGACCGCCGAAGCGACCGCGTCACACGAAGCCGCAGCCCCCGGCCCGAGCGACCTCGAAGCAGCCGACATGGTCGCGCCGAGCGAGAGCGACCTGGTCTTCGGCGACCTCGACTGGACCGAAGAAACACTCGACGCCGACTCGCTCTTCGAAGACGACTGATCGCGTTCGATCCGCTTGCGGGACGAAGAGGGCCTCCGACATGCTTCATGTTCCAGCGTTCGTTTCTCTCGCCGTCGCTTCGTCGATGGCGCAGCCGATCATCGCAGCCGATGATTTCGCATTCCTCGCCGGCACCTGGCGAGGCCAGATCGGCGCGATGACGGTCGAAGAGACCTGGCTCCCGCCCCGCGCGGGCAACATGACCGGCGTCTTCCGCATCGCGAGCGATGAGGCTGTCAGCGTCGTCGAGATCATGACCATCACCGAAGACGCCGAGTCCGACGACATCGTCTACCGGCTCCGGCACTTCGATACCGCGCTCGTCCCGTGGGCAACCGAGATCGACGGCCCGATCGAAGCCGTCGTCACGATCGGCGGCGAGGGCGTCGCCCGCTTCGCCCCGATCGATCCTGAGAGCGACCTCGCCGGCTTCATCTACGAGGTGCAAGGCGACACCATGACCGCCACCGTTCGGTTCAAGGACCAGTCGCGTGCGCCATTTGTGCTCACGTTTGCTCGGGTCGACGAATCACCACGCCCGCGCGGCTCACGCCGCTAGGTCGATGTCGTCCTGCTCGTCCCACTCGCCGTGATCGTCGTCCGGCCCGTCGCCCAGCGCGCCCCATTGGTGCTTGGGCAGGTGACGATGATGCACGTGGATGATCCGCGCGAGCTGCGCGGCGAACAGCTTCGAGATCGTTCCGAGCAGTTCCTCGGTGTTCGGCTCAAACGGCGTGCAGTCGTCGCGGAAGAGTGCGACCACGGCCAGGCACTCGTCGTCGCGTCGGCATGGGAACACGATCGATGCGTGCTCGGGCAGCCAGTGTGCCTCGCTGCCGAGCATCGATGCGGTCTCGCGGCGCGATGGGTACACGTGCACGCCCGGCCGGTCCTCGAAGCGCGGCGCGAGCACGTCCGCCAGATGATCCAGCAGCGTGTCGAGGCTGTCCTTTGGCAAATCGCAGTTGACGTACGCCCCGAGGCTGAAGTCGCTGCTCGTCGAGGGCAGGTACACCGCGGCGTTTGTCGGCCCGACCTTCGCCAGGATGAACTCGAGCGCCGTGCGCAGCAGGCTCTCGATCTCGAGCTCCTGACGGATCACGCCGTTGAACTCGCCCGAGAGCGTCACCTGATCGATCTGCCCGCTCAGCTCTTGATACGCCTCGACCAGATCGTTGCACATGCCAGAGATCTGGCTCGTGATGTCCTGCCGCGCAGTGTTGAGCTGTCGGCACACCGTGCGGAGCTTCTCGACGCGCCCCTCGCGGTGCTGCGCCTGGTGCAGGCGGTCGATCGCCATCGCGAGCGAGGACCGCGCCGCGTGTACCGATTCGTCGCTCCGCCCGATCTTCATCAGGTCCGCCGCGCCGGAACGCATCGCCTCGACCGCGAGATCGAGCGTGGGCCGGCTCGAAGCGAGCACGACGACGGTCGCCGGCTCGGCCTGCGCGATCTCGCGCACGAGGTCGATCGATTCGGCAGCCCGTTCATCCACGATGACCAGATCGATCCCGGGCCGCCCCTCGTCGCCGAGCCTCGCCCGGGCATCGTCGACCGAGAGAACTGCTTCCACGGCCGCGTCCATATCCGCCAGCAGGGGTGCCGCGAGCGCGGGCAGCGACCGATGCTGCGACACGAGCAACGCCCGCGCCACCGCACGCCGAGCCGAGCCGCGATCGCCCGTCTGCGAAGCATCGACCACCTCGGCAACGCGCTTCCGCGCCCTCGTACGGCGGGTTCCAGGCGTGTTCTCTCCAGCTCGCGACATGCGTCGACCCTCTCGGCTCTGATCTGTCAGGCCGCGAGCGATCCGCCGCCCGCCGGCTTGTCGGCCTCGCCCCGCCATCCGGCGATCGTGACCGTGGCTGTCGTCCCCTCGCCCTCCTCCGAGGCGAGCGCGATCGTCCCGCCCATCAGCTCCACGAGGCGCTTCGCCCGGGCAAGCCCGAGACCCGTGCCCCGCCCAGCCGGGCGGCTCGAGAAGAACGGGTCAAACGCGTGCGCCAGCGTCTCGCTCGGCATCCCGCGGCCCCGGTCCTTCACCACGACCATCAGTCGGTCATCGAGCGGGTCGGTTTGAACTCGGATCTCAATGATCTCGGACGTTTCTGATTCCGCCGCGTTCGACACCAGCTCGCACAACGCGCGGGCCAGCAGCGCCGGGTCAGTCACGGCCGGCGGCGTGCTATCGGGCACGATCATCCGCACCGAGCAACTCTTGCGCGTCCGCTGCCGCGCGAGCTGCACCGATTCATTGAGAATGTCCACCAGCCCAGTCACCACCGGCTCGGGCTCGGGCGGATCTGCCAGGATGTGCAGGCTCGTGATCAGGTCGCTCAGCTGCTGCGCCGCCTCGGCGATCCGCTCGGCCGGCTCGCGCAGCTCGCTGTCCTTCGCCTTCCGCCGGAGCACCTGCCCGTACCCCTTGATGACCGTCAGCGGGTTGTTCAGCTCGTGCGCTGCGCCCGCTGTCATCTCGCCGAGGTGCGCCATCGAGCGGCTTTCTGCCAGCTTGATCTGGGCCTCGGCCAGCTCGCGGTGGCGATCGGCCAGCTCGACGGTCAACGCGTCGGTCTCGCTGAGCCGCAGCGCCGCGTTCACCGCCGAGCCCCACGAGGTCAGCACCGCCCGCCGATGAGTCTCGCTCGGCAGACCCTCGGCCACGTCGCTGTCGATCAGCAGCACCGCCGCGGCGCCCTCATCGCCCATGGGCAGCATGACCGGGTGGATCGTCGCGGGATCCTCGACCATGCCGAGCTGGTCCGCCACCCAGGGAAGCAGCACGATCGATTTGAACCCGTCCGCCGCCGCGCCGCCGATCGCGGTGAGCGGCGCACGCTGCGGCGTGCCCGACCGCCCGGTGATCATGGGCGGCTCGTCCGCCGCCGATGCCAGGATCCCCCCGTCCTCGTCGCTCTGCACCGCCTGCCACGGGTCCTGCCGGCCCGCCTGCACGACCACCGCCGTGACCGATCCACCCAGGATCGACCGGGCCGATGCACCGACGCTCGCGAGCACCTCGCTTAAACCCTTGCCTGTCGCGGATGCACCGAAGTCGGCGATCGCGTTGAGCACGCGACGCTGCTGCTCGCCGTGCGAGCTCCGCTTCTGCAGGCTGTGGTTCAGGTCGGCGAGCCTCGCGTTCGCGCGGAGCACCGACTCGAGCATCAGCTCGGTCCCCGTGACCTCGTCGAGCCCGAGCGTCGTCGATCGCTGCGCGACCTGCTCCGCGAGGTTGACCGTGAGCCCGTCGATCAGCCCCGGATCGAGCTCCGCCGCGACCGCGATCGCGTGCACGTCGGGCACCGGTCCGAAGTCGCCCGACCAGCCCATGTTGAGCCGCCGGCACAACGCCCTCGCCGTCGACACCGTCGCGATGAGCCCCCGGTGCGGCGTCTTCGGCAGGCTGATCACCGGCTGCGCGTGCAGCCACGCGCAGTCGCTCAGCTCCCTCGGCAGGCCCCAATGCTCGGCAAGATACTTGCCGGCCGCGTGATGATCGATGCCGATCAGCTCCCGCTCGAGCGGCCCGGCGTCGACTCCGCGCGACTCGGCCACTCGGAGCACGCGCGAGTACGCGTCGGGCAGCGCGATCTCGAGCGCCATCCGGCCGATCGAGTGCAGCAGCCCGCCGACGAACGCTGTCTCGGGCTTCGCGTCTCGGCTCCCGTGAGCCGTGGCGATCAGCTCCGCCGCGCTCGCCACCGCGATCGCGTGCCGCCAGTGCCCCTGCGCGTCGAACCCCCCGCGCTCGCTCGTGCCGTGCGCATCCGAGAGCAGACGGAACACCTCGACGCTCAGCACCGCGCTGATCACCGCGTCGAGCCCGAGCAGCGTGATCGCCCGGCTCACGCTCGTGATCTTGTCCCCCAGGCCCCGGTCCGCACGCCGGCACATGCTCAGCACCTTGCCCGTCAGCGAAGGGTCCGCCTCGATGAGCCGGCTCAGCTCGCCGATGTCGACCTCGTCGGTCGACCCGGCGCTCAGGACTTTCTGCGCGACCGTCGAGAGCGTCGGCAGCTCACCAAGCCGCTCGAGGATCAGCTCGACCTTGCGTGCGCGGGCATGTCCGGCTGGGTTCGTCAACGATCGCCTCCGCGACGACGCGTCAGTGTGCGCCGTTCGAGCCGTTCTGGATACCCGAACCGCCCGAACCGCCCTGGCTCCCCGGCGCCGCTTCGAGGCCCAGCAGCTTCTCGATCCGCGCCGTCAGCTCGTCAAGGTCGAAGGGCTTCTGCAGGAAATCATCCGCCCCCGCCTCCATGAGCTTCTCGACCTCGCCCGGCTCGACCACGCCCGAGATGAAGATCACCTTCGTCTCGGCCAGCTCTTCCCGCTCGCGCAGCCGCTCGCACACCACGTTGCCGTTGATGTCCGGCAGCATGTAGTCGAGCACGATCAGGTGAGGCCTGAAGCTGTGGGTCATCAGGCCCGCGTCGTAGCCGTTCCCGCAGGTCTTGACCTCGAACCTCGGGTCATCGCCCAGGATGTCGTTGAAGAGCTCGACGATCTTGGGGTCGTCGTCTACGCACAGGATCCGCCGCGTCGAGCCTTCGAGCGCGTCCAGCGGGATGTCGTTCGCCCGCATGAAACGGATCAGCTCCTCACGCGGGATCCTCCGGAACTTCGATCCCGGCACCCGGAAACCCGTAAGCCGACCCGAATCGAAACAACGGATGATCGTCTGCTGGCTGACCTTGCAGACCGCCGCCGCTTCGCCGGTCGTAAAGATCCGCTTGCGGCTCAGATCCGCCGGCGGCTGCGATGGTGGGTTGGCGTCGGCCATGCAACGGTTCCCTGCGGCGGGGCTCCCCGCACGCACGGTCATCGGTGCGCAACCCTCCTAACTTCACACCAATCACCCGCTCGCGCCCTCTCCGACCACCGAGAACCACGAGCGGACCCGCAGAATCACCCCCATACAAAAGGCTACGGCCCGCCGTGCAGCTCCCGCCAGCGGGTCACCGCTTCTGCTTCCCGCCCGTACAGGGGGGTCAACGACCCAGCTTCATGACCATCGACCGACCAGGCGAGCGCGAGGCAGGCTGCCGGCTCCAGCATCGGCTCGATCACCGATGCACCGACCCGAGCCGCTTCAGCCCGGAACGGCTCGGGCAGAAAGCGATCGCCGACGACCCGGTCACCCGCCCGGAGGCCCAGATCCTCGGCCGATCGCAGCGCCCCCAGGTCGATCGGCGCCCCGCCGGCGTCGAAGCGCGTGACCCACGCCGAGCTGCCCTTGCACGCCAGGCAGACGTGTGTGGTCGTCTCAGCTTTCGAGTCGTGTGTCGGGTCCATCGGGCCTTTGGCCGGGCCTCGTGTCGGGTCCATCGGACCGGGCCGTGGCAGCGCGTGCGCCACCACGCAGGCCGAGGGCACGCGGGCGACCATCGCGCCGGTCGTGAGCGCGATCAGGTTGGCGGCGGCCGTCGCGATCCGCAGCCCCGTGTACCCCCCCGGGCCGGCGGAGACCGCGACACGTTCGAGCTCAACTGGTGATCGCCCCTGCGACCGGAAGAGCCGCTCGATCGCCGGCATCAGCAGGTCATCGTGGCGCTCGCCCTCGCCGAGCGGCTCGGTCGCGATCAGCTCGGTGACGCCATCCGTGCGCACGCCGAGCGCCACGCCGGGCGTGCCCGGCGCGTTGGGGTTGCTGGTCTCGATCGCGAGCGTGAGCCCGGCCGCCTCAGCCATCGCCGGCCCCGGGCCGCTTCTGCCGGCGAGACTTCGTTTCGCTCCGGATGCGCTTCTGCTTGAGCCTCCGCTCGACCGCGCCCCGCGAGGGACGGGTCTTCTTTCGAGGCGTGGGCCTGACCATGGCCCTGGCGACAAGCGTCCGCAGCCGGCCGATCGCCGCGTCGCGGTTACGCTTCTGGCTCCGGTGCTCGTCGCACGCGATGACGATCTCGTCGGCATCGCTCAGCTGGCTCCCGGCGAGCCTGCGGAGGCGCGTGCGGGCCGGCTCGGGCATCGAGATCTCGCTGACCGCGAGCCGGAGCCTGGCCTTGGTTGCGCGCTTGTTCACGTTCTGACCGCCGGGGCCCGAGCTTGCGACAAAGACAAACTCGATCGACGCGGCATCCGCGTGCGCACCCGGCGCGAGCCTGAGCCGGCTCGGCTCGGCCGAACGGCCCCCGACGCTCCCAGGCTGTGCGTCCGCTGGCGGCATGCCGGACCGGTCCTCCCGCAGACGGTACGCTTGACCGTCGGCACGCGGCCCGTGCCAGCAGGGGACGCGATCGACGTGCATGCCATCCGTATCGGTACTTTCGCCGTCCCAATCGCGGTTGCAGCCGCCGCTGCTGTCGGCGCCGTCGTCGCGGTGCCCGTTGTGTCGCAGCCCGACCAGACCGACCAGACCGCCGGCGCTCCGCCCCGATCCGTCGAAGGCCGGGCAGCCGCGGTCACGCCGGCGGGCGATGAGCAGCCCGCGGCCGAGCCCAGCCTTCGGAACTACGGCTTCTTCTCAGGCTCCTACGACCGGGCGCTCAGGCCCGAGTGGGACTACGAGCTCGAAGCCAACGTCTGGTACGTCTCGCCGGGCGGCGATATCTCGATCGGCGGCTCGCCGAAGGCCCCGACAGCAAGCCTGAACGTCGACTCGCCGCGGGCAGCGCCGCTCGCAGAGATCCACGCCCGCTTCGACCCGTACACCGTCTCGTTCCGCGGGTCGCTGCTCGATGTCGACGGCGTCGCCGACCTGACCGGGCCGCTGGCGGTCGGCCCGGTCGCGTTCGCCGCGGGCGAAACCGTCAACGCGAACTACCGGCTCGATACCGCCGACGTGCGGGTCGGGCGGCGTGTGTATCAGTTCGACGGCGAGCCCAACGAGCGGGGCAGGCCGCTGCTGTCGTCGGGCGTCACGCTCGAGGGCGGGCTTCGGATTTACGACGCGAGCGTCGGTGTCATCGGCCCGAGCGGGTCGGCGGGCGCGTCGTTCACGCACCTCGAGCCGGTCGTCGGGGTGACCGCCGAGCTCGGCTTCGCCGATCGGTACCAGATCCAGCTGCAGAATTCGTTCGGCGGCATCTTCGAGATCGACGGCCAAGACTCGTACAGCGTCGACATCCAGGTGTCGTTTAAATACCGGCCGGTCGATAACGCGTCGATCCAGCTCGGCTATCGGATCCGCCGCAACGTGCTCGAAGGCGACGATTATGAGCTTGATGGGGCGGTGGCCGGACTCTTCGCGGGCCTGAGTCTGCGGTTTTGAGGCGCTCTCGGACCGGGGGGAGACAGGCGGGGCGTTCGGCTGTAGATTGAGTGATGACAGGGACTTTCGTCCGTCTGGCGTTGGTGCTACGCTAGCGGACCGGCGTCCCGCTTGGTCAGGGATGTCGGGTCGAGTCAGGGTTTGTGTGTGGGGGTGAGCGGACGCATGGCAACGGTGACCAAGAAAGACCTGATCGACCGCATCGCCGACGAGACCGGGACGACTCGCGTCGTGGCGAAACGGGTCGTGCAACAGTTTCTCGACGAGATCGTCCGCGAGCTGGCCAAGGGCAACCGCCTGGAGTTCCGCGACTTCGGCGTCTTCGAGATCAAGGAGCGGCAGGCCCGGGTCGCCCAGAACCCCCGCACCCTCGAGCGGGTCGAAGTGCCCGCCAAGAAGACCATCAAGTTCAAGCCCGGCCGGCTGATGCGCGACGGCGTCGAGAAGACGACCGAGGACCGCATCGCCGAGATCAAGCTGGTGCCTGAAATCGTGCCCGCCGAGTAGCCAGATCGGTGCCGCTCGGGTTCCCGACCCACGAGGCAGGCTCCGGTTCAAGCGGAGCTGATTCCGCGCTACCTTGGTGTTTGTGGGATTCCTAAGCGTCCGCCGCGGCCGGCGAGGCATTTGCCGATGGCGCGAGCCGGAGCATCCTGTTGAGCGCGAGCGTCGACTGCTCGCGGACGCCCGCGGCGACGCGGATGACGTTCGGCGTCTCGGGTTCGCGGCGTTTGCCCGACGGGCTGATGCCGCAGAGCATGTCGAGCGTCCAGAGCAGGTGGGGCTCGTCGATCCGGTACATCGTCGTGCAGAGGCACTGGCAGTCGCTGAGGATCCGCACCTCGACGCCCCGCTCCGCGGCCTGCTGACGCAGACGGTTGACGAGGTTGTGCTCGGTGCCGACGGCCCATCGCGAGCCCGGCTCCGCATCCTCGATCGCGCGGAGGATGAACTCGGTCGAGCCCGAGAGGTCCGCCAGGTCGACGACCTCCTTCGCACACTCGGGGTGCACAATCACGTTCCAGGGCGAGCGGTCGGGCGTCGCGGCCGACATCGCTCGGATCTCGTCGACGTGCTCGGGCCTGAAGAGCTTGTGCACGGAGCAGTGGCCCGCCCACAGGATGACGCGGGCGTCTCGGAGCTGCTCGTCGGTCATGCCGCCGAGCGGGCGGCCTTTGCGGGTGAGCTTCGGGTCGTACAGGTGGGCGTGCTTCGCCACGTCGACGCCGAAGTCGTGGGCCGTGTTCCGCCCGAGGTGCTGGTCGGGCAGGAAGAGGATCTTGATCTCTTCGCCTTCTGCTCTTGGCGTGTCGCCCCCCTCGGCGGCCCAGGCGAAGACGCGGTCGGCGTTGGAGCTGGTGCAGCAGGCGCCGCCGTGCGCGCCGACGAACGCCTTGATCGCCGCGGACGAGTTGACGTACGTGATCGGGATCACGCGGCCTGTGAATCCCTGCGTGTCCAGGACGGCGTGGATCTCGTCCCACGCCTCGATGCAGTCGTCTTCTTGCGCCATATCCGCCATCGAGCAGCCCGCGGAAAGGTCGGGCAGGGAGACGGCGACGCTGTCGGGCGTGAGGATGTCGGCGGTCTCGGCCATGAAATGCACGCCGCAGAAGATGATGTTCTCGACGGGCCGCTCGTTGACGACGTCGGCGGCCATCTGGCTGAGCTTCAGGCTGTCGCCGGTCAGGTCGGCGTGGCGGATGACCGCATCAGTCTGGTAGTGATGGCCGAGGATGACGAGCCGATCGCCGAGTTCCTGCCGCCGCGCGGCGATGTCCCGAGCCAGGTCGGCCTGGCTTGCTTTCGTGTAGCGTTCGTGCAGCGAAGGCTGCCAGAGCATGCGTGCCCTTTCGATGCCGGCCGGTCCACCAAACCCATGCCAGATCTACCAACCAGATCTTCCAGCCGAGCCTGTCGGATAATAGGAAAGTCGGCCGGAACGCACACCTTCGCGGAGCTGGAGCGGACCGATTCGGGGGTGGTGCGTGCGCAGCCGTGCCCCGACGCGTCTCCAGCGGGGTCGAACGAGGCGGACCGGATCCGTGCGAGACGGACAAATGTATCCGTGATTGGGTTTGGGCGTGGGTGAATCAGGCCGCTCTGGGCGGTTTGATGGCGCTGCTGATCGGGATCGGGGTGTCAAAAGCGAGCGCGATCGTTGTTCGTTCGCTGCCGGGCTCGACGCGGACGACCCGGGCGGGGATGGTCTCGCCGTGGGTCACGGTTGGGTGGCCGTGCCAGGACACCGCGAGATCTACCTGAGCGCCGACGTCGAGGTCCGCTGCGCCATCGACGGCGAGGCAGACGCCGCCCGATGACACGTCGCTGGTGATCGCGGGCCTGTAGCGGACGCCGCGGGCGGGCTTGATCTTGCAGGCTCTGGCGAGTGGCATGCGGGCGAAGCGTCGCCGCTCGTTGCCGCTGCCGGGCCGGGGCTCGATGATGCGGTTGCCGTCGATCATGCTGGGCTCCTTGCGGGCGGGTGGCGCACGCTGCCCCGCGGTCCGCGTCCAGACGCACTGTGAGAGATCGGCCGGCCGAGGGACCAACTTGCGGCCCAGATGTCGCATCCCGCACAAGCCCACCCCGCGGCGGTGCCGATAGCCAATCACGATGTCAGGAAACTCTCCATCACTGTCCTCCGACCGATCCTCCGGCGCGTTCGATTCATCCGCGCCGGATATCAGCGTGCTGATCCCGACCCGCGGGCGGGCCTCGCAGCTGCACCGCCTGCTGACCTCGCTCGAGTCGCAGACGCTCGCGGATCCCCGGTTTGAGGTGCTCGTGGGCGTCGATGGCGGCGAGGCCCCGCTGTCTCACGGGCGCTTCGGGATCGCTGCGTTTGAGCATCGCGGGCCGGCGGCGACGCGCAACGCGCTGGTCGAGGGTGCCCGCGGGCGGTACGTGCTGTTTCTGAACGACGACGTGGTCGCGAGCCCGGACCTCGTCGAGACGCACCTGCGTGAGCAGGAGTCGCTCGCGGCGCGGGGGACCCCGGCGATGGTGCTCGGCAGCGCGCCGTGGCACGTGCACGGCGACGACCGCGTCTTCGACCGGCTGATCCGCGAGACGTCGATGGTCTTTTTCTACGACCGGATGGACCCGGCCGATACCGAGCGCGACTGGGGCTTCCGTCATGCCTGGACGCTCAACCTGTCGGTGCCGACAGCGGTCGTGCGCGAGCACCGCTTCAACGAGTCGCTCGATCGTGCGATGTTTGAAGACCTCGAGTGGGCGTGGCGGGTGCAGCGGGCGTCGGACGTTCCGGTGTTGTACCGCCCTTCGGCGCGGGTGGTGCACGACCACCGGTACGAGCCGCGCGATTACCTGAGCCGCGAGCGGGAACTCGGCCGGCAGGCGGTGAGGCTCGCGGCGCTCAACCCGGCGTGCGCGGCGGAGGTCTTTGGGCGCGACCTGACCGATCCGGGCTTTGCCGATTCGTGCCGTGCGCAGATCGAGCGGGACGCGTCGTCTGTCGAGCCGTTGATCGAGAGCTTCCGGGCGCTCGCGGATGTCCCGGCGTCGGCGGTGGGTGATCGGCGGCTGATCCGAGCTTTGTACGAGCATCATCTGCCGCTGAAGCGGCACCTGTGGCGGCACGGCGTGATCGAGGCCTGCTGGACCCGGGCGGCTGCTTAGGAATCCTCTGCCTCTGGCGACGAGGTCTGGCTGTAGAGCCGGTGGACCTTGAGGCCTTGCTGCTCGTAGACGCTCCGGCGTGCCCAGATCGCGGGCTCGTGCAGGCGGCTTGAGATGATCACGTGCGATGCGCCGGCGTTCGCGGCTTGGCTCGGATCGATGACCGTCCATCCGAGGAAGCGGCTGCCGTGGGCTTGGCGGTCATCGTCGCTTATCGCGACGATGTTGGCGTCGGCGATCGCGTGCGCGATCGCGAGTGTGTGGGCCCCGGCGCCGTGGACGCAGACCGGCTCGCGACGGATCGATCTCAGGAGCGTCTTTACCCGTTCGGCTGCATCGGCGGTCTCGAATGTCTCGGGGCCGGGCGTGCTTCGCGATGCCGAGTCGAACGAGCAGGGGCGATCGAGCGGCCACTGCCTGGGTTCATCGTGAATCGCCCGGTCGATCAGGCGGTTCCAGGCGTCGAGATGATGCTCGATGGAGAACCGATCGCGTGCGAGCGCGTGGCATCGTGTGGCGGTCTCGGCGAGGTCGCGTCGCCTGAGTGTTTCGATGCTGTCCGCCAGGGCGTGGGCGACGGCGGCTTCATCGTCGTCGGGTGTGCACGCGGCGATCTCGCCCGTGACGCCTTGGGTGATCGCTTCGGCGGTGCCCGATCGGCTTGGGGCGACAACGGGTACGCAGCCGTGCGCGAGGGCTTCGAGCATGGCGATGCTCAGGCCCTCGAAGCGCGACGGCAGGACGAATGCATCGTGCGAATCGAGCAGGGCGGCGATCTCGGCCGGGGTTGCCGCGGGCAGGATGTTGATCATCTTGCTGTCGCGTGATGCGTCTCGGATGTCCTCGCGTGCCGGGCCGTCGCCCACGATGGTGAGCCGGTGGGGCACGCCCCGAGCTTCGAGCTCTGCTGAGAGCAGCGGGAGCGCCGCGACGCGTTTCTGGCGGTGCTCGAGCCTGCCCGCGTAGAGCAGCGCGCTGGGCCTGCCGCCGGTGGGCGGGCGGTCGGCGAGGGCTGGCGGCACCTCGATGCCGTAGGGGATCCGTGTGATCCTCGGCGTTGCATCGGGTGCAGCCTCGTGCAGCGATGCGGTGATCCGGTCGCTCACGCCGACGAGACCGGCGAGGATCCGCTGGTAGTGGGCGAGCACCGGGGTGTCGTAGCCGTTATCGCTGTGGGCGACGCCGATCGATCTGATCGCGTCCGGCACTCCGAGGGAGAGGGCAGCGGCGATCGCGAAGGTGCCGGCGTGCTGGCCGAGCACGAGCGCGGCGGGCCGGCCGCCCCCGAGCTGCGATGCGGCGTCGCGGTACGCGGGGACGAACGCGGCGGGGTCTTGGGCCGATTCGATCGGCTCTTGATCGCCGAGGTCGAAGACGCGGACGCCCGGGTGCAGCCCGATCTTGAGCGGCGCGGTGCCCGGGGGCGGGGCGTGCAGGATCAGTCCCGCGGGGTGCCCTTGGGCGGCGAGTCCGCCGGCGAGCCTGGCTGCGAAGCGCGCGACGCCGCTGACGGCGAGGCCGCCCGGGAGGGCGATGAGGCACGGCGCCCGGTCCGGGTCGGCGTTTGCGTTTGTGGCGGTCTGCTGGATCTTCTGTTGGGTGGTCATCGGGCCGACGCGTCTCGCTTCTGTTCTGGTGGCCGCTCCGGCTGCTGTTTCGTGGCCCGTATCGGCGGTTTGTGTCGATGTCCTCTATCTATGCGCGGCCCGTGCGACATCGTGTTTGTCCAGCCCGACCACGCGGTGGATCATCTGCCCGGGGTCCGCGAGGATCTGGCGGCCCGCGGGCTGACGAGCGCGCGGCAGGACGAGCCGCACGCTCCGCCGCGGGTGTATCCGGGGACGAAGCTCGTGGTCGTGACGGACCTGATCGCGCCGCGCTGCCGTGCGGCGTTGCGGCAGGCTTCGGCGGTCGGCTCGCGCACCGCGCTGCTCATGGACGGGGTCACAGAGTTCCGCAACACGGCGGTCAATCCGCGCGTGCCCGATTCGTTTCTGAGGCCGGCGCCCGTCGACGCGGTGCTGTGCTCGGGGCTGAGCGATGCGCGTGTGCTGCGGTCGCTCGGCAATCGGGCGATCCCGACGGGCCTGCCGCGGATCGATCGCGCTGCGGGGCAGGTTTGCGGCCCGGCTCCGACGCGGCGGCTGCTCGTGGCGACCGCCAACACCCCGTGGTTTGATGACGACGAACGCCGCAGGCTCCTGGGAGCGATGTCGGAGCTCGGTGAAGCGTTGGATCGGTCGCGGTGGGAGGTCGTGTGGCGGCTGACGGGCGGGCTCGACGATGAGCTTCGGGTGCGGAGCGACGCGAGGCCGCTGCACGAGGCGCTTGGCGACGTGTCGGCCGTGCTCACGACCCCCTCGACGCTGATGGTCGAGGCGATGCGGGCCGGGCTGCCGACGGCGCTGCTGCGCGTGCACGCTGAGCCCCTGTGGCACGCCGCGGCCTGGGTGCTCGAGCCCGATGACGGGCCGCGATCGATGACCGGGCCGGTGGACGGGCGCGTGTCTGGGGTGCCGGGCCCGGCGGAAGGTTTGATGCGGTGGGTCGATTCGCCCGAGCGGCTGCTCCGCCAGCTTGAGCGGCCGACGCGCGAGCAGCTTGAGCGTCAGGCGGAGTGTCTCCGGTGGCTCGATGCGTCGAGTGGCGATGTTGCGGCAGCGGAGCTCGTCGCTGATGCCATCGCGCGGGAGGCGGCGTCGCCCGCGCCCGAGGTGTGCCGGCCCGTGCCGCCGGTTGCGAAGCTGCCCGAGCCCGAGCCTCGCCTGAGCGGTCGGCGGCGCGTGGTGAGCATCGTCGCGTTTGACGGATCGCCCTTGGGGGGCGTGACGATGTTTTCGCGGCGGCTCGGCGGGGCGTTTGATGCCGAGGGCTCCGGGTACGACCTGCGGACGCTGCTGGTGGCGTGGGACGCGGCGAGCGCGCACCGCGCCGCGCCGCTGCTCGCTGACGGCCGCACGTCGCTCTGCGTCATCGACCGGTCGCAGCCCGTGCTGCGGATCGTGGACCATCTGCGGGCGGCGGTGGAGCGGCTCTCGCCCGACATCATGCTCCCGAACTACACCGACGCGTCGGCGATGGTTGCTGGGCAGCTGCGGTTTGCGGGCGTGCGGAGCGTCGGCATCGGGCACACCGACGACGACGCGTACCGCGAGCTTCTGCTGCAGACCGAGTGGGACGGGGCGGTCGCAGTGAGCGAATCGATCCGCGCGTGGCTCGGCCCGCTCGCCGCGGATCGGCCTTGCGAGACGATCGTGTACGGCGTGCCTGTCTCGGATCGTCCGCGTGAGGTGGCTTCATCGGGCCCGCTTGAGATCGCGTACATCGGCCGGGTGGTCCAGGCGCAGAAACGGGTGCTCGATCTTGTGCCGGTGCTGTCGAGGCTGTCGGCGCTCGGGGTCTCGGCTCGGCTGCACGTGGTCGGCGAGGGTGACGCGGAGGCACCGCTCCGCGCCGCGATGCGCAGCACGCCGATGCCCGGAATCGAGACGGTGTTTCACGGCCCGAAGAGCGAGGCCGAGCTCCGGCGGATGCTGCCGGCGTTTGACGTGAGCCTGCTCGTGAGCGACGCGGAGGGGACGAGCATCTCGATGCTCGAGGCGATGGGCATGGGCGTGGTGCCGGCCGTGACGCGTGTGGTGAGCGGCGCGGACGACTGGGTGGAGGACGGTGTATCGGGCGTGAGCGCGCCCGTCGGCGATCCGGGCGCGATGGCTGCCCGGCTCGCTTGGCTCGCCGGCGACCGCGACCGGCTCCGTCGGCTCGGCGAAGAGGCGCACCGGCGGGTCGCTTCGACGCAGACCGTCGGGCACATGGCATCTCGGTACGCGTCATTCTTCGACCGCGTGATGCAGAGGCCGATCGATGCTCGGGCTTCGGCGGTCGGGCTTTCGATCATCGAGCCGATGCGGTGGATCGAATCGGCGGCGGACGACCCGGCTGGCGAGCGAGCGATCGCCGAACGCTGGCTCTGCGAGGCGGGGTTCGCGTCGGTCGCGTTCGAGCCCGGTGCGCCGGGTGAGGTGCTGTTCCTCGATGCCGAGCGAGCAGACGAGGCGGATGTGTTGCCGGGCGGTCTGGAGCGAACGGTGGGGCGTCCGGTCGTGCGGGGCGGGTCGGGTGTGCTGCGCAGCGAGCTTGTGCCGCACGTGGCGAGGCTCGCGCAGGAGGGCTTCGAGCGCATCGCGATCTGCGGGCTCGGCCGGCACACGCAGAGGCGCTGCGGCGTGTTTGAGGACGCGGAGCTTCCCATCGTTGGGATCATCGACGACCAGCCTCCTGCCTCCGGCGAGGCGTTCGGGCTGCCTGTTGTGACGTGCGACGAGGCACTCGCAACGCTGCGTCCTGACGCGGTGCTTCTTTCGAGCGATACGTGGGAGGCCGAGCTCTTTGAGCGCACGGCATCGCTCAGAGAGGCGGGTGTCGTGGTGCACCGGCTCTACAGCAAGAGCGATCAGGCCGCGGTTGTGTGAGTGTCGAAGCTGGCACGCTTCGCGTAGTGGGCGAGAAGCTGGTTGGCGAGCGCGGCGTGCGTGCACCGGGCGGCGACGGCTTCGCGGGTGCGTGCGGCCTGCGCGTCTCGCCAGCGCTGATCGAGCGACCTGGCGATGAGCGCGTCGAGCGATGGCTCGTCGAGCGTGAACCCGAGCGAGAGCAGGTCGATCGCGTCGTGCACGCCGAACGGCTCGTTGGCTGCCGGTGCGGGCTGCTCGCGCATTGGCGCGACGTAGGGCGTCTCGCGGCCCGAGACGATGCCGTTGAGGGTGCCGAGCCGACGGGCGGTCTCGTTGCGGTAGGTCGCGAAGCCGATGTGTTCGGGTCGGCCCGCGATGTCGAAGCCCTCGTCGGCGTGATTCGTGGCAAGGTCGCGGGCGAGCGCTGCGCGGGCCGGGTCGCAGTTGGCCCGTGTGAGCAGAACGCCGGGCAGGCCGCCGGCGACGGCGCACTCAGCGATGCGCTGGTGGAACGAACCGAGGGCCGTGATGTTGAGCGTGAGGCCCGCGGCGGCGTAGGCGGCGGCGAGCTCGGGCCCGTGCGGGAGCGGGCCGCGCTCGTGCGGGGCGAGCGTCGGGTGGGCGTCCCAGCCCTGGCCGAAGATGGCGAAGCGGACGCTGCGGCGTTCGCAGATGGCCCGGGCGAGGTGCACCGCCCGGTGCCTGTAGATGCGGTCGCAGATCCGCACGGCGACGTTGCTGGTCAGGTTGGCCCGCGTCTCGGGGTCGGCGTCGGGCACGATGCCGCGGACGATGCTCTCGCACGCCGCGGTCACGACGACCGTTTGCGGCGGCTCATCCGCGAGTCTCGTTGCCTCGGATGCGATGCGCTCGACGATCGCGATGCTCCGCGGCGACGATGAGACCTCGTCGACGAGGCGGGCGCACATCGCTTCGGGTGTCTCGGCGTGGTTCGTCATGATCCCGACGTCGCAGGCGAGGCCTTTGAGCAGGGCGGGGTCGGCGGCGCTTGTGTCGAACTTGGCGGGGCTTGCCGGCATCGAAGCGGCGAGCGTGCGGTCGCGCGGGTAGCCGAGCTCGTCGATCATCTGCGGCGTGACGAGGCCCATCGCGAGGTCGAGCGGGCCGATCGCGGCGCCGGCGTCTCGCGTGAGCAGGTGCGGCAGCGAGTCCTGAATCCAGGTGACCCACGGCACGGTTCGCGGCATCGCCCGCTCGCCGAGCAGCCGGTCCATGTCGTCGCGGGTGTGGTTCGCACAGATGATCAGGTCGGGGTCGAGCTCGGCGAACGCGCGGGAGTACGCGGCCGGCGTGAGCCGGGTGTGGTCGTCGGGCTCGCTGATGATCCGCGTGTCGCAGCCGAGGTCGCTGAGCGACCGGGCGAGGTCGTCGATCATCGGGCGGAGGACGGTGGTGAACCGGCCCGCGATGAGGGCGACTCGCCTGATGCGGATGACGGGTGATGGATCGCCTGCGCGCGAAAATGTTTCGCGCTCGCGGATGAGGTCGAGGTCGGAGGCGTGCGCGATCGCGTGGCGGCCGAGCGATGTGCGGACGGCCGCTTCGACCGTTGGGCGTGTCGGTGTTCGCAGCGATGGGGGCCTGACGATCGGCCCGTCGTGGCGGATGCCGGGCGATGAAGCGATGTCTCGCTGCAGGCTGCCTGGTGCGTCCTGCCCCACGTACCAGCGGACTCTGGGCGACTCGATGAGTCTTCGCATCTGATTGGGATTGTCGATGAGCGAGAGGCCGTCGAGCAGCTCGAGCGGGTCGGCCTGGATGATCCTGATGCGTGGCGAGTAGGCCGGTCCGCCCCGATCGTCTGCGGTTGTGGCATCGAGCAGCGCGAGCGCGAGCCACGGCGGATCGACACCTTCGACCGTGATCGGCCCGGCCGACGCGCGCAGTGCATCGGCGCTCTGTTGGACGAGGCGTGCTGCAGATGACCTGTGGTCCCCGCTGAGCTCGATCGAGCCGGCGGGCGAGAGGCGAAGGATGTTGCCGTCGCGGGCGAGCAGCGTCGTGCGCGCGGAGAGCGTGTCGAGCCATTCGGGCAGGTCGTCTTTGAGATCGATGCCTCGGGCGGCGAGGGCCTCCGCGGCGAATCGGGCCCTCTCTGCGAGCGTGCTTGCCGGGATCGTGGCGTCGGGCAGCGCGGCGGCGTCGCTGATCAGGCGCTGCACGTCGTCGCGGGCCCGTGCGGCTGGGAAGCCGGCCGTGAGCCTGGTGAGGGCGTCGGCGGCGAGCCGGGCGATGCCGAGTGCGATCCACGCTCGGGCCTCGGCGAGCCATGCGTCGGGCTCGGGGCGCTGGCTGAAGGCGGGGGCATGCTGCAGGGCGTCCCAGTGGCGGCCGGCGTCGACGAGCCGACCAAGATCCGCGGGGCTGATCTGCTGAGGCGTACCCGTGGCGACGGGGCGGTTGGGGTGCGGGTGTCTGGCTCCGGCCTGCATGGTGGTGGTATCGGCGAGCGCGGGCGTCGCACGCCGAATCTGCGGTCTGAATCCTGCACGGCGTGCTGCGTGTGGGCCGATGATCTGACGATGGGCGGGAGCGGTGCAGCCGACAAGATCGTGGACCGCGCGGGCTTGCTCGCTGCGCGGTCGCGGGCGAGGGAGCGCGGCGAGACCGTCGTGCTTTGCCATGGGTGCTTCGACATTGTGCACCCCGGGCACGTCAGGCACCTGCGGCAGGCCCGAGAGATGGGCGGGGTGCTCGTGGTCTCGATCACGGGCGATGCGCACATCTCGAAGGGCTCGGGCCGGCCGCTGATCCCGCAGGAGCTGCGCGCGGAGAACCTGGCGGCGCTCGATATCGTCGATCACGTGCACATCGACCCGAGCCCGACGGCGCTCGGCCTGTTGACCGAGCTCGAGCCCGACGTCTACATCAAGGGCCGGGAGTACGAGTCCAACGGCGACCCGCGGTTCCGCGCGGAGCGCGAGGCGGTCGAGGCCGCCGGCGGGCGGGTGGTATTCAGCTCGGGCGATGTGATTTTCAGCTCGAGCGCGCTGATCGGGTCGCTCGAGCAGGCGGTGGACCCGTCGCACGCGAGGCTCTCGCAGCTGCTCGCCGATCCGGCGTTGTCGGCCGAAGCGGCGGCGGCTCGGATCGAGCGCTTCCGCGGCCGGCGTGTGACGATCGTTGGCGACGCGATCATCGATACCTATGTGCTGTGCGATCGGCCCGACGTGGCAGGCGAGAGCCCGATGCTGACGCTCCGGCCGCTCGAGACGCGTCGGTACGACGGCGGCGCGGCGATCATCGCGAGGCACGCCGCGGCGATGGGAGCCTCGCCCACGCTGGTGACGGCGCTCCCCGATACGCCCGAGTCGGACGAGCTCGTCGGCCGGCTGCGGGCTGACGGTGTCGAGGTGCTCACGCTTCCCGTGGGCGGCATGCTGCCCGAGAAGCAGCGCTTTGTCGTCGGCACGCAGAAGGTCGTGAAGGTTGACCTGGTCCGGCCGCTCGTGCTGGATGCTGGGCAGCGCGACGCGCTGGTCGGGCTTGTCGCAGCTGCGCCGAGGCCCGACGCTGCGATCATCGCCGACTTTGGGCTCGGTGTTCTGACGACCCGTTCGATCGAGACGCTGGCCCGCGAGCTCCGCAAGCGAGGGGCGTTTCTCGCGGGCGATATCAGCGGGAGAAGGGGCGACCTGCTGGCGATGCGCGGGCTCGATCTGGTCACGCCCAGCGAGTCGGAGCTGCGTGAGTCGATGCGGCTTCCCGACGAGGCGCTCCCGGCTGTGATCTCGCGGTTTGCACGGGGTTCGGGCTCGCAGCGGGCGATCGTGACGATGGGTCCGGAGGGCGCGGTGGGCTTCGAGCCGCTGCCGGACGAGCTGGTCTCGGGCGACGCGTTCGCGACGAGGCTCAAGGCCGAGCACGTGCCCGCGCTGACACCCACCGCGATCGATGCGCTCGGCTGCGGCGACGCGCTGCTGGCTGCCGCGACGCTCTGCATGGCATCGGGCGGCTCGATGCTCGAGGCGACGTTCCTCGGATCGGTGGCTGCGGCGGCTCAGGCGAGGCGGTTCGGGAACGTGCCCGTCTCGGCGACGGACCTCCGGCGCGGCGTGGCCGGGCTTCACGCGGCCAATCTCGCCTTTGCGCCGGCCGATGAGATCGAGGGGCGGGCCCGGGCGAGGCAGGCGTCGTGAGCGGCGCTGGGCTTGTTCGCTTCGTCGTTCTTGCGAGCCCGAAGAGCGGGACGACGTGGCTGCAAAGGCTGATCAGCGCGGTGCCGGGCTTGTACTGCGGCGAGTCGGCGCCGTTCGGCCGCTACAGCAACGAGGCGAACCCGAGCGGCGCGCGGACGACGCTCGATGAATCGGCCTTCCGCGCGCTCGGGCACATGCTTCACGGCCCCGAGCAGCACGCCGAGGCGCTGCGGCTGGCCTCCCGGTTCTGGGACGCGGCTGCGGCGTATTGGCTCGACCGGACCGGCGCGAGGGTGTACGGCGAGAAGTTCACGCCGTACCGGGGCGCCGAGCGGGCGGCCGTCGCGGGCATCGCCAGATACAGCGCGCGTCTGCGGGCTCTGCACCTGGTCCGTGACCCGCGGGACGCGGTCGTGAGCGGGTGCGTCCATCAGCTCAATATCGCAGCGCGGCAGACGCCCGACACGCCGAGCGAGTGGGCGACGCCCGACGAGGCGGAGTCGTGCCTCGAGGCACGCCAACTTCCGGATGCGCTCGTCGCTGCGGCGGCCGAGCACTGGACAGATGTGAACCGCGAGATCCTCGCCGGTCTCGGCCGCATCGAGCACGTGCGGACGGTGCGGTACGAATCGATGCTCCGCGAGCCTTTGGCGGAGGCGGCGTGGATCCTCCGATTCGTCGCGGGCGACGAGATCGCGGTCTCCGATGCTTTAGTCGCCGCGGCGGTCGAGGCGTCGTCGTTCAAAGCCCTCAGCGGCGGCCGCGCGCGGGGAGAGGAAGATCGTCGGAGTTTCTTTCGGAGCGGCACGGCGGGCGGCTGGGACCGCTGGCTTTCGCCCGAGCAGGTCCTATCGATCGAGTCGGTGGCCGGCGCGGTCATGGATGAGATCGGGTATCCGCGTGTGTCGTCGGAGCGAGTGGCGTGCTGAGCTTTGTGCTGCCGACACGGGATCGCCCGGATGATCTCGGGCAGACGGCGGCTGCGGTCGCCGCGCTCGGCCTGGCCGATGCGGAGCTGGTGGTCGTCGATAACGCTTCTTCGCGCGCGCCTGAGCTCCCGCGGTCGATCCGAGGCATGCCCGTCCGGCTGATCCGGCTCGACGAGAACCTCGGAGCCGCGGCGAGGAACGTCGGCGCCGAGGCGGCGGTGAACCCGTGGCTCGTGATGCTCGACGATGACTCGGCGCCGATCGATAGCGGCATCGTCGATGCGGTACGCGGTGCGGATCGCGATGTTGGCGCGATCGCGGGCGACATCGTGCTGCCCGACGGATCGCGCGAGCGCGGCGGGCTTCCCGAGGTATTTGTCGGCTGCGGGGTCGCGATCCGCCGCGAGCTGTTCCTTGGTCTCGGGGGCTACGACCCGTCGTTCGGCTACTACGCCGAGGAGTATGACCTGTGCGCGAAGCTGATCGCCGCGGGGTCGCGGGTCGGGTTCGATCAGCGTTTCAGGGTGCTTCATCGCAAGGTGGGGGCCGGGCGCGACTTTGGTCTGATCCTGCAGCGGCTGGTGCGGAACAACGGCTGGGTCATCGCCCGTCACGCGCCTTCGGTTGATCGAGGCCATGAGCTCGGTCGCATGCTCGGCCGCTACGCATCGATCGCGCAGCGGGAGGGGGTGATTGATGGGTTCGCGCGCGGCCACGCCGAGCTGCGCCGCTCGATCGACCGGCAGACGCGGACGCCGATGAGCGACGACCACTGGGCGAGGTTCACGGGGCTTGCTGCTGTGCGCGAGGCGCTGGCGGCAGGGCTGCCGGCCCGCGCACGCACCGCGGCGATCGTGGCCCCGGGCAAGGGCGAGCACACGGTCCGCGAAGCGATCGCGGAGCGGGGATTGATCATCGTGGGTGACGCGTCGTCGGCGGACGTGCGCATCATCGGCACGCTCTCGCCCGGGCCGATGATCGATGCGGCCGCGTCGATGGCCGGGGACGCGCGGCTGGTCATCCCTTGGCCGGCGGCGGACCGGATGGTGCGTCGTGCGTCGGGTCGGCCGGTCGCGGCAGCCTGAGTGAGTCGGCGGTTGGGCCACCGGGCAGGATGCACGAGCGGATTTCTCGGATCGCGTGCCGCTGACCGGGCCAGAGCAGCGAGTTCTCGGCGTCATCGACGGGCACCCAGCGGTGGGCGTCGTGCTCGTTGTTGAGCGCGGGCTCGAAGCCTTCGTCGGTCACGACGGCGAACCGCGGGCTCAGGTGCACCTCGTCGCGATCAGCAAGGAAAAAGGGGAACGTCTGCTCGAGCTGGAACCAGGCGCTGATCGCGTCGGGCGTGAGGCCGGTCTCTTCGCCGGCTTCCCGGAGCGCGGTCTGCATGGCGCGCTCGCCGGGTTCGACGTGTCCCATGACCGGGTGCCACTGGCCGGCGAGCGGGGCGCGTGCGCGGCGGAGCAGCAGCAGGTCGTGGGTCTGGTCCCCGTTGTGGTGCGCATTGTGGTCGTGTGAGCGGGCGGAGGGTCGGAGGAGGTAGACATCGACGATGTCCGTCCTGACGCGTGGGCCGGTCATGGTCCGCGCCGATCGCACAGTTCGAGAAACGGCTCGGCCTTCACCAGCGTTTCGATCCATTCGTCGCTCGCTTTCGAATCGGCGACGATGCCGGCACCGACCGGGTAATGGCACACGCCGGGCTGGACGATCGCGGTGCGAATGCCGACCGAGAGCGCGGCGGAGCCGTCGTCGCCGAAGTAGCCGATCGCGCCGCAGTAGGGCCCGCGTGCGGGCAGGGCGTGGTCGAAGCCGAGCGAGGGCTCAAGCTCATCGATGATCTGCATCGCGCGGACCTTGGGCGCCCCGGTGACCGAGCCCGGCGGGAAGGCTGCGCGGATGAGGTCCGCGACGCCGAGACCCTGCCTTAGCCTGCCCGACACGGTGGCGACGCCCTGCTCGACGTGGGCGGCGCGGGCGGAGCCGTGCCGCTCGATCGAGCGGGCGTCATCGACCCGGACCGACCCGAACTCGCACACCCTGCCCAGGTCGTTCCGCATAAGGTCGACGATCATCGCGAGCTCGGCCGCGTCCTTGGGGCTGGATCCGAGCGAGGCATCGCCTGCGGGACGGGTGCCCTTCATGGGCCGGGTGACAACTCGGCGGTCGGCATCGACGGTGACGAAGAGCTCCGGGCTGGCGGATGCGACGGCGGTGCCGGCGTGTTCGGCGTAGCAGCCGTGCCACGGGGCGAGCCGATCGGCGAGGGCGGCCATGAGCGAACGCGGGCACCCTTGGAAGCCGGCTGCGAGCCGGTGGGTCAGGTTGACCTGGAAGGCGTCGCCCCGGCATATGAGCTCGACAGCCCGGGCGACGGCCGACTCGAACGCCGCCCGGCGCTCGAGACCCCGCGGGCTCGACAGGCGGAAGCCGGTCGCGGCATCCGAGGGCGGCTCGTCGCCCGTCACGTCGCCGAAGCCGGCCCAGTCGCCGGTGCGGTTGTCGTGGATCCAGCCACGGTCGATGCGTGCGAGGACGGCCGCGGGGCGCTGTATACACGGCTTGTTGTCGGTGTTGGTTGTGAGATGTGGTTGCGGCTGGCTGGCCGCGGCGGGCTCGAGCTGCCGGCCCGCGGCGTAGTCGATCCAGCCGATCCAGCCGGCGTCGGGCTTGGGCGGCCCTCCGGGCTGCGGCTTCGGTGCGGCGTGTTTGGCGAGCAGGCTGTCCAGTTGATCGATCTTGGCGAGCTGGATGGTCTCGGTGGGCTCGGCGAGCAGGCTGAATCGAGTCGGGCCTGCCGGGTCGCCCGCGATGAGCGCGGCGAGCGGCGTGTCGGCGGGCCACGCGGCGACGGCATGTGCCGCGGTCGTTGCCGGCTTGGCTTGGGTCGGGCTCACGCGGCGATGGTAGTTCGAAACACGCCGGGATCACGGCATCGCGGCGTCGGTCCGTTCCTACACTGGGCCTCGCCCGGCCGCGGAGGAAGAGCATCGGCCCGGCACACGAACCGAAACAGACGCGCGGACGGGTGCGTCGATATGAGCGCGGCGATCACGCCGCTACGAAGGGATCCGACACGATGGCGAAGAAGAAGGCCGCGGCGAAGACGGCGAGTAAAAAGACGACCAAGCGCACGACCACGAAGGCCGGCACCAAGAAGCCCGCCGCCAAGAAGTCGTCGAAGAAGACCGCGACGACCGCCGCGGGTCGCGTGCGCCGGGCCAGCGGCCGAAAGGTCGTCAAGAAGCCCGCCAAGGCGGGCAAGATGGTGTACTACTTCGGCACGCTCAAGACCGACGGCGATGCGAGCATGAAGCTGCTCATCGGCGGCAAGGGCGCGAACCTTGCTGATATGACCAGCATCGGCCTGCCCGTGCCGCCCGGCATGACGATCACGACCGACACCTGCGCCGCGTACAACGCCGGCGGCAAGCGCCTGCCCCAGGGCATGATGAACGAGGTCGCCAAGAACATGGCGACGCTCGAGAAGGAGATGGGCAAGAAGTTCGGCGATGCCAAGAACCCGCTCTTGGTTTCGGTGCGTTCGGGCGCGGCGGTCTCCATGCCGGGCATGATGGACACCGTTTTGAACCTGGGCCTCACCGACGAGAGCGTTGAGGCGCTCGCCGAGGCGACGGGCAACCGCCGCTTCGCGTACGACGCGTACCGCCGGCTGATCAACATGTTCGGCGACGTGGTCATGGGCGTGGCGCACGAGCACTACGAGCACGCGTTCGCCAAGATCAAGGCGAAGTACCACGCGGCGGACGACACCGACGTGCCCGAGGAGGGCCTCGTCGAGCTCTGCAAGGCGTACAAGGCCGTCTACCGCAAGCACACGGGCGACGACTTCCCACAGAACCCCTTCAAGCAGCTCGAGCTGTCGATCGAGGCGGTCTTCAAGAGCTGGGACAGCAACAAGGCGATCAGCTACCGCCGCATCCAGGGCATCTCGGGCCTCAACGGCACCGCGGTGAACGTGCAGGCGATGGTCTACGGCAACATGGGCGAGACCTCGGGAACGGGCGTCGCGTTCACGCGCAACCCGAGCACGGGTGAGAACAAGTTCTACGGCGAGTTCCTGATCAACGCGCAGGGCGAAGACGTCGTCGCGGGTATCCGCACGCCGCAGCCCGCCGATCAGATGCCCAAGTGGAACAAGAAGGTCTACGACCAGCTGATGAAGATCAAGACCAAGCTCGAGAAGCACTACAACGACATGCAGGACATCGAGTTTACGATCGAGGACGGCAAGCTCTACATGCTGCAGACGCGCACGGGCAAGCGTACGGGCATGGCCGCGGTCAAGATCGCCTGCGACATGGTCAAGGAGAAGCTGATCGATGAGAAGACCGCGGTCCTGCGCATCCCGGCGGGTGATCTCGTGCAGCTTCTGCTGCCGTACTTCGACCCGACCAAGCGCTCGATCACGCGGGTGCTGACCAAGGGCCTGCCGGCGTCGCCCGGCGCTGCGGTGGGCAAGCCGGCGTTTACCGCCGATGAGGCTGTGGAGCGTGCGCGCAACGGCGAGCACGTGATCCTCGTTCGCCAGGAGACGAGCCCCGAGGACGTCGACGGCATGCACTCGGCGGCGGGCATCCTGACCTCGACCGGCGGCATGACCAGCCACGCGGCGGTCGTTGCTCGTGGCTGGGGCAAGTGCTGCGTCGCCGGCGCGGGCGATGTGCAGATCGATCTCAAGGGTGGGAAGTTCACCGTGCAGGGCCGGACGTATGGTCGCGAGGACACGATCTCGATCGACGGCTCGACGGGCGAGGTGCTGCACGGCGCGGTGCCGACGATCACGCCCGAGGGCATCACGGGCGACTTCGCCAAGGTGATGCGCTGGGCCGACAAGTACGCGACGATGGGCGTGCGCACGAACGCTGACTCGCCCAGGGACGCTCAGCGTGCCCGCGACTTCGGCGCGAAGGGCATCGGCCTGTGCCGGACGGAGCACATGTTCTTCGAGGGCCCGCGGATCAAGGCGATGAGAGAGATGATCGTCGCCGACGATCTCAAGAGCCGTGAGAAGGCGCTCGCGAAGCTGCTGCCCTACCAGCGCGACGACTTCATCGGCCTGTTCCGCGCGATGAACGGCCTGCCGGTGACGGTGCGCCTGCTCGACCCGCCGCTGCACGAGTTCCTGCCCCACGAGGACGCGGCGATCAAGGATCTGGCGAAGACGCTGAACGTGAAGCCGGCCGACCTGAAGCGCCGCGTTGCGATGCTGCACGAGCTGAACCCGATGCTGGGCCACCGCGGCTGCCGACTGGCTGTCACCTACCCCGAGATCCTGAAGATGCAGGTGCGGGCGATCACCGAGGCGGCGATCGAGTGCGTGGGCGAGAAGGTCAGGGCGATGCCCGAGATCATGATCCCGCTCGTGGGCACCGTGAAGGAGCTCTCGCTGCTCCGCGGCGTCGCCGAGGAGACGATCGCCGAGGTCAAGGCGGAGATGGGCTTCAAGAAGCGGCTCGACATCAAGATCGGAACGATGATCGAGATCCCCCGCGCGGCGCTGACCGCGGCGGAGGTCGCCGAGCAGGCCGACTTCTTCAGCTTCGGCACCAACGACCTCACGCAGCTGACCTTCGGCTACTCGCGCGACGACGTCAACACCTTCCTGCCCGACTACATCGAGCAGGGCATCCTCGACGTCGATCCGTTCCAGAGCCTCGATCAGACGGGCGTGGGCGAGCTGGTGCAGTTCGGCTTCGACCGCGGTCGGAGCAGCAACGAGGGCCTCAAGGTCGGCATCTGCGGCGAGCACGGCGGCGATCCGTCGTCGGTCGACTTCTGCCACCGCGTCGGGCTCGACTACGTGAGCTGCTCGCCCTTCCGCGTTCCGATCGCGCGGCTCGCCGCGGCGCAGGCGGCGATCCGCCACGGCTGAGGCCGACGCCATCGATCGACCCGGGTCCAGTGCTCGGGCCGGCCCAATCCGTTCTACGACCGCGGCCCGTCCGATCGGACGGGCCGCGTTTGTGTTTGCACTGCCACGAATCAGTCGTCCGAGCTATTCGTCTGATTTATTCGCCCGGGACGAGCTCGCCGATCGCAGCTTCGACCTCGCCCGGCGTGCGGTCGGGGTCGAAGCGGTCTGCGCGGTAGCGAATGACGCCGTCGGCGTCGATCACGACGATTGTCGGGACCCTGGTGATGCCGAAGGCGAGCGCGGCGTCGCGGTTGTCGATCAGCAGCGGCACGTCCTCGAGGCCCTCGGCGATCATGATGTTGAAGGCTGCGTCAGGGTTGCGCTCGCGGACGACGAACGTGACCTGCGCGACCTCTTCGCCGAGCGACGACCGGGTCGAGCCGATCAGGTCGACGAGCTTGTCGGCGTCGGGCAGCCAGCTGGCCCAGAAGGTCAGCAGCGAGGGCTTCCCGGCGATCGCAGCGGTGCCGACCTCGTCACCGAGCATCGTCAGGCCGGTGAATGCAGGGGCCCGGTCGCCGACGCTGAACCCAACGGTGCCCTCGCCGGGCTGCCCCGCCGCGAGCGGCCGCGCCTCGTTGGGATCGACCGACCCGGGCCTGAGCGTCTCGGGGCGGTAGGCGGTGCTCCAGCCGTCGGGGAGCGCGATCTCGAGCGATTCGGCGGTGGGTGCGGTCTCGGGCTCCTCGTAGCTGAACTCGAACCGGTTTTCGAACCCTTGCACGAGCACGTCGTGCACCTTCCGCGGGAGGCTGTCGACCTTGCCGATGAAGAGCAGCTGATCGCCCGACTTGTTCGGCTTGCCGTACTGCACCGAGACGACATCGCAGAGCACGCCGTCGACGACCTCCGGCTCGCGGACCTCGATGGTGGGCGCAGCGATCGCATCGCGGAGCGGGTTGGCCCGCCGCGCGCCGAAGAGATACTGGATCCCGAATTCGTTCTCTGAGCTGAGCTCGCGCCCGCGTGCGAGTGAGGGCCTGGCGGTCACGAGCGTTGAAGCCTCGTGATCGAGCCACGACACATCGCTCGTGCCGCGTCGGACGGTGACCTTGATCGCATCGGGTTGGCCGATGTCGTCGGCGGTGCCGTCGATACGGAAGACGCGGTTGTTGTCAGCGGTGCGTGCCGCGGTGACGGTGCCGCGGGCGCCGATCTGGATGGAGGCAAAGATCGCGTTCTCGGGCGAGAGCTCGTCGGTCTTGACCATGCTTTTGGTGACGCCGATGACGAGCGTGTCGGCGTCGGTCAGCGCCTGCCGGCACGCCTCGATGATGTCGATGCCGCGCTGATTGGCGTTGGCTTCCGCCTCGGGCTGCGGGGCGGGGGGCGGCATGCCTTCTTGCGGGAGCGCGTGCCCCGCGGCCGCGATGAGCAGGGAGGCTGCGGTGAGGCGCAGGAGTCTGTTGCTGGCGGTCATTCGTATCGCTCCGTCGGATCGGTGTGTGAAAGCGTGGGTGCGTCGGTATCGGCTCATCCGTGCCTTGCCGTCAGTGGGCCGCCGACCATCGTGGCGGCGAGCGGCGCGATGTTAGCGCGCGAGCCCGGCCGGCCGGTTACCGGAGCAGGTCGGCGAGCGCAGCGCCGGGGTCGTCCTGCCGCATGAGCGTCTCGCCCACAAGCACGATCTGCACGCCCGCGGTCCGGAGCTTTTTCAGGTCCTCCGGCGAGCGGATGCCCGACTCCGAAACGAGCACGCCGCGGTGCTCCTCGACCAGGTCCGCGAGCCGCATCGTGTGCCCGAGGTCCACGGTCATGGTCGACAGGTCGCGGTTGTTGATACCGAGCAGGCAGTACGACGGATGCGGGAACCCGACGTGCGGCTTCACACGCAGCAGGTTCTCGGCTGAGTGCACCTCGAGCAGCACGGTCATCCCGAGCCGCTGCGCGAGGATCATCATGTCGACGATCTGGCCCTCGGTCAGGCACTCGGCGATCAGCAGCACCGCGTCGGCGCCGGCGGCCCGGCTCTCCCAGATCTGCCACGGGTCGACGATGAAGTCTTTCCGCAAAACTGGCAGCGGCACCGCCTCGCGCACCCGCTCGATGTAGCTCAGGTCCCCGCCGAAGAACGCCCCGTCGGTCAGGCAGCTGATCGCCGACGCCCCGCCGGCGTGATACCGTCGGGCGATGTCCTCGGGCCGGAACGGATCATCTTTGGAAGCGATCGCCACGCCATCGGCGGGCTTGTACCCGTCGCGGATCCAGCCCGCGCTCGGGCTCTTGCGCTTGATCTCGGCGATGACGCTCGTCCGCTCCGTTGGCGTGTGGCGGGTGAGCGCGGCGAAGAAGTTCCGCGCCGGCTCGGCCTGCGCGACCTCCGCCTCGAGCTGGGTCATGCTGATCGCAGCTTTCCGCTCAGCGACCTCCGCGTGCTTGGCGGCGACGATTGTGTCTAAAGCATTGGCCATCGGGGCGATTGTTGCAGCCATCGCCGCCCCTGTCGCTGCGCAGGCCCAACAAGACGCACCGGGACCGATCAACGCCGGGTTCTTTGCCGGCATGCTCGCTGCCGCGGGTGTGTGCGTCTGGATTGCCTGGCGGCTTGACGCGATCAGGCCCGGCTCGCTCTCGCGATCGCCCGAGAGCCCGCTCAGGCCCGGCGCTGCGGCACCGATTCTGCTGCTCGGGTTTGTCGTCTTTCTGCTGCCACAGTTCGCGGCTGCTGCGGCGATCGTTGCTGTGGGCGGTCCGGACGGAACCCAGGCCGGCACGCTCCGGGCCACAGGCAGCGCGATGCTCGCGAGCTACACCTTCGGCATCGCGGCTGGTGCGATCGGCTGCTGGCTCGCTGTGCGTGCGGGGTTGATTGGGTCGTCCGCGGTCCGTTTCTCGCCGAGAGATGCGGCCGTCGGGGCCGCCGCGCTCCTGCTCAGCATGCCGGTGATCTTGGTTGTGTCTCATGCCACCCGGCTCATCGCGCACGCGGCCGGTGCGGACACCGGCGGCGCGCTCCAGCACGGCACGCTGGAGATCCTGACCCAAGGCCCCGGATCTGGTGTTGGTTCTGGTCATGGGTTTGAAATGGGCTTCTGGTGGATCGTCGTGCTCGCGGGGGCGGTGCTGGGCGCGCCGATCGTCGAAGAGATCACGTTTCGAGGCCTGCTCCAGCCGGCCGTGTCAGGCGTGCTGGGCAGATGGGCGGGCGTGCTGGTGACGTCGGCCATCTTTACCGCGCTGCACGTGCCCGCGAGCGGCGGGGAAAGCGCAGACGGCCCCGGCGGCGCGACCTGGCTCGCGATCCCCACCATCGCGGCCCTCTCGATCGCGCTCGGCATCGCCCGCGAACGCACCGGCCGGCTCGGCGTGCCGATCGCGATGCACATCGGCTTCAACGCGATCAACGTGGTGCTGGCGTTCGTCGAGACAGCAGGTTGACTGCTCCGAAGTCCGCCGCCTGAGCGATAATGGGTTGAAAGATGAGCCCGTGCGACACACGCGGACGTGGCGATCTTATCGCTGTCTGATCTACGCGATGATTCCGATCAAGGCCAACGCTGCACCGGTGATCACCAGCGCGACGCGTGAAACGGCGACGTTCGACTCCGGTCGGACACGCCTGGTCGCGCGCTGCATCGATCGAGCGCCTTCTTCGGTCGCAAGGCTGCGTGTCACCTGCTCTCGCTCAGTCTGCGCATTGTGTATCGCTACATCGACGAGGCGGGTCGCCGTCTGCGTTGAGTCTCGCAGCATCGAGTCGCTGGGGTCCCACGACGTGACCTCAACGACATCCGCACCGGGAGCCAGAAAGACCCACTCGCGGTAATCACCCCGCCCGCCGGCATCGATCGCCACCCGCTCGTACCCGCCATCGTCGGGTGTACCGACGACGAAGCGTGTGAGGCGCCCATCGGCATCGAACACGTACGTCGCTGCTGTTCTGGCGAGCCTCGCGTGCTCCGGGTGATCGATCACGGCGAAGCCGAGCGAGTGCGCAACAAGCTCCGTCGTGACCTCCATCGTCCCGTCGTCGAGACGCCGTACGGATCGATCAGCGTCATCGATCTGCAAGAGGGCGTGATGTGCAACCGACGGGAATCGCTCGGTGAGCATCAGTATGTCGCACCGGAACGCGTCGCGATCGTCCGCGGGCAAGAAAGACGATTCCCCGGATCGCTTCTTCAGCCGCTTGCCATCGGGGGTCCGGTGCCACACGCGGGGCCCTCGGGGCGTGTCCGCTTGGAGCACCACAGCACCGGTCGACAGGTCAAACGCCGCAATCGATCGAAGCGACGTTCCACGGTCCTCGAACAGAAACTCCGCTCCGCCCTCCACGCCGAGGGGCGGGACCGCAGCCCCGCCGAGAGTCAACGATGAGAAGACCGCGAGGATCACCGGCCCATCTTCGTTTGGAAGAAGCACGGTGCAGCGTTGGGCATCTGCGCATCGGTGATTTGGCTTGTCGCCGACGCGAGCGCGACGGACAGGGACACGATGAATTCTCCTGAGGTGATCACGATGCGTCCTCGTATGTCCATGAGAGGATTATCTCTCTTCCTGTTCACTTGTCTCGGCCGCGGATCCCTTCCCACGTTGACTGGATCGGGAAGCCGTACATGAGAAACGGTGCCGGGTCTGGCTCGATCAGGTCATGGGCGTGCATGAGGGAAGTCGAGCCGTCGACCGCTGCGACGGGACCGAGCGGCCCATCATCCGAAAATTGGTTCCAGAGCACCGGCCCGCTCGCGGATGGGATGAAGCTCACGCCGAAGAGCAGCTTATCAGAGGGATACGTCGCCCACGCACGCGACACGCTGGACGTTTGCAGCGTCTCCCAGGGCTCGATCGTCGTGGGCGTCATGAGCCGCGGATCGATGTACATCGTGTTCGACCAATAGATGTCCTTCTCGCCGAACCATGAATCGAAACTCTCCGCGTCGATCATGCCCGCGTCGACGAGGGCGTGCGGCCACCAGCGGCCGATCCTCGCGTCCGCGTGGCCTTGATTCTGCATGTCTTCGACGACGTCATCGGGCGCAAAGTCAGGCCGGTCATCGGCGACGGCGTAGAAGCCGTTGTTCTGATCGCAATACATCCCGTTTGCAAGCGAAACCTGCTGCATGTCAGACGCGAGAGAGACGACCTCTGCCGATGCCCTGCTCCCGGACAGCGCGGGGAGCAGCAGCCCGATCAGGATCATCACGATGCCGATGACGATCACGAGCTCGATGATGGTGAAGCCAACACGCCTCATACCGAGAAGCGTACCGGATTTCTTCCGATTGATTCTGCTCCAGAATTGGCCAGATAGGGCTGTCGCGCCGAAAGAGAGCACCACCGCCGGCTCCTACGATCGCGGCATGAGCACAGAGATCAACCGCGGCCGCGTTTTGACAGGCGACACCCCCACCGGTCGGCTCCACCTGGGCCACTGGGTGGGCTCGGTCGAGAAGCGCGTGCAGATGCAGGCCGACTACGACTGCTATTTCCTGCTGGCAAACATGCACGCGTACACCACGCGGGCGTCTGAGCCGGAGCAGATCCGGGCCGACACGATCGAGATCGTGAAGGACTGGCTCGCGGCGGGCATCGATCCGGAGCGGTCGACGATCGTGCTGCAGACCGAGGTGCCGGCGATCGCCGAGCTGACATGGTTCTTCGCGATGCTCATCCCGTTCAACCGCGTGATGCGCAACCCGACGCTCAAAACCGAAATAGAAACCAAGGGCCTGGGCGACTCGTATCCGTTCGGGTTTCCTATGTATGCGGTTGGGCAGTGCGCTGACATTCTTGCGTTTCGACCAAATTATGTGCCCGTCGGTGTGGATCAGGTGGCTCATATCGAGGTCTGCCGCGAGGTCGCGAGGCGGTTTGATCAGCTCTACTGCGGCGTCGACCCGCAGGCCGAGGACGCGGACTACCCGGGCCTCGGCGGCACCTTCCCGATCCCCGAGGCGCTCGTGGGCCGGGTCGGCCGGCTCGTGGGTACCGACGGCAACAACAAGATGTCCAAAAGCCTGAACAACGCGGTGTTCCTGAGCGACACGCCCAAGCAGGTCAAGAAGAAGATCAACAGCATGTACCCGGGCCAGAGCCGCGAGCCCGATGAGCCGGGCGACCCGGAGATCAACCCGGTATTCATGTACGCCGAGACGTTTTGCGACGCGGATGTGGTCGCCGAGATGAAGGACCGCTACCGCAAGGGCGACAACATCGGCGACGGGCACGTCAAGGCAGCGGTCATCGAGTCGGTCAACGAGCTGCTCGAGCCGATGCGCGAGCGGCGGGCCGCCTTCGACGGCGCCGACGGCGAGGCGAAGGTCATGGAGATCATCCGCAACGGCACGGCACGGGCCAACGCCGTGGCTGAAGAGACACTGCTGATGGCCAAAGACGCGATGAAGCTCGACTTCGGCAGCAGAAGGCTCGGGCCGCTCGGCGGATGAGCAGCGATAGGGCCGTGTCGCGCGAAGCATCCGCTTGATGCGATGCTACGGGGGCGGGCTAGTTCTCCGCCTCGATCTCTTCGAGCAGCCGCAGTGCTCGCCAGTTGACCAGTGACCTCAGCGAATCGAACCGCTCGTCGCCGATGCGGGATGACATGCTCCGCCTGCCGAGTTCTTCGGCGTAGCGGCACACGTCGGCGATTGCTTCGCGGTGCTTGACCATCCAGGCGTCGGCGGGCGGCGGCCCGAGCGCGAGTTCTTCGAGTGTTCCGCCGATCGCGATGCCGCTTCGGGCCGCGACCCTCGCGAGCCGCCCGGCGAGCAGCGCGGGAGCGAAGTTTCCGCGTGCGTTTGTGATCCGTGTCTCGGACCGGGCCCGCGCGACGGTGTTTCCCTCGCGCATCGCATCGGGCACGAGCTCGTCGATGGCGGCTGTGAGACCCGAGGCAACCGTGCGCCGCGCGCGGCTCGACAGGTGGAAGCCGGGCCACGACTGCACGGTGTCGAGCCGGGTGAATGCTTCGGCATCCGCGAGGAGCGCGGCGAGCGAAGCGAGCTGTTTCAGAGCCGCCAGCGTGTCGGCGTCGGGCCCCGAGCCGCCGGGAACGGCCCAGCCCGCGAGCCATGCCGCACGCATCGACTCGATCCGTTCGGGCATCGCCGCGCCGCGATCGCCCATCACGCGGACGGCTGTCTCCGCGTCGCGTTCGATCCGATCGAGCAGCGCGAGCTGTTCGTCAAATGTGCGCAGCTGCGCGAGAGCCGCGGGCCGCTCCGCCTCGATTCCCACGGCCTGCGAGATGCCGAGCAGCCGGCTGCGGACGGGGCCGTCGAGCGCTTCCGGCCCGCCGAACCCGCCGTCGCTCGCGAGGCGTTGTGTCAGCCGATCGAGCAGCGCGAAGTCATCGAGAAGGCGCCGCTGGGCTCCGAGGGCTGCGAGCACGCCCGGATCCGTGACGCCCGAAGGATCGATCAGCAGATCGATCGCGTCGTCGCGAGCGCGCACGGTCGCGTCCCGAACCAGCGGCACCAGCCCACGCCACGCCGGCCTGAGCTCGCGGGCGATGGCGCTGTCGTCGCGGATGCTGTCCCGCTCCACGCTCGTGGCGATCGCCCGCGCCGAAAGCGTCGCGCCCGCGATTGCATCCCCGACAACGGATGCGTGATCCGCGATCGCATCGGCGGCGCGGGCACGCAGGCGATCGGCTTCCCGCCCCGGTTCGAGCCGATCGAGCGATGTCAGCACGCTCGCGTGCTCGACGATCAGCTCGAGCGATGCTTCGCGTTCGCTCCATCCGACGGAGCCGCCGCCGGCGCGAGCCGCTTCTCCGAGCCTGGCGATGAGGCTCTCACGGATACCCGCCGGCACCCAGGCGGGCAGTCCGAGCACGGCGTCGATCGCTCCGGCGAGGCGGTGCGTCAGATCGGCGCCGCGCGATGCGTACGCCGGCCAGCTGAGCAGCGCTCCGGCTTCTTCTGACGCGGCCGCGATCGCTGTGATCACGCTGTCCGGAGCGTCGGCGGCGAGGAGCGAGGCCTGTCGCGAGGACAGATCGACCGCGCCGCGCCTCCCCGCGACGAACCAGCCGGTCCCCGGGCGGACCGCGCCGACCGTCCCGCGTGCGAGCACCGCGAACGCCGATGCAATCTGCTCATCGAGAGCCTCGGGCTCGACCCCGGTCCCCGCCGACCATGCGATGGCGAGCGCTTCGAGATCGACGGTGAGCGCTGAGAGCACGGCGGCATCGGTCGTTGCGTCGATCAGCTCATCGACCTCATCGGTGCGCGAGGCTGCGGTCATCGCCCAGAGCAGCGCAGACGACCCGTCATCACCCAGCGAATCACCGAGCTGCGCGAGCGACGCGAACGCTTCTCGGTACGAGGCACGCGCCCCGATCCGGAGCGAGTCGAGCTGGTCACCGCTTCCTGCATCCTCGCGCAGCCGACGCGCCCCACGCCGGAGATCATCGCTCAGCTCATCAGCCAGCACGCCCGACCCGGGCTCGGGCGCGGCCGGCCCGCTCAGATCAAGCGTCTGCCCGATCGCCTCGCCCGGCCCGGCCGAGAGCGTCGCGGTACACGCGATCCAACCGATCCACCATCGTCTGCGCGGCAAACTCATGCAGGCACCACTCCCGTCCACGTTCGGCGAGTTTATGCCGAAGCTCCGCGTCGTCAGACAGCCGGCGAACCGCCTGTCGCAACGCCGCAGGATCGCCGACCGGCACGAGCAGCCCGGTCTCCTCGTGCCGGCACGCCTCCCGCGTTCCGTCCACGTCCGTCGCCACCGGGCACACACCGGCCAGGAGCGCCTGCGGCACCGTCCTCGGCAGACCTTCTCTATAACTGGGATGTGCCAGCACATCCATCGCACGGATCAGCCCCGGCACGCGCTCGGGCGGCACGAGGCCCGTCGTGATCACCTGGTCCGTCAGGCCGAGTTCGCTCACGCGCGCGAGCAGCCGATCGCGCCACCAGCCGTCGCCCACCCAGAGCAGCTTCCACTGCGCGTTGGCCTTCAGGTCATCCGCGAGCGCGTCGATCAGGTCGTCGTGCCCCTTGTGCTCGGCGAGCCTGGCGACGGTGCCGATGACGAAGTCCCTCTCACCGATGCCCAGCGATGCTCGCACATTCTCGCGTGACTCGCTGCCGTCGAAGTCAACCAAGGGCGACAGGTCCATGCCGCTGCGCACGGTGACGCACATGTCGGGCTCGCCGATGCCGCGCGCCAGAAACTGCTCGGTCATCGCGTCGGCGACGCTCACGATCGTGTGGCAGCGCTTGGCAGCGAACCGCTCGGCGAGCGTGTAGAGCCGGTTCTTCAGGTTGATCTTCGTGCGCGAGATCGTGCCGCCCTCGATCGGCATAAAGGGCGGCCCGTGGATGGTGTGGACCACCGCGGGCACGTGTGCTTTCGACGCGGCCCACCGGCCCAGGATGCCCGCCTTGCTGCTGTGCGTGTGCACCACGTCGGGCTTCACCTCGCGCATCAGCTGCTTCAGGTCGCGATGGAAGCAGAAGTGGTCCTTGATCGGGTTGATCTCGCGGACCATGTTCGGCAGCTCGTGCGCGGTGATGCCTCGGCCGTCGTCGGTTCGAAACGAGCGCACTCGATCGAGCATCGAGCCCTCGGGGCCGAAGATCGGGCCGAACGCCAGGTGCACGTCGTGCCCGAGGCGTGCCTGCCCCTCGCACGAGAGCACGGTGTTCTCCTGCGAGCCGCCAAGGATCAGGCGTGTCGAGATGTGCAGGATGCGCAGGCGGTCCGTCACGGCTGATTGTTGGCCGGCCGATCGAGCCGGAAGAGGCGTAGTTCGGCGTCGTAGTACCTGTCGGTCGTGCCGAGGTCGGCAAAGCCGATCTTGGTCAGCACACGCTGGGATGCGGTGTTGTCGAGGTCGGTCACGCCGAAGATCGTCCCGAGCGTCGAGGCATGCCACGCGTGCTCCATCGCTGCGATGCCCGCCTCGGTCGCATAGCCCCTGCCCCACACGCTCGGGACAAAGCGGTACGCGAGTTCGAACTCTGGCCCGGTCCAGTCGATGGGGATGATGCCACAATCGCCAATGACCTGATTCGTGTCGGCAAGGACGACGGTCCAGAGCGTGAAGCCATGCGCATCAAGGCAGTCGATGCGCTTTTGCATGGACTCTCGAACCTGCTCGAGGCTTCGCGTTCTGCCCTGGGTGATGTACCGCATGGCTTCGGGATCACCGAAGATCGCCATCAGCGGCTCGGCGTCGCCCATGCGCGGCTCGCGCAGGATCAGGCGATCGGTGCGGATGTCAGGCATCGGCGGGCTTCTTGATGGCGCGTCCGCACTCGGGGCAGATGTCGGAGGTGAGTCCGGCGAGGGAGTATCCGCAAGGGCAACAACCGGTCGCGTTGCGACGTACAAGAAACGAGCCGATGCTCAGTACAGTCAGCGCCGGGACGAGAAGGAGACCATCGACGAACATCAGGTATTCCACTGGACCGCTCGTGCCGACAATCTGACCCGCTCGAAAGAGTCCGTCTCGCCTGTGGGGCAAGAACGGATTTGGGTACTCGACTCGGACTGTGCGTTCGAACCGCGAGTGAAGTCGAATGCCCGGTTCACGCACCTGACCAAGCCACGGGAAATGGAAGGGCATTACTTGAAGCTGAATCTGACCATCAACGATGTCGACACCCGTTTGGCCGTATCGATGATCGGCTCGTTCCCATGACACGCCGACTCCGAACGACCACCAGAACGACACGAGCCAGCATGAAAACGCGATGAACGTCGTGAGACAGAGTGCCCGAAACGTCCATGTCGAGAAAGTCCGCATCGCTCAATCCGACTCCACGGAGTACCGCACCCACTCCAGCCTCAGCCCCGTCGGCGGCAGCGTCACCCCCGCCCGTCTGCGGTCTTTGGACGCCAGGATCTCCGGAACGGTTCTCGGCTCGATTTTCCCCCGGCCCACCTCCATCAGCGTGCCCGCCACGATCCGAACCATGTTGTACAGGAACCCGCTCCCCGAGACGCGGATAACGAACCGCTGCTCGTCCGGGTTTGATGCCTCCGGCTGTTCGACATCGCACGCAAAGATCGTCCGCACCGTGGTCTTCCGCCCGTGGTTGATCTGGGCGAACGCGGCGAAGTCGTGCTCGCCGACGAGGTGCGCCGCCGCCACGCGCATGCGCGCGAGATCGAGCTCGTACCAGGTGTGCCAGACGTACCTGCGGTCCCACAAGGGCCGGGTCTCGCCGCTGACGATCGTGTAGGTGTATTCCTTGCTGGTCGCGCCGCCGATGGGCTCAAAGTCATCGGCGACCAGCTCGGCCGATCGCACCAGCACGTCTCGCGGCAGCTTGCTGTTGAGCGCCTTGACCAGCCGATCCGCGCCGCGATCGGCGGGCCAGCCGACGCCGGTTGACGCATCGGGCTCGCTGGTGAACGCCGCCACCTGCCCGAGCGCGTGCACGCCCGAGTCCGTCCGGCTCGCACCGGTCAGCACCAGCCCCGGCTCGCGCAGCACGTCTCGTGCCGCGTCTTCAACGACACCCTGGACGGTCCGCAGCGTGATGCGGGAGCCCGGCGTGGCCGGATCGGGCGGTTCCTGTTTCTGCCAGCCGCAGTAGTCGGTGCCGTCGAAGGCGATGGTGAGCTTGTACCGCGGCATCACTGATCTTTGGACGGCGGGATGATCCGGATCTCCTCGCGGTCATCGACCGACCGGTCGCCCTCGTACCGGCCGTCACCGAAGCGCTTCTGGTCATCGTGCGCCCAGCGGTCGGAGAGCCGGAACCAGTAATACGTAAACGGCACGCCGACCACGATGCACAGCACACCAACGATGACCGCGGTCCAGAGCACGGGCGTTCCTCGGATCGCTCCGATCGATCAGAGCTCCACCATCTCCATATCCGCAGCGTGCTTCACCTCGGTCACCGGCAGCGATACGTCCGTCGTGAACACGCCGAGCTGGGGCTTGTCCTCGGCCATCTGCTGCCGCACATCGGCCGCGTTGAAGAGCCGTGCGGATTGCCGGCGGATCTCCCGGCCCGTGGGCACCTGGCCCGGGGCCTCGTCGACGCGGACGAACGAGGTTTCCACGGCACCCACCGGCATGCCGCGCAGGCGGTCGATCAGGTCCATCGCGATCTGGCCCTCGGGCATCGCGCCCTCGACCGCGGGGATCGCCTGCTCAAACGCCTGCAGCACGTTGTTCGCGTTCTCGAAGGTGCCGGCCTTCTCCGTCCACGTCGCGCCCGGGATCACCACGTCCGCCGCCTCGCGGGCCCGGCGGTCGTGGGTATCGATGAGCACCACGAACTTGCCGCCGAGGGCCTTGACGAACTCCCGCTCGGCCCACTCGCCCGGGTAGTTGCCGGTGAGGATCACGCCGCCGACATCGCTCAAGCCCGAGCCCATGCCGAGCTGCTTGGCCGCTTCGTCGAAGTCGATCACGTTGCTGGTGAGCGATTCGAGGACCCGCCTGACGCCCCGCGCGTTGGGGGCCTTCTCGGCGTGCATCACGAAGCCGTCTTCGCGCGAGGCGGTCTTGGGGAAGACCTTGTCCTCGCCGCGGGAGGGCACGAACCCGACCGCGAGCGTCGCGTCCGGGTCGATCTCGAGCGTGAGCTTGCCGAGCAGGTAGGCCTCCTCGCAGCTGAGCATCGGGCTCACGACCGTGAGCAGCTTCTTGCCGTCGGTATGGGCGTTCGTCAGGCCCTCGATCGCTTCGTCGTAGGCCTGCTGGTTGTCGCACTCGTCGAGCACGCCGAAGCGCCGACGCTCGGCCGTGGTCAGTCGGTCATCGCTGTGCACGTGCTTCCAGCCGTAGCGGACTTCGTCGGTGATCCACCACTTGTTCACGCCCATGTTGGTGCGCGGCTTGAAGCGGTAGATCTTGCCCTCGTTGTGCTCGATGAGCAGGTTGTCGCCCGAGGCGGTGATGCCGTCGATCGAGGGCGTGCTCTTGAGGAACCAGACGCGCTGGGCGAACAGGAAATCCTTATCGAGCAGCGCGCCCACGGGGCAGAGGTCGATCACGTTCGCCGACAGCTCGTTGTCCAGCGGCACGCTCGGGAAGACGTCGATCTCGCTCTTGTTGCCACGGCCCGAGATCGTCAGCTCGGCCGTGCCCGGGATCTCCTTGGCGAACCGCACGCAGCGGGTGCACATGATGCAGCGATCGGAGTAGATGTACACGTGCGGCCCGAGGTCCTTCTTGGGCTGCTTGACCTTCTGCTCCTGGAAGCGGCTGACGCCCCGGCCGTACTCGAAGCTGTAGTCCTGCAGCTCGCACTCGCCCGCCTGGTCGCACACCGGGCAGTCGAGCGGGTGGTTGATCAGCAGGTACTCCATAACCGCTTTTTGATTCGCCACCGCCTTGGGGTTGTCGGTGTAAACGACCATGCCGTCGGCCGCGTCGAGCGAGCAGGTGGGCTGGAGCTTGCCGCCCATCATGGGCTCGAGCTTGCCCTCGTTGCGCGGGTTGGGTGCCCAGACCTCGCCCAGGCAGATCCGGCACTGCGCGGGGATGCTGAGCCCCTCGTGATAGCAGTAGTAGGGGATCTTGACCTTGTTCTTGTTGGCGATCTCGAGGACCTTCTGGCCGCGCTCAAACTCGCACTCGACGCCGTTGATGGTGATGCTTGCCATGATCGAAGAGTCTAGGGGCCCCGGCGGGGTCACCCAATAAAAAACCGCCCCGACCATCAGGCCGGGGCGGCGTGAGTTCAACTCAGATCAAACGCTCTCAGTTGCCCATGGCGGCCGAGAGGTCGTTGTAGCTGTAGTTGTCGAAGCCGACGAAGATCGCGGCGCCGCCGCCCGCGCGGGGGTCGGCGAAGGTGGTCCGGCCCGCGCTCCAGTTCTGCGAGCCCGAGGCGCCGAGGCCGTAGATCGCGGCGAAGGCTTCGCCCGAGAACTGCCAGCCGGCGAAGTTCTCGCGGGCCTCGGCGGTCTCGAAGAAGATGACGTAATCGGCGTACTGGCCGCCGATGCCGAGGCCTGCGCCCAGCTTCACCTGGCGGCTGTAGCCCACGGGCTCGCCGGCGCCGGCGTAGACCAGGCCGTCGCCGCCGCCGTAGCCGATCAGGTACGAGTGGGCGTGGAAGATGCCCGGGAAGACGGCCCAGCCGCCGGCCGAGCTGCCGACCATGCCGGCAAACTCGGGCTCGGTCGCGTTCAGGTGGGCGATGGTCGCGGCCGACTCGGCCTTGGTGATGTCCAGGGCGCTCTGCGTCAGGCCGGTGGCTCCGCAGCCGCCGAGGCCAGCAGCCAGGGTGCCGGCAGCAGCGAGACAGGTCAGGGTCTTGATCATGTCGTGGTTCCTTTGCGTTCCAAACCGTGAATCGTGATGCCGGGAAGCCCCGGCTCATCCAGATCGTTCCGATCGCGCCCCTCCATGGAGCGCGTCCGCCGACTCTATCGGACTCTCCGCCTGATATCTGCTCTTTCTGCCTCACCAGGCGGGTTTTTCGACGGACGGCCCCCCGATCCGCGCAACTCTGGCCGTCAAGACCGGCCCCTACCGAGCCCGACTACCCTCGCCGTCATGGCCAAAGGCAAGTTCAAAGCACCCAAGGGCACCCGCGACCTCTACCCCGACGACCTGCTCCGCCAGCGCTACATCACCGAAGCCTGGCGACGCGTCTCCATCCGCCACGGCTTCGACGAGATCGCAGGCCCCACCTTCGAGCACCTGGACCTCTACAAAGAAAAATCCGGCGAAGGCATCGTCAGCGAGCTGTTCAGCTTCCGCCGAGAGGGCGGCGACGACGACTACGCGCTTCGGCCCGAGTTCACGCCCACACTGGCGAGGCTCTACGCGGCGAAGGCGGCCAGCCTGCCCAGCCCGACCAAGTGGTTCACGGCCGGGCCGTACTTCCGGGCGGAACGGCCCCAACGCGGACGGCTGCGGGAGTTTTTGCAGTGGAATTGTGATGTCATCGGCGGGGACGACGACGCCCAAACGACGGCAGATGTCGCCGACGTGCTCGTCGAGGGGGCGTGGGAACTTGGCTTGGACTCGGATGATGTCCAACTGATGACCAACGACCGCAGGACGATGGATCGGATCTTTGCTGATTTGGGTGTCGCTGATGGTTCACTGCAAGCCGCCTATGCGGTACTCGATAAGCGTGCGAAAGTGTCGCCCGAGGCTTACGCCGAGATGTCGGCCGCCGCTGGCTTTGATTCCTCTTCGCTCGATCAAGCTATCTCGCAGTTCAGAAGTAACTACGCGTCGGCAGCCGAGCAGTCGGCGTTTACACCACTGCGAAACACCGTCGACGCAATGTGCGCCCGGAACCTCGACGAGCACGTTGAGGTCACCGGCGATGTTGCTCGCGGCCTCGCCTACTACACCGGCACCGTCTTCGAGCTCATCGCCGACGGCGAGCGTGCCGTCGCCGGCGGCGGCCGATACGACAACCTCATCGAGCTCTTCGGCGGCCCGCCCACGCCCGCCGTGGGCTTCGGCATGGGCGATGTCGTCCTCAGCCTGCTGCTCGAAGACAAGGGCCTGATGCCCGAGGGCCAAGACCTCCGCGAAGCGCTGAGCCAGCCCGGCGCGAGCCTTCGGCCCGAGGCCTTTGTGCTTGCAGACGAGGACCAGTCCGAGCACATCGAGCCGCTGCTGGCGAACCTGCGACGGGGGATCCAGGCCGACGGGTGGGACGAGAGCCGGCCCTGGGCTGCGGACCGATACAGCACCCGCCCGCTGCACGCCCGGCGGTCGTACCGGGCGAAGCGCAAGAAGCAGATGCAGGACGCGTCGAGCCAGTTCGCGCGGTTTGCCGTGACGATCAACGAGCCCGACAAGGTCGAGCTGCGCGACATGGACGCTGGCGCATCGGGTGGCGGCGACGATCTGACGCCCAACAGCATCGAGGCGTTCTCAAAGGAAGCCCGGTCGAGCTTCGCGGATTTCAGCGTGCAGCCCGAGTCGCCCGTGTACGTGGGCAAGGCGATCGCGAGCCTGCTCGGGTGAAACCTGTCGGAGCCGCGGGCGTGAGCACGCGGGCACGTGTGCCCTGTGACTCCGAGGCAAAAGCGCACAACTCGCACACACTGGCCCGCGTGCTCACGCCCGCGGCTCTGCAACTGAGCGCTGCTATTCGATCAGCCTGATCCGGCCGAAGTCGGGCACGGGCACGAGCGAGTCCTGGTGCATCGCGGGGAAATAGACCAGGAACGCGTCGCCGAGCAGCAGCTCGATGGGCAGGATGCCGTCGGCCGAGGTCCGCGGCAGCGCGTGCGATACCCACGGGTCGGGTCGGCCCCAGGTCCGGCCGTCGCGGCTGGCCGGGCTGTTGTCGCCCAGCACCCAGAGCTGCCCAGCGCCGAGGCTCACGGTCGTGATCGGGTGCGTGCCGAGCGGCGGCGGATTGTTGGTGATGCGGAACTGCGCGTGGTGCGGGTGGTAGTGCAGGTCGCGGTCGACGCGGATCCGGTGCAGAGTTGTCTCGCCCTCGACATCGATGCGGATGCCGGGGAGCTGGTACCGCTCGGGGTCGCTCAGCCGGTTGAGCCCGTCGTCAAACTCGGCGAGCGTGTCAAGCGTCTCGCCCGGCACGGCATTGGCGAGCCGCTGGGCGATCGTCCAGTCGTATGGCGCGCGGAGCACGAGCTCCCGGCCGGCAAAGACCGTGATCGCCTGGTCCGCGTGCCAGATATCGATCTCGGTCGTCACGCCCGGCGAAACCGCTGATTGGGCCGACGCCATCTCGATCCACGAATCGCTGTCGTCGGGCCTTCGGTCGATCCGGATCGTTGCCGTACCGCCCCGCCTGTCGACCGCGACGCGGAACTCGTGCGACCGCACGCCGAAGACGACGCCGACGCTATCGGCATCGCCCGTGGGTTCGAGCCCGAACCGCACGCGCAGGTCCGATACCGGGTAGCTCGGGCTGAGCCCGGAGCGCACGCCGCCGCTGCCGATGCGCTGGTCACGCCGGCGGTCGATGTCGTTGTACGGCGACCGGTCGCGGATCTCCCACGCGCTGCCGTCCCAGCGGATCGAGCCCGCCCCGTCGCCGGCGAACCGGAACGCGCCGCGTCCCGCGGTCCACAACTCGCTTTCGGCGATCCAGGGCCCCGTGTTGCCCGGCTCGCGGACGCGGCCCATGTCGTGCACGGGCTGCCACGTGACGCGCTGCACGTCGTCGGGCTTGCGGGCGATCGACCAGCCCTGCTCGTGCCACGTCGTAGGCCTGCCCGGCGCTGTCGCGTCCGCGGCGCGCACGAACACGTCCCCATCGACCAACGCCACCTGCTCGCCCGGCCGACCGATCAGCCGCTTGATCACCCGCTCGTCGGGCTCGGTCGGCGAGCGGAAGACGACCACGTCGAACCGATCGGGGATCGGCGACAGCGGCGTGCGCTTGCGGACGAAAATCCGGTCACCGTCGAGCCGCGTGAGCCCGGCGGTGGGAAGGTCGGCGTTTGTGATCGGGTCGCTGATCGTGTCGCCGCGCCGGGTCTCGGTCAGCCGGCGGTCGGCGGCGAAGACGGCGCCCGTGTCGGGAGACCGCACGCGGTAGTGCGCACCGAGCAGCGTCGGCGCCATCGAACCGGTCGGGATCACGAACGCTTCGATGACGTACACGCGGAACAGGAACGCCAGAGCCAGCGCGAGCGTGACCGAGATCAGCGTGTCGGGCACCGAGGTCTGCGGCTGCCGCGTGGGCTCGGGCTGCGTCGACTCGGGCCGCTCGTTCGCAGACGCGTCCGGACTCTTCGGCTCGATCGGCTCGGGCATCATCAGACAGATCGGTCAGCCGGAGCCGTCGCCTGAGCCCGATGGCCCGCCCCCATCGGTCGGGCCGCCGCGGCCGTCCGGGTTCTGGGACCCGCCGAGGTTGCGTCGGCGTCGGCGGCGACGCTTCTTCGCCTGCTGCTGTTCGCCGTCGGGTGAGCGAGCGCTGGCAACGCCCTCGTCGGCTGATGGCGTATCGCCCTCGGGCTTCTTGGGGCGACGCCTGCCGACAGCCTTGGGCGCATCGGCCTGAGCACCGGCCTGAGCGTCAGCCTTCGCATCGGTCTGCGTGCCGTCGTTCGCGGTCTCCGCCGAGCCCCCCGCGGCCGGCTTCTTGCGCTTGCGGCGACGCTTGCCCTTTGTTGCCGGCTTGTCCTCGCTCGGCCCCGGCTGCTTGATCGTGTCAGACTCTGTCGGTGCATCGCGACGCCGGCCCTTCGCGGGCTTCTCACGGCTCGGCGGCGCCGGGGCCTCGGGGGCGCGGGCCTGACCGGGCTCGGCGAGCTCTTCCACCGGCACCGCGACTCGCTCGCGCGAATCGAGCTCGACCAGCACGAGCTGCGTGAGGATCTGGCTATCGACAACGATGCCGTCGCCGTGGGGCGTGCCGACGCGGGTCTTCCGGTGCGGCAGGTTTTTCTTGAGGTCCTTGTAGGTCTGGTCCTCGTAGCGCAGGCAGCACATGAGCCGGCCGCAACGCCCCGAGATCTTGAGCGGGTCGAGCGTCGCCTTCTGCACCTTGGCAGACCGCATCGATACGGGCTTGAGCACCTTGAGGAAGCCCTTGCAGCAGCAGTGCTGCCCGCACCGCTCGTAGTCGGCCGTGAGCCTCGCTTCGTCGCGGGCGCCGACCTGCCGCATCTCCACCCGCGCATCCGGGTGCAGCGACCGGAGCCTCGACAGGATCGCCCCGTGATCCGTGCGCTGCTCGGCGAGGTAGAAATACGTCACGTGCCCGCCGCCGAGGACTTCCTCGGCCTCACAGATCTTTGCCTGGAACCCGACGGCCTCCGCCTCGGCCCGCGCGCGCCGGACGAGCGGCTGGCGGTTCGAGTCGATCGCCGCCTGACGGTCGATGTCGGCCTTGGTCGCGATGCGCAGCACCCGCCCTTTGATGCCCGACGCGTTGGGCCCGCCGCCCTTGAGGTGCGCGTCAAAGAACGGATAGTCCTTGCCGCCGGAGTTCTCGATGTACTCAAGCATCTCGCGGCGGGTCACGCTCTTCGAGCAGCCCGCGTTCGGGCAGGTGCTCGTAAGCATCTCGCCGAGCTCTTCGCCCCGGTGCGTCCGCACGACCATCTTCGAACCGCACCCGGGCTTGGCGTCGCCGCTGTAGGGGAACTCGCCGACCATCCGCATCGCGCCGAAACGCACCACGATCGTGGTCGGCGCGTTCAGGCGCTCGTAGGCCTCTCGGTCGGCCCGCTCGCTCAGGTACGCCTTGAGGTCTTCCTCGAATTGCGGCAGCGGGACGATGGGCATAGGGGTCGCCTCGGGAGGGGGCCGGGCCTGCTAGCGGCGGCCGCCCGCGGCGGCGCGGGCCGCGGCGAACACCTGCGACAGGCTCTCTCTCGCCTCGAGCTTCAGCCCGGCGTTCTGGTTCACGCCGTAGACCATGAGCTGCTCGTTGCGGTTGTCGAGCACGAAGAGCTGCTCCTCGTTGTCGTTGCTCGCCGTGGTCATGAGCGTGTACTCGCCGACCGAGGCAGCCATCTCCGCGAGCGCCGCCGGCTCGGGCGAGCCCGCTCCGAGCTTCGTGCCGATCTGCACCGCCGCGATCAGCCCGAGCGCGACGGCCGAAACCGTCAGCAGCAGCCGCGCGCGTTCAGGACGCACCGGATTCACGCCGTCGATCTGACTGAGGCTGTTTGATCTGGGGCCGTTGAGTGTGCTGTTCATCGTCCGGGCCTTTCCTGTGCGTCGAGCGAGAGGTCGCGGTAGCCGATCCCCGCGAGCGACTGGCGCGTCCGGTCCCAGCGGACCGCGATCAGGTCCTGGTTGGTCGAGTCGAGGATGAACACGGCGTTCTCGCCGCCCCCGCCCAAGAACTCGCCTCCCACGATCGCGTACTGCCCGCGTGCCCGCTCGTTGCCGGGCTGGGCGGGCGCCATGGCGGTGACGCCGACAACCGCCGCGAGGCCCGCGTTGACCGCGATCAGCACCCCGTGCTTCCGGGCGAAGCCCGTACTCCGCGTGCCCTGCTCGTGTTCCATGCTGCCTCCTCCGTCGGCGAGTCGGGCCGACGCTTTCAGTCCGGTCTGCCTTCCCGATCCGCGGCGCTCGGGCCCGCGGTTCGTTCGGGCGCAAGCCGGTCCCGGTCTTAGTCCTGGTGCCCGCGCTTGCTCGGCGTCAGGTTCGCGCCAACCACGAGCGCCGCGAGCAACGCCGTGATCACATACATCCGGATCGTCGGCGGCTCACCCGTGCCGCTCACGCTCGGCGGCCTGATCGGCGCCGCGATCGGTGTCCCGCTCTGCTGGCCCTGGCTCGTGCCCGCGGCTCCGACGGCCGGCAGCGAAACCATCGCGGCCGCTGCGAGCACGAGCACGATCCCGCCCGGCGTTCTACGACCTGCCCCACGATCTGCTCTGTTGCGACGAACGTCTGTCATGCCACGATGCTACCTCGGCGGCCGCCCCGGAGCAAAGCAACCCCTGAAACCGTTGTCTCACCTCGGGCCTCGTCATCGCCCGAGCCGTTTCGCCTCCCGGATCGATGCCGTACAGAAGCGTGCTGTCCGTCGCGATGTGGCCGATCAGGTGCAGGCCCCCAGCGTCCGCCGCATCTCCCGCTGCAGGACCGGAGCGGACGAGATCCGCCGCGGCACGCCCGGTGCCGCCGACGCCAGTGGGCCGCTGATCCGCTCGAACGCGTCCGTCGGCACGTGCACCGTCTTCCAGCGCGCGCTCCGCGTCACCATCGCACTCTCGTACTCGTCCAGCGTGACGGCCCGCACGGCGTACCACCGACCCTCGTGCTCGAAGACCTCCTGAAACAACGCATCCGGCGGCTGCTGGGCGCACCAGTACAGAAACACAAACGCGCCGCGGAACCCCTCGCCAAAGAGCCCCTGCCAGCGCCGCAACGCCGCCACGTCCCCGAGCGTCACCCAGCTCTGCAGCCGGCTGCGCGACGCGGTGGTCGGCGGTGCCCCCTCCCGGCCCACACGCCGGCCCTTCACCTCCACGAGCAGGTTCGTCGGCGAGCCATAGATCACGAAATCGAAGTTCTTTAGCGTCACCCGCTCGCCGGCCGGATCGACGGCCGTCAGCTTGCTGCCGGCCGGCAGCAGCGCCCGCCGGGCCTCATTGACCGACACGTACGGCGTCCGCCGCGCACGCAGGTACGACTCAAACGCCCGCTCATAATGGTGCCGGGCCTGGCCCATGACGAAATTCTAACAAGTTCCGCACGGCTGCGCACGATCCGCTCGCGAATCGCTCACCGACCGAGGATCATTCGGGCTCGATCAGCTCCAAGAGCCGGTCCTGAGCCGCCTCATACCGATCCATGGCTTCGGCGAGCGATTCGCGGAGCCTGTCGTGCTCGCCCACCTGGGTATTGTCCGCTTCGTTCGGCTCGGCAGCGCTGAGCACCGCGTCGAGCGAGGCCGCGGCGTCTCGCAGGTCGCTGGCCGCCTCGGCGTGCGAGCGGGCCGCGTCGTAGATCAGCTCCCCCTCCAGCTCCTTGGTGTCGGGCCTGGCGAGGATGCGCCACGGGTTGCGCCGGATCTCGTAGCTCGCCTGGCGGAGCTGGTCCGACGCGAGGCGAGCATTGGCGAGCGACCGGCTGATCGCGGGCGACTCCTCGGCGAGCAGGCGGTCGGCGCGGTCGGCGAGCTGCGCGAGGTCGGCCGCTGCGAGGCCGATGTCATCGAGCGCCGCGATCGCCGCGTCTGTGTGCTCACCCTCGAACCGCTCGGCGATGCGCTGCGCCGCCGCGAGTGTGCTCTGCACGCGCGGGGAGCCCTCGCGGACCGCGTCGCGGACCTCCGCGACCAGTCCCTCGCTCTCGCTGATCACTCGGCCGATGCCGTCTCCCGCCTCGCGCAGGCCAGCGAGCGCCGCCATCGCCTCCTCGTTCAGCTCGGGCCACCGCTGCTGGACGTCCTCGCTCGTCTGCCGGAGCGTCCGGCTGAAGCTCTTCGCGTCGTCGGTGATCGCCGAGACATCCGCGTCGAGCCGCTCGGCCATGTCCGCGGCGCGGCCCATGAACGCGGCGCCGTCTGCCAGCATGCCCTGCACCTGCGCGACCTGCGTGTCGCCGTAGCCGGCATCAGCGAGAAACGTCGGGATCCCGATCGACGCGTCGATCGTCGAGCCCGGCGCGAGCGGGCCCGCCTCGCTGGTGCCCGCGCTGATGATGTTGAGCGTCCCGCCCTCGCCGATCAGCGGCCGCACGAGCACAAACCGCGCGTCGGTAAACAGCGTGTACCGGCTTTCCACGTTGACATCGACATCGATGCCCGTCGCGACGCCGGCGTCCGACGTGACGAACGACACCCCGGTCACCCGGCCGACGGGCTGCCCGCCCATCGTGACATCCGACCCCGGCTTCACCCCGGGCGCGCCGCGCTCAAGCGTGAACCGCACCGTGTACCCCTCGCTCGGCGTGAGCCGATCGATCGCGCCCGAGATCACCGCGCTGATCGCCAGGAAGCCCAGGAGACCGGAGACGAGAAACAGACCGGTCAGCAGGCTCGCGGTCGATCGCTTCGGAGCTGACATGGAGACCCCCTTGCCGCAGAACGAGGCGGCCGCGCCGCCGGGCCAGAGTCTACCGCCGCGTCGGCTCGACGCTCGGCATCGCCTCGCGAGCGGCCGCGACGCCCAGCAGGTCCTCCGCGTAGCTGCTCTCGGCCTTGCGTTCGGTGATCGGCCCCTCCGCGTCGCCCCGCAGGAACTGGCGGATGAGCTGCTCGTTCTCGCCGAGACCCGCCGCCTGCTCGGCCGGCGTGTCGCGTACGCGCTCGAACCACTCGCGGCTTTCCACCACGAGCATCTTGCCCTTGTCGAGCATCGCCATCCGGTCCGCGATCGCGAAGGCCGAGTCCATCTCGTGCGTGATCACGACGCTCGTGACCCCGAGCTTCTTGGACAGGTCGATGATGAGCCGATCGATCTCTGCGCTCGTCACCGGGTCGAGGCCGGCGCTCGGCTCGTCGTAAAACAAGATCTGCGGATCGAGCGCGAGCGCCCTTGCCAGGCCGGCCCGCTTCTTCATGCCGCCCGAGATTTCCGAGGGGTACTTGTCCGCGTGCTCGCGGAGGTTCACGAGCTCCAGCTTGATCTTCACCTGGATGTCGATGATGTCGCTATCGAGATCCGTGTGTTCTCTCAGAGGCAGCGCGACGTTGTCCGCGACCGTCATCGAGTTGAAGAGTGCCCCCGACTGGAAGAGCACGCCGATTTTCTTCCGAATGCCGTTCAGCTCGCGGGGCTTCATCGAGCAGATGTTGGTGCCGAAGAGCTCGATCGACCCGCTCGTGGTTTCCACGGCACCGATCATCATCCGCAGCGTCGTCGATTTGCCCGAGCCCGACCCGCCCATGACGACCATGGTCTCGCCAGGCATGATGTCGAGGCTCAGCCCGTCGATCACCGTTTTGCTGCCGAACCGCTTCACAACGTCGAGGCAGCGGATAATCGGCGTTGGGCCCGCGTCAGGGTCGGTCATCCGCCGCTCCCGCTGCCCGGCTCGCTGCCCGGCTCGCTGCCGGAGTCGCCCTCGGCCTCGGCTCCCGGCTCCGGGCTTTGTGTCGGTGCGTCGCCAGCTCCGTTCGGCGGTTCTGAATCGACCGGGTCTTGCTCCGCATCTTCGCTTGCGCCTGCGCCACCCGAGGCATCGGTGATGCTCAGGATCTGCTGCGCGATCGCGCCGTCCAGCATCGAGATCACGTCCCCGTCGGGTGCGAGCACGATGACATCGGTCGCGCCCCGCGTGAACCCTGCGCCGCCCGCATCGTGCTCGATGATGATCGCCGCCTTGCCCTGATCGAAGGTCGCGAGGCCGGCCGTGGGCTGCTGGCCGGAAAACGCCCTGTCGAACGCGGCCTGGCTGAACCCGGCGAGCGCCTCGGGCGTCACGTACTGCTGGAACGTCACGCTCTCCAGGTAGAACTTCACGAGGTTCTGCTCGGTCCCCTGCCACGCCCCGACCACTTCGGTCACGCGGGCTCCGAACGCGTCGATCTCTTCGGCGGTGGGGGAGACCGAGCTGTCGAACAGCCGCCGCACCGCTTCGTGATCGCCCGCCTGCGCGTCGGCAACAATCTCCAGCCGATCACGCGTCGCGGCGGTCTGCTGCGCGGCGCCGATCGCGAGCACCACCTGCCCGATCGACAGGATCGTCCCGAGCACGATCGCGATGATCGCCAAGGCCTTGCCACGAAGCGCGGGGCCGTTCTTGGTGATCGAGATCAGGCTGAACACGCCGAGCACCGAGCCCAGCGTCGGCAGCCCGGGGATGCAGCACACGAGCGACAGCACCAGCGACCCGATCGCCAGCAGGCTGATCCTGCTCGGCGCGGGCGGCATCGCGCTGCCGAAGTCAGACGATTCTGCAGGCTGCGCCGCGTAGGGGTTCTCGCTCATGAGCGGAGGCTATCTCGCCCGCCCGATGCGGACCACCGATCGGGCCGCCTCGAGCGGGCGCAGAGCGTCGAGTCAGCCCGTCGGCAGCGATGCGCCGAGCGCCTCGGCCGACGACGCGACGATTTCGACCGCGCGGTCGATCTCGTCCTCGGTGGTCCATCGGCTCAAGCTCAGGCGGATCGAGCCGTGCGCCACCGCCGGGTCGATGCCCATCGCGAGCAGCACGGGCGACGGCTCGAGGCTCCCGCTCGAGCAGGCCGCCCCGGCCGAGGCGCATACCCCGCGCTCCGAGAGCAGCAGGAGCAGCGCCTCCGCCTCGAGACCCCGGAAGCCGATGCTGCTCGTGTTCCAGAGCCGTGCCCCGGGCGAGGTCGGCCCGTTGACCGAGGCCGCCGGGCAGCGCTCCAGGATGCCCCGCTCGAGCCTGTCGCGCAGTGCACCGAGCCGGACCCGTTCTTCTGAGTCTGCCAGAAACGTCGCGGCCTCCTCGCACGCCGCGCCGAAGCCTGCGATCCCCGGCACGTTTTCCGTCCCCCCTCGCCGCCCGAGCTCCTGCGAGCCGGGGCGCACCGACCCGAGCCGCGTGCCACGCCTGACGAACAGAGCGCCCACCCCCTTGGGCCCGTGCAGCTTGTGCGCTGCGAACGCCATCGCATCGATCAGGCCGCCGGCGTCGTCACTGTCGTCGCCTTCGCCCATGCCCGATCCGATGCCAAGCCCGACGCCCGTACCCAGGTCGGTCGGCATCTTCCCGACCCACTGCGTGCCGTCGACGACCAGCGGCACCCCGGCCGCTCGGCACGCCCGCCCCAGAGCCCCGATCGGCTGGATCGCGCCGGTCTCGTTGTTCGCCCACTGCAGGCAAGCGAGCGTCGCGCCGTCGAGCAGTTCCGCCGAGGCCTCGGCATCGATCACGCCGTCACCGTCCAGCGGCGTCGCGCGCACCTCGCACGCGTCGCCCAGCATCTCGATGAGGTCGCGCACTGCCGCGTGCTCGATGTCGCTCTTGACGAGCACGGGCCGGTCGGCGGCGGCGATCAGGCCGCGGACAGCCAGCTCGATCGATTCTGTGCCGCCGCTGGTAAATATCAGCTCGCGCGGGCGGCAATTGATCAGTCTCGCGACCGACGCGCGGGCCAGCTCGATCTCGTGCCGGGCTGCTTGGCCCGGCCGGTGCACGCTCGACGGGTTGTGCCACGCCGTATCGAGCGTTCGGGCGACCGCCTCGCGGGCTGCGGTGCTTGGCCTGGTCGTCGAGTTGTTGTCAAGGTAGATCGTGGGGTCAGCCATCGCCGGATTGTTGGCGCGGTGCCGAGCGGACCCGACGCCACACCGGCCCCGCCGCGACCGGCCACGACCGGCCACGACCAGGCCACGTTCAGGCCCGGCGCGGCAGCAGGATCTGGGCGATCACCTGCACGACGTCCGCGTCGCCCGCGCGGTGGTGGCCCGTGATCCCCATCGCCTCGAGCACGCCAAACCCGAGCGCCACGTCGATCAGGATCCACGCGATCATGCCCGCCGGCACGCGCCCGGAGACCTTGCGCGCCTGCTGGGCCGCGGTCACTTCCGATTCGACAAACGCGTGCACCGAGCGGAAGTGGTCGACCACAGCCCGGTGGATCATCTCGTCCGATGTCTCAGTGATCGCCTGCAGGATGATGCGGTACCGCACCGCCTCGTCGTCGCCCAGCGCGACCATCGGGTTTGCCCCGAGCAGGATCTGCAGCCTCTCGCCCGGGTCGTCCGCCGCTTCGAGCGATCGCCGCCAGAGATCGAGCGTCTGCTCCGCCGTCTGCTCGACCAGCGCGACGAACAGGTCCCGCTTCGACTGGAAATGGCGGTAGATCACCGGCTCGGTGACGCCCGCGGCCCGCGCGATCTCGGCGGTCGTCGCCCTCGCATATCCGCGGTCGGCGAATAGATCCGCCGCGACATCGAGCAGCTGCGCCCGCCGGGCATCGGCCGTCAGTCGTTTGCGCGGGGCGGATCCGGTGGGCATGGGCCCAGTGTAGGGCCAGACGCATCGTCGCCCTCGTGCTCTTGCGATCGGCGAGCCGAGGCGTCGCGCACCGGCACCGGGTCGTAGCCGCCCTTCGCCAGCGGCTGGCACCGGGCGATCCGCGACGCCGCGAGCCGCACCCCGCGGATCGGCCCGTGCTCGCGGATCGCCTCGATCGCGTACTGGCTGCACGTCGGGCGGAACCGGCACTGCCCGCCGACGATCGGCGAGAGCGTCATCTGATAGAGCTTCACGCAGCCGATCAGCGCGACCGAGGCCAGCCGGGCAGGCCACCCAAGGCGGCCGGGCTCTGCCGCCCCCCGGCTCAACGCACCGCCCGATCCGCGATCACTCGCCGGAGCTTTTTGAGCGATGCCTCGAGATGCTCGGCGTACACATCGGGCGTCTCGACCCGCCCCGACCGCGCCGCGATCACAACGTCGAGGCCCGCGGAGGTATCTTCGGGCCAGCCCGCCGCCACGTGCCGAAAGGCGTCCCGCAGGCGGCGCTTGATCGCGTTCCGCCGCACCGCGTTGCCGACCCGCTTGCCGACGCTCAGCCCGAGCCGCGGGTGCGGCATGCCGTTGGGCCTCACAAACACGACGATCGGGCCCCTGGGCGAGGTCAGCCGCGCGTCATACACGGCGCGAAACTCGTTCGCGTGCGTCAAGCGGTGCCGGCGGCGGTAGACCGCCCGCCTGGGTCGGGCCGGGCTCATGCAGGAACGGTAGCGTCCGCCGCGTGCCGGCCCGCGGGGCCCGCCTTCACCCTCACCCGCGGCGGCATCAGCCCGAGCAGCACGCCCACGGCGCCCGCCGCCATGAGCCAGAGCCTCGACCGCTCGCCGGTCGCCAGCGATGCGAGCATCGATCGCCCCTCGGTGTGCGCCGGCGCATCCGGCGGCGTCCTCGGCACGGGCTCGAGCATCGCGAACACCGAAGCGCTCGCGAGCGCCGGATCAGACTCGGGCTCGGAGAGCGGCGTCATCCCTTCGGGGTACCGGTTCAGGTGCATCGCCTGCAGCTGCCGCACGGTCGCCGGTTCTCGCGCGATGACCGACCCCAGAAACGCCTCGTGTCGGGACAGCCTCTCGAGACGCTCCTGCTCCCAGGTCAGCGCCACGTCGCGCCGGTACCGGGCCTCGTCGAGTGCTTCGCCCGCCGGGATGAGCACGGCCGAGCCGATAGCGCCGATCCCCGCGATCAGGAAGCACCACGCCGGATCCGGGAGCCAGGCCCCCGGCCGCCGGCGCACCCGGCTCTCAAGACGTTGCGCCATGACAAAGAGGTATCGACGACCGGGCGAACATTCGTGCAGGATCCGCCCCGCGGGCTGACGCGGCGGCGTCGGCCGGCCAATGATCCCACCAACGGGCCCCGGCGAGAGGGGCCCGGTCTTTCGGGCAACGAAGAGCTAGCACCCTTACGAAAAGGACCTCGCGATGGACTACGACCAGGACAACCGCGGACGCGGCCGGGGCAACAGGCGCGGCATGCCGCTCAGCGACCTCGATCCGGCCCTCACCGAAAAGTCGCGGCTCGTCATCGGCGGCGCGATCGAGGTGCACAAGGCCCTCGGCCCGGGCTTCTCCCGCGACATCTACCTGAACGCTCTGAAGCTCGAACTCGCCGAGGCCGGCCTCGAGTTTGAGCTCGATGCCGAGTTCGAGGTCGTCTACAAGGACAAGGACCTGGGCGGCGTCTCGATCGATGTCTTTGTTGAAGAGCGGTTCGCCGTCGAGATCCTCGCCCGCCCGGGCCAGATCGGCTCGCTCGAACGGCTTGCCCTCCGCAGCAAGCTCCGCGCGGCCGACATCGAGCTGGGCCTGATCATCAACTTCTCCGAGCGGCGACTCAAGGACGGCCTCGTCCGCGTGCTCAACCCCGAGAAGCTCAATCTCCAGCGCGACGACGAAGGCCCCGACGAGGAATACGAGGACGACGAGGGCGGCGAGGACTGATCCAGGCCCGCACGCGCCCCACCCGACCCGAGAGCGAGCCGCCCGCGTGAGCGGGCGGGCCGACATGGCAGAACGCCGATTCAGCCCAACCCAGCTGCTCGCCCGACTCGCGGTCGTCCTCATGGTCGGCGCTGCCGGCCTGTTCGGCTACCAGCTCCTCCGCGCCGACCTGGCGGCCCAGGTCTACCGCGACCGCCTCGAGGGCCTCGCTGGCGACTACGAGACGCTCCGCGGCGAGTTCAACGAGGTCATCGCCAAGACCGCCGTGACCGAGCTGGTGGTGAAGGACAACCGCGTCACCGTGCGGGTCGCCGGGCCGGCCGGCGCGATCGAGACCATCCAGACCCCGTTCACGGCCGACGCGGAGCTGCACGTCGACTACGCCATCGTCGACGGCCGCCTGCTCATCCGCAGGCTCTACGACGAGGCCACGCCGCCCAACGAGGCGATGCTCATCGATCCATCGCTCGCCGAGATCGATTGGGACGCCTCCGGCGCGCGGTTCGGCAAGACCATCTACCGCACCGTCGGCGAGGGCCGGTGGGTCATCTCCGTCTCGGCCAACGGCTCGCTCGACCTCGCGCGGGCGGGTGAAGCCGAGCCGATCGAGCTCGCCGCGGGCCCGCCCGTCCGCGAGTTCGACGAGATCTACGCCGATACCAAGAACCAGATCGGCGACATCGGCCCGGCCGAGGTCTTCAGGCGGCTTTTCTTCGGTGCGCCGGGCCCGCCGCCCGCGCAGCCGACCCCGTAGCCGAACCAAAAGCCGAGCCTGCAGCCGACCCCGTCACCGACCGGGCGGTATCCCGATCAAGAATCGTCTCAAGCCCGGAGCGCTGCGAGCCGTAAGCGTTCGGGGCGGCACCCCTACGATCACGCCGTCACCGACCGATGGAGAGACCGATGCCCGACGAGACTGCCGGACAGACCGACACCGCCGCCGCCGCCGCACCCGCTGCGACCAAGGACATGGACGACATCATGGCCCTTTGCAAGCGCAGAGGGTTTGTCTACCAGGCCTCAGAGATCTACGGCGGCATCAACGGCTTCTGGGACTACGGCCCCCTCGGCGCCCAGCTCAAGAAGAACCTCCGCGACGCCTGGTGGCAGGACGTCGTCATGAACCCCTGCCGAGGCATGCCGGGCCCCGACGGCAAGCCAGTGCGCATCGTGCCGCTGGACTCGTGCATCGTGCAGAACCCGAGGGTGTGGGAAGCGAGCGGGCACGTGGGCGGGTTCAACGATCCGATGGTGGACTGCCGAGAGACCAAGAACCGGTACCGCGCGGATCACCTGCTCTGCATCGGCCCAAAGCACGATAAGTCGGGCGACAAGCAGGGCCGGATCTACGCCTACGTCGAGAACAACGACGAGTCGTTCGCGGCTGCGCTCAAGAAGCTCAGCAAGTACGTCAAAGAGGATCTGACCAAGGACGACATCGACACGTGCCCGCTGACCGAGCTCTCGTCCGACGAGCTCGCGATCACCGTCGGCCCCGACACCAAAGAAGCCGGCACGCTCACCGAGCCCCGCGCTTTCAACCTGATGTTCAAGACCTTCGTCGGCGCGACCTCGGCCGAGACCGACGACAACGCCGCCTACCTCCGCCCCGAGACCGCGCAGGGCATCTTCATCAACTTCAAGAACGTCGTCGACACCACCCGTGTCTCGGTGCCCTTCGGCATCGCGCAGACGGGCAAGGCCTTCCGCAACGAAGTCACGCCCCGGAACTTCACGTTCCGCAGCCGCGAGTTTGAGCAGATGGAGATCGAGTTCTTCTGCCACGAAGACGACGCCAAGGCGTGGTACGCCTACTGGCGCGACTGGCGGATGCAGTGGTGGCAGGACCTGGGCCTGGCCGGCGAGAACCTGATCCTCAGGGAGCACGACAGCGACGAGCTCGCCCACTACGCCAAGGAGGGCGCCGGCACGTCCGACGTGGAGTACCGCTTCCCCTTCACGGCTCCCGGTTTCGGGGAGCTCGAGGGCATCGCCCACCGCAGCAACTACGACCTGCGGCAGCACGCCGAGCACTCGGGCGCGAAGCTCGAATACTTCGACACCACCCGCGGCGAGCTCGCCAAAAACGGCCAGCCAAAGGGCGAGCGGTACCTGCCGCACGTGATCGAGCCCTCCGCCGGCTTGGACAGAGGCGTTCTCGCGATCCTCTGCGAGGCCTACACGCCCGATCCGGACCGCGCCAGCGGCGTGTACATGAAGTTCCACCCGCGGATCGCGCCGATCAAGGCGGCGGTCTTCCCGCTTGTCAATAAGGACGGCATGCCCGAGAAGGCCGCCGAGCTGCACCAGCAACTCGTGCGTCGGTTCGGGCACCTCGGGCTCATCGAGACCGACGCGAAGCAGTCGATCGGCAAGCGGTATGCGCGGATGGACGAGGCCGGCTGCCCCTTCTGCTTCACGATCGACGGCGACACGCTCGACGAGGCCTCTGACCACGCCGGAACCGTCACCGTCCGCGACCGCGACACCGCCGGCCAGGAGCGGATCGCGTTCGACGATGTTGTGGGCTATCTCGCGGACCGCCTGGGCCTCTGAAACGTCGCCGGGTCCTGCCCGCGTCCCGGAGACGCGACACGGTGCGATCGAAAATGTCGTGCGGAGCGCGAACCGCTCCCGGCCCTGGTCGTCACAGAGGTAGAAGGACCCTCTCTTCTCCGCCGTCCCGGGTGCTGCACTGCCCGGGGCGGCTTTTTCATGCGCGTCATGCCGGAGCGTTCGAGCACGGTGCCGCCGCGTGTGTTCCGCCGCATCTCGCTGCCGACCTCCGGCTCCCTGATTGTGGTGGTTGGGCCTCCGAAACGGTTCTCCTGCGCGACTTCCGGGGCAACACGGCCGGCTCGCGGGTCGATACAGCCGGTGTCTGCCGACCGCCGGGAGAATGTCGCCGTGCCAGCAGCCCCGTTGCCCAAAAACGAAGCCGAGCGGCTCGAAGTCCTGCGATCGCTGCGCGTGCTCGATTCTGCACCAGAGCGAGGTTTCGACGAGCTGACCGAGCTGGCGCGCGAGACGCTCAGCATGCCCATCGCGCTGGTGAGCCTCGTCGACGAGCAGCGGCAGTGGTTCAAGTCGGCGGCCGGGCTCGACGCGTGCGAGACGCCACGATCGCAGTCCGTGTGCGCCTACGTCGTGCTCAACGAGCGGTCGCTGGTCATCGACGATCTCGCGGCCGACGAGCGGACCAGCGACAACGAGCTCGTCACGGGCGACCCCGGGCTGCGTTTCTACGGTGGCGCGCCGATCGTGCTGTCGAGCGGCGAGGTCGTGGGCTCGTTCTGCGTGCTCGATACCGCGCCCCGCACGCTCTCGATGGTGCAGCTCGGCTGGCTCGAGCGGATGGCTTCGGCGTGCGCATCGCTGCTGGAGATCCGGCGTTCGGCGGAGATGCTCCCCGCGGCCGACCGGCTCGCGAAGGCCGTGCAAGACGCGGCCCCGGTCGCGCTCCTGCACCTCGAGCCCGTGCGCGACGAGCGGACACGCGTCACCGACTTCGTCATCACCGACGGCAACGTCATGGCGGGGCGGCTGCTGCGGATGCAGGGCCAGCCGCTCGGCAGCGTCCCGCTCGCGAGCTGCCTGCCCGAGCTGAAGACGTGCGGCGACGGGCGCGTTTTCGAGGCGCTCCGCCACACCATGGCTTCGGGCGATCCCGCCTCCGTCGAGTGCGATTACAACGACGGGAACGTCAACGTCAGCATGCGGTGGAAGGTTGCGCGGCTCGACGGGCGGCTTGTCTGCTCGATCGAAGACATCGGCGAGTCGCTGAGGCACCAGCGGGAGATCCAGGCTCGCGACGAGCTCCTCGAGCAGTTCGTCGCCAACACGCCGGCGGCGGTCGCGATGTTCGACAACGACATGCGGTACCTCGTCGCCTCGGATCAGTGGCGGCGGGATTACGGCCTGGGCGACATCGATCTGGTCGGCATGTCGCATTACGACGTGTTCCCCGAGATCGGCGAGGCCTGGAAGGCGTTCCACCGGCGGACGCTCGCGGGTGAGACGGTCACCTCCGAGTCCGATCGCTTCGAGCGGGCGGACGGGAGCGTGCAGTATCTCAGGTACCAGTTGCAGCCGTGGCGGGACGCCGAGGGCTCGATCGGCGGCTTGATCATGTTCACGGAGGACATCACCGAGCGGGTCGTGCGGGAGAACGAGCTGCAGCAGGTCCGCGAGCTGAGCGAGGCCGCGGGCCGCCTGAGCCGCGTGGGCGGCTGGAGCTACGACGTCGAGGACGAGTCGCTGACGTGGACATCGCAGACGCGTGAGATCTTCGGCGTGCCCGAGGACTTCGAGCCGAGGATGGCCGAGGCGATCTCGTTCTAGGAGGGCGAGGCGGTGGAGCAGGTCGTCGAGGTCTTCGGCCGGGCGATCGACTTTGCCGAGCCCTACGACATCGAGCTCGCGATCCGGACGGCCGGCGGCGACGTGCGGCTCACTCGATCGATCGGCCAGCCGATTGTCCGCGACGGCCGGGTCGTCCGCGTGACGGGCTCGATCCAGGACGTGACGGACGAGGTGCGGGAGCGACGCGAGACCATCCGCGATAAGGAGCTGCTCGAGCAATCCGAGCGGGTGTCGAAGACGGGCGGCTGGGTCTACGAGGTCACGACCTCCAGCCTGTACTGGACGCCCCAGATCTACGCGATGCACGACGTCGATCAGCTCGAGCACACGCCCGAGGTCGGGAGCGGGATCGATTTCTACACGCCCGAGTCTCGGCCCGTGATCGCCGAAGCATTCCGACGCGCGCTTGAATTAGGCGAGCCCTTCGACCACGAGCTCGAGATCGTGACGGCCAAGGGGCGGGTGCTGCCGGTGCGCGCGGTCGGCCAGCCCATCGTCGAACACGGCGAGGTCGTCCGCATCGCCGGGTCATTCCAGGACCTGAGCGAGGTCCGCGAGCGTGAGGGCGAGCAGCGTCGGCTCACGGGCCTGCTCAACGCGATCACGGACGCGTCGAGCGACGTGATCTTCGTCAAAGACACGGAAGGCGTCGTGCTCTTCGGGAACCCGGCCTTTGCCAACGCGCTCGGCCGACCCGTCGACGAGATCGTCGGCACCTGCGAGTACGACTACTTCAACGACGAAGAGTCGCTTTCGACGCTGCGCTCCGCGGACGCCGAGATGCTCGCGACCGGCCGCCCCGTGCGCATCGAAGAGACCATCGTGCTCCCCGGCACCGGTGAAACGCGGATCTTCTCGACCGAGAAGCATCCGTACCGTCTCGCCGACGGGAGCGTCGGCGGCATTATCGGTGTCGGCCGAGATATTACCGATATCCGCCGAGCGCTGGAAGACGTCGAGACGAGCGGCATCCGCCTGAATTTCGCCCTCTCGGCGGCGAACGTCGGCTACTGGGACAACGACCTCGCGACGGACAGCGTGTATTACGCGGACACGTGGTACACGATGCTGGGGTACGAGCCGGGCGAGCTGCCGATGGAGGCCGATTCGTTCTGGTCGACGCTGCTCCATCCGGATGACGCCGAGCACGCCCGCGCCCAGCACGACGCGTGCAGGTCGGGGGCTTCCGACCGGATCGACTACGTCGTCCGGCTCAAGAACAAGTCGGGCGCGTGGCAGTGGATCCGGGATATGGGACGAATCGTCGAATGGGACGACGCGGGCCGACCAGCGCGCATCGTCGGCGTGCACGTGGATATCGACGAGAGCAAGCAGGCTCAGGACCGGCTCGAGACCGCGCTCGTTGCGGCCAACGAGGGCCTGTGGGAGTGGCATCTGCTCGATAACGACTGCTTCTTCGACGACCAGTGGTACCGCTTGCTGGGGTACGAGCCCCGCGAGCTGCCCATGACCTTCGAGACGTGGGAGTCGCTCTGCCATCCCGAGGACCTCGACCGGGCGAAGCAGGCCCTGGGCGACTACCTCTCGGGCGTGGCCGATTCCTACGGCGTGGAGCACCGGCTGTACACCAAGTCGGGCGAGTGGAAATGGGTCCTCGGCACCGGCCGGATCACGGCGCGTGATGAGGCGGGCCAGCCCATCCGCGTGGTGGGTGTGAACCTCGACATCGACGAGCGGGTGCAGTCGGCCGAGAGGCTCGGGGCGGCGCTCGAAGAAGCCGAGTCGGCGAACGCGGCCAAGAGCCAGTTCCTCGCGAACATGAGCCACGAGATCCGCACGCCCATGACGGCGATCCTCGGGTACACCGAGCTCCTGGCCGACGACCCGGCCGCGAGGGCGGACGAGGCGAAGGTCCGCGAGACGATCGGCATCGTGCGCCGCAACGGCGAGCACCTGCTCTCGATCATCAACGACGTGCTGGATATCTCGAAGATCCAGGCGGGGGCGATGTCGGTCGAGGCGATCCCGATGAAGCCGGTTGAGATCCTGAACGACGTGCACACGCTGATGGCGAGCCGCGCCCAGGCGAAGCGGATCGGCTTCGAGTTCGAGCATCGCACGCAGCTTCCCGACGCGATGATCGGCGACCCGGTGCGGTTCCGCCAGATCCTGATCAACCTCGTGCAGAACGCGGTGAAGTTTACGGAGAAGGGCAGCGTGATCATGCGGGCCGAGGCGAGCCCGGATCGCGAGACGCTTACCGTGCGGGTCATCGATACCGGCATCGGCATGACGGACGAGCAGATGGCGTCGCTGTTCTCCGAGTTCCAGCAGGCGGACGAGTCGATGGCGCGGCGGTTCGGCGGGACGGGCCTCGGGCTCGCGATCTCTCAGAGCCTTGCCGGGCTGATGGGCGGCGAGATCAAGGTCCAGAGCCGGCCGGGGCGTGGCAGCACGTTTACCCTCGAGATCCCGATCCGCACGAGCGACGGCGCACGCTGGATCGATCCGGGCGGTGAGGTGATCCCCGATTCCGGAGCCGAGGCGGGCCCGCAGGGATCGCCGCCCGCGGCCGACACGCAGGACATGTCGGGACGGCGCGTCCTGCTCGTCGAGGACGGGCCCGACAACCAGCGGCTGATCTCGCATCATCTGCGCAAGGCCGGGGTCGATGTCGAAATCGCCGAGAACGGAGCGGAAGGCGTGAAGGCCTATGAGCGCGCCGCGGCCGAGGGTCACGCGCCGGACATGATCCTGATGGACATGCAGATGCCCGTCATGGACGGCTACACCGCCACCCGCACGCTGCGCTCGCAGGGCGTCACCACGCCGATCGTTGCGCTGACCGCGCACGCCATGTCGGGAAGCCGCGGGCAGAGCATGGACGCGGGCTGCGACGACTTCGAGACCAAGCCCGTGTCGAAGAAGACACTGCTCGAGCTGTGCGGGCGGTGGATCGGCGGCCGGCGCGAGGCCGCCTAGCGACCGGCAGCGGTCAAGAGAAATCTCCCGACGTGGAACAGGCGATCGCCGGCTCCGGTTCGCCCGGTGTTGTAGTGACACCTCGGCCCGACACGCGATTCTGGTAGGTGGATCCGACGTGCGGGCCTGAACACCAGCGAAGGAGAGCATCATGAGCCGGACGAATACCCATCGGACCAGTCAGCACTCTGCCGGCCGCGTCGGCCGCGCCGGCGCCGCGACGCTGTGCGTGCTTGGCGCAGCGACGCTGCTCGGAGCGCCGGCGGGCGCGGCCTCCGCCCAGGCGGACCAGCCCGCCGCCGAGGCTCAGCAAGCCGAGCGGTACCGCAATATCGGAGAGTGGGACCTCGGCCGGCGCGATCTTGCCATCGGCGGGTACGACCCGGTCGCCTACTTCCCCGAGGGCGGCGGCAAGGCGACCAAAGGCAAGAAGAACATCGAAACTCGGTACAAAGGCGTGGTCTACCGCTTCAAGAGCACGGCCAACCGCGATCTGTTCCTGCGAGCGCCCGATCGCTACGAGCCGCAATACGGCGGCTGGTGCGCGTGGGCGATGGCGCAGGGCGGCAAGACCGAGGTCAACCCCAAGTCGTTCATCGTCCGCGACGACAAGCTCTTCCTCTTCTACGACGGCCTCTTCGGCGACACCCGCAAGGACTGGCGCGAGGGGAACCACGCCTCGCTCGTCACGCAGGCGGATGGGACCTGGAACGGCTTCTCGGGTGAGTCGCCTTACAGCGCGCCCGCACCGGGCAGCGAGGGCTAGACCAGTCTGGGAGTCACCGTCGGGTGAGGCAGGCTGTGTCAGGCGAGCAGCTTTTCGGCGGCGAGTCGGCCGGCGATCATCGCGCCCTCGATCGACCCGTGTGTCAGGTGATCGCCGGCCTGCACGACCCGGGGCGAGAGCCTCGGCATCGTGTCGGGCTGATCGAGCCCCCGCTCGCCCGGCACACGCCTCGGCAGCGCGTGCGGGATGCAGTAGGTCGCCAGCGTCGACCACGAACGCACCCCCTCGCCGAGCCAGGCTTCGAGCTGCGACCGGACGGCCAGGTCGAGAGCGGCATCATCGTGCCGGTTGAGCGCACCCAAGTCAACAACGTTTGCGCAGACCAGCGCGCGGCCGGCCGGGGCGTAGGCGGGGGAGGCGGCGCTGAGCACGCACAGGTGGTTCGCCGGCCCCGTTCCGTCGCCATCGAGCACGAGGATCGCCTCGTCGCCGAGCGATGCCACCGTATCCAGATCTGCGTCGTAGTACACGGTTGCCGTGCGGTTCCACGGCACGGTCGGCTTCTGGCCGAGCAACTGCGCTGCCGCGTTCGCGTCGGTCGCGAGGATGACGCGCTCGGCGTTGATCGTCTCGCCCGATGGCATGAGCACGGCTCCCGTTTCGGGGTCGACGCGTGTCGCCGGGCAGTCGAGCCTGATCTCGCTGGCGAGCGTTGACGCGAGCTGCTTCGGGATCGCGCCCATGCCCTGTGCCGGCACCGCGGTCCGGCCGGTGGCGAAGTTCTTGTACGTGAACTCGAACATGCGGCTCGAGGTCTGCAGCGAGCGGTCGAAAAAGACGCCGCCGAAGAAGGGCCGAAAGAAACGCTCGATCGCTGCATCGCCGAACCCTGCGTCGCGGAGCGCGTCGATCGTCGGCCGTTCGGGCCGCTGCCAGATCGCCTCGGTCGTGCTCCGCCTGATGCGCTGGTCGAGCAGGCCCAGCCTCGCCTTGTCGGTCAGCGATGCAACGGGCGTGGCGAACGACTTCGCGGCATCGAGGGGCTTGCGGAACGGGTCCGCGACGCGGTGGAACGAGCCGTCGAAGCGGACGAGCGCCCCGGGGTAGAACGCTCGGAGATCGAGCGCTTCGAGGTCGAGCGTGCGGCCGGCCTCTTCGTACGCGGTGAGGTAGACCTGGAAGCCCCTGTCGAGCAGGTAGGTGCCGCGCTCGGTGTCGTGCGCGTCGGTGCGGACCCTGCCTCCGACTTCGGCGCCCGCGCACAGGATCAGGCACGTCTCGCCCGCTGCTTCGAGGGCGCGGGCCGCGGCGAGCCCGGTGAGCCCGCCGCCAACGATCACAACCCGGTCTTCGGTCATGCCTCGACTGTACACGCGGGCATCAGGCAGTGGCGACGGAGCAGAGCGCCTCGTAGTCCGGGCGGTCAGCCGCGTCCGCGTGGCGGAATGACCGGACGACGCGCCCGTCGCTGATGATGAACGCGCCGGGCATCTGGAAGCCGTCACCGGCGAGCGT
>JBCBNT010000005.1:0-70867 GCA_039821685.1 Planctomycetota bacterium | reverse complement strand
GGTCAAGCCCTGACCAGGTTCACGTGCCGCCCGTGCACCGGGCCCGGCCGCCAACCCGATCGACCGCCAAGACGGCCGAGGCCATGCTAGGCCCGATATCGGCAGGCCCGGCCCCGCACGCTCTCCCATCCAGTCTTATGCACTGTCACGCCCCGTCACGCTTCGCCCTGTTGCCCTCCGCTGAACCGGTCGGTGCGCCTGCTCGTACAATCAAAGCATGCCAGCCGGCGCAACGCATCCCGACGAGGCCCCGCAGCGCACGCACGAGGGCGCTGCTGAGCACGGCCGCGACCGTCGCCGCGCCGCGTCTGTTCCGCTGCTGCCTTATGCCCGCGAGGAGCATCAGCGGGCGCGGCTGCTCAAGATCGTCCGCGCGAGCTTCCTGATCGCGTTCCTGACCGTGACGATCCTCGCCGTGCTCGCCGCGACGGACGATTACGACCTCGAACGGGTCAGCATCGGCCCCTTCGCGCTCCTGCGCAGCTGGTGGATCACGACGATCCTTGCCGTGCTCTTCGCCGGCATCGCCTTCGCGGCCGATCGGCTGACGCCGACCAAAAAGATCTCGACGCTCGGCGCGGTCTTCTTCGGCCTCGTCGTCGCCATGCTCGCCTCGTTCGCGCTCGGCAGCATCGTCGACCTGATCGCCGACCTCTGGGACGTCCGCGACGCCGACGGCAACCCGCCCACCCTGCTCGCCACGATCAAGGTGCTGCTCGGCATCGGCATCGGCTACATCTGCATCGCGACCGTGCTGCAGACCAAGGACGACTTCCGGCTTGTGATCCCCTACGTCGAGTTCGCCAAGCAGCTCCGGGGCCCGCGCCCGCTGCTGCTCGATTCGTCGACGCTTATCGATGCGCGTATCGCGGATGTCGCCGCACTCGGCATCGCGCAGACCGCGCTGATCGTCCCGCGATTTGTCGTCGAAGAGCTGCAGACGCTCGCGGACAGCGCCGACCCGATCAAGCGATCGCGCGGCCGCCGAGGCCTGGGTGTCGTCGCGCGGCTCCGCGCCGATGCCACGCTCGACGTCGTCATCGACGAAACATCGCTTTCCGCGAGAGGCGTCGATCAGATGCTCGTCGATCTCGCCAGGCGGACCGACGCCACCATCGCGACAACCGATGCCGCGCTGGCTTCGGTCGCCGGGATCAACGGCGCGAAAGCGCTAAGCATGCACGACCTCGCCAGAGCGTGCACCCCGATCACGCACGCTGACGAGTCGTTCCGGATCCAGCTCGTCCGCGAGGGCGAGCAGCCGGGCCAGGCCGTCGGCTACCTCGACGACGGCACCATGGTCGTCGTCAATAACGCCTCGAATCAGATCGGCGCCATGGTGCGTGTCGCGGCCGAATCGACCATCCCGACCGCCGCGGGCCGGCTCATCTTCGCGAAGCTCGACGGCGCGGGGCCGGAAGAGGACGCGGCCGCGGGCACCGAGAGCCCGCCCGTCGAACAGCCGGCCGCCGATAACGCTCCGCCCTCCGCAGCAGACACCCCGAGCCGGCCGCCGACCGCTGGCCCCGGCGTCGTCGGGCCCGCTGCCGATAATCTGGCTCAAACGCCGACCGATCCGCCCTCGCGGCCGGTCCAGCGTCCGAGTCAGCGGCAGCGTGCGATGACCCGCCGCAACCCACGCCGCTGATCCGGGCACCCGCTCGCCGGACTGCCAGCCCGTCTCTGCCTCCGCGTGTCAAGCCGGGCGTGATCTGCCGGTTGTGCCGATCGCAAGGCCGCGCCGGCATGGTGCGACTGACCGCCAAGCAGAATCGATCGAGCCGCACTCCAAGCTGGTGCCTGCGCCATGCAGAACCGATGCTCTCAATCGGTCAACGGTCCGCCGACGGAGCAGCACATGCGCACGAACCGAACCCACGTCCTTGGTCGCGCTCGCCGAGCCTTCACGCTCGTTGAGATTCTCATCGTTGTCGTGATCCTCGGCATCCTCGCCGCTGTGGTCGTGCCGAGCTTCGCCAACGCGGTCGAGCCCTCGAGGCACTCCGCGTTCGCGACCAGCATGCGCGCCTTCGCCCAGGCGATGCAGTTCTATCGCGCCGAGAACGGCGCCTGGCCCGAAGACGGCACCTCCGGCGAAGCACCCGCCGGCACCGAAGACCTGCTCGATATCGACGCCTTCGAGTCCATCACGCCCATCGGCGGCGTCTGGGATACCGAGTCCGACCCGGCAGGCCTCGGCTACGGCGTCGGCGTCGTCTTCAACGGCGAGGGCGAATCCCGCGACAGCGAGTACATGCTGCTCATCGATGAGCTCATCGACGACGGCGACCTGACCTCGGGCGGCTTCATGGAGTTCCCGGGCGACCGGTTCTACATGGTCCTCGTCGGAGACTGACCGCTTCCGGCACCTACGACCGCGTCCGCTTCGATCTCAACGAGCAGCCCCGGCGCAATCAACTTAGCGACTTCGACCATCGTCGCCGCCGGGCGCACCGCCGCGAACACCTCGCCGTGCACACCGCCCACCGAAGCGCCGTCCCGTGCGATGTCCGTGACGTACATCCTCGTCCGCACCACGTCATCGATCGTCGACCCCGCTTCGACGAGCGCCCTGCCGATGCGATCGAACACGAGCCGGGCCTGCTCGGCCGCGTCTCCCGGGTGCATCGCGTTGCCGTCCGCGTCGGCCGCGGTGGTCCCCGAAACGAAGACCATCTCGCCCACACGCACCGCCCTGCTGTACCCGGCCGATGATTCCCACGGGCCGCCGCTCGAAACCGTTGTCTTCATCGCCGACGCTAGGTCCCCCGCGGTGCACGTAGCATCGGCCATGCCCGACGATGACCACGCCGATCGGCCCGTACCCCACGAACTGCTCGAGGCCCGCCGCCGCAGAGCCGCCGAGAGCCTCGGCCTGACCGACGAGGTCCTCGTCGTCGGCGCCGGCTCACCCGTTCCTGTGCCCGGGGGGATGGACCAGCTGCTGCCGTTTGCGCCGCACCCGCATTATCAGTGGCTCGCTGGCCACCGTTCGGCCGGCGGCGTCGTCGCGTTCGATCCGAAAGCCGACGAATGGCGGGACTTCGTGCCGCCAACAACCGAAGCCGATCGCGTCTGGGAAGGCAGGGCAGATGCCCCCGGCGAGCCGATCGAGGGCCTTATGCCCTGGCTGACGAATCGCGGCGCGTCGGGCGATCGCCCCGTGGTTTCGCTCGGCGTCCGTCCCGCGGGCATCGAGAGCCTCGATGACGACGGGCAGCGCGCCGAGCGCGCCGAGCACGGCTTGCTCGCAGCCCGCCGCGCGAAAGACGAGCACGAGCTCGGCACGATCCGCGCCGCATGCCGAGCGACCGCCGAGGGCTTCGCCGCAGCCCGCGACGCCACCGCCCGCGGAGACTCGGAAAGGCTCATCGAGCTAGCGCTCACCACCGCCTGCCAGCGGGCCGGCGGCCACGGCATGGGGTACCACACGATCGTCGGCAGCGGTCCCAACGCGGCGGTGCTCCACTTTTCTGCCGGAAGCCGCGCGCCACGCGAAGGCGAGTTCGTGCTCATCGACGCCGGCTGCCACATCGACGGCTACACCGCCGACGTCTCCCGAACCTTCGTGAAAGGCACCCCGACCCAGCAGCACCGCGACCTCTTCGCGATCGTCCTCGAAGCCGAGCGTTTCGCGCTCGAGCGCTGCACCGCGGGCCAGGAGTTCCGTGAGCTGCACCTGCAGGCCGCGACCAGGCTCGCCGAGGGCCTCGTTCATCTCGGCATCCTCAAGGGCGACCCGGCAGGACTCGTCGAGCGAGACGCCCACGCGAATTTCTTCCCCCACGGGCTCGGCCACCTTGTGGGCCTCGGCGTGCGCGACGCCTCCGCGTACCTGCCGGGGCGGGCCCGGTCCGAACGCTTCGGCCTCGCGTCCCTCCGCATGGACCTGCCGCTCGAGCCGGGGTTCGTCACCACCGTCGAGCCCGGGCTCTACTTCATCGAGCCACTGCTCCGGCAGGCCGAGCGCCGGGAACGCTTCGCCGACTGCACCGACTGGGACAAGGTCGAACGCTGGCTGCACATCGGCGGCGTCCGTATCGAAGACGACGTGCTCGTTACGGACGCCGAGCCGGTGAACCTGACCGAAGGTATAGACAAGTCCTTCGAGAGCATGATCGTTTCATAAAGACGACCAAACGCGGGCTGCCCGCTGGTACGATCGCGGCATGAAGCACACCCAGACATCGCTCGCCGCCGGCCTCGCGCTCTCGCTGACCGCCTCCGCCTCGGCGCAGGTGCACCTGCTCGATCCCGATGCGACGATCGACACCATCACGTTCGGCTCGTGCGCACGGCAAGACACCGAGCAGCCCGTGCTCGACGACATCGCCGCCGAGCGCTCCGACGTCTTCCTGTTCATCGGCGATAACGTCTACTGCGATCTCAACCGCATCGTTCCTGAGAGCTACGACGACATGAAGCGCGCGTGGGACGCGCTTGCCGTCAAGCCCCGCTGGCAGCGGTTCACCAAGGCCCAGCCCGTGCTCGCCACCTGGGACGACCACGACTTCGGCCTCAACGACGCCGGCCGCGAATGGCTCGACACCCAGCCCGGCTCCCACGCCCAAGAGCTCTTCCTCGATTTCTTCGGCGAGCGCGCCGACAGCCCCCGCCGCGATGAGCCCGGCATCTGGGACGCCACCATCGTCGGCCCCGAAGGCCGCCGCGTGCAGCTCATCATCACCGACACCCGCAGCTTCCGCGACCCGCTCATGGAAAACCCAGAGGGCCGCCCGCAGGGCAAAGGCCCCTACGTGCCCCACGAATCCGAGGGATCCACGCTGCTCGGCGAGGCCCAGTGGCAGTGGCTTGAGAAACAGCTCGCCAAGCCCGCCGACGTGCGGATCCTCGCAACAAGCATCCAGCTCGTCGCCGACGAGCACGGCTGGGAGACCTGGGGCAACTTCCCCCACGAGCGATACCGCCTCTACCAGATGATCGACGACGCCGACGCATCGGGCGTCATCGTCATCTCGGGCGACCGCCACCTCATGGAGATCTCAAAGGACACCCGCGCGAACGCGCCCTACCCGATCTACGACTTCACCAGCTCGGGCCTCAACTGGGACGACAAGCCCCGCCCCGTCGGCGAGCCCAACGCCAGCCGCATCGGTGACCCCGTCCGCGTCGTCAACTACGGCGTCATCGAGATCGACTGGAACGACGCCGACCCCATGCAGACCGCCATCAGCCTCATCGGCAAGAGCAACGAAGGCCGCGTGCTCATGCAGCACGACTTCACGCTCGGCGATATCCAGGACCGCGACTGATCCCCTGCGGCATCCGGCCGCCCGCGGTGACTGCGTCCGCGATTCGAAGCCCCATGGAATCCGTCGGCATTTCGAGATGACGCCCGAAGGCGGGTGGGTCATCATCCACCGCTGCACGGGCTGCGACCCGCTCAAGGCCAACCGCATCGCTGACGACGACGCTCAGCGAGCGATGCTTGGATCGGCGCTCGGGACGCTCGCTCAGCCGGCGTTTCCGCTGGATGACGCAAGGTAGCTAGATTTTGTTTTCGCCCCCAGTGAGTGATTCAGCCATCAAGAGCGCTTCCCAGTCAATTGCACGGATCAACCGCAGCGCACCCTCGACATCAATCCACACTTTATGCCGGCGAGAACCAAAGACATCCGCTTCCTTCAGTTCATCGATGGTTGAACAGACGCACATTTCGATCTCTTCCGCGAATGTCTGTCCCCGCCGCGTCCTGTCCTTCGCCAAATGAAAGTGCATCGGCCAGAATTGCTCATAGCGAGGCTTTCTCGTCGAAGAGTAGCGTCCTCGCTTCCAGTCCTTCGCGGTGCCAGGATGCGGAAACATGTGACGATCCAGCCACACATGTCCATAGACATGGCGCGAACTTACCGTGACTTGAAGAAATCCGATGACTTCGTTGAACCGCCACGTTGGCGTTTCGTTCAGAATTAGATCATCCCAAAATTTTAGATGCTCTGGCGGAACATCCACACTGCCCCATGCGGCGATAGTTTGATCACGCCGATTTTGTCGGAGCTTGGAAAGTGCACTCTGATACGTCTCGTAGTCGCGATAGCAGATATGTACCATCAACGCTGTAGTCACAGCTTCTTCAACGCCCCCACCAACTCATCGATGTGCGACGTCTCATGTGCCGCCGACATCTGGATCCGGAGTCTCGCCGTCCCCTCCGGCACCACCGGGTACCCAAACCCGATCACAAACACGCCCAGCTCCATCAGCCGCTTGCTCATGCTGATCGCCTTGGCGGTATCGCCCACGATGATCGGGCAGATGGCGGTGGGGGACTCGATGACCTCGAAGCCGGCCGCGGTGATCTGTTCGCGGGCGTAGGCCGTGTTGTCGCGGAGCTTCTGCACCCGCTCGGGCTCGCGCATCAGGATCTCGATCGCCTTGTTCGCGCTCGCCGCGACCGTGACGGGCAGCGCGTTCGAGAACAAGGTCGGCCGGCCGCGCTGCACGGTCAGCTCGCTTCCCCGCTTTGCGCCGGCGATGAACCCGCCAGCGCCGCCGCCGAGGGCCTTGCCAAGCGTGCCGGTGAAGTAGTCGACCTTGCCCTGCCCGTCCTGGCCCAGCATGCCAAAGTGCTCATGCGTGCCGCGACCGGTCTCGCCCATCACGCCGTGGCCGTGGGAGTCGTCGACGACCAGCATGGCGCCAAACTCGTCGCAGAGCGCGCGGATCTCGGGGAGCTTGCCGATATCGCCCTCCATGCTAAAGACGCCGTCGGTCACGACCCAGATCTGGCCCGTCACGTCGGGGTTGGCCTTGGCTTTCTCGAGCTTGGCCCGCAGGTCGTCCATGTCCGAGTGCTTGTAGACGCCCTTGTGCAGGCCCTTCTTGATCACCGCAGCCAGGCGGATCCCATCGATGATGCACGCGTGATTGAGCTCGTCGCTCAGGATCAGATCACCCGGCTCGCCGAACGTGGGGAACAGGCTCTCGTTCGCCGTCCAGCACGACACGAACGTGTAGCTCGATTCCGTGCCCATGTACTTCGCGATCGTGGCTTCGAGCTGCTCGTGCGGCGAAAAGGTGCCGCAGATAAACCGCACGCTCGCCGTGCCCGCGCCGTAGGTCTTGAGCGCCTCGACGCCCGCCTCGATCACCTCGGGGTGGTTGGCCAGCCCCAGGTAGTTGTTGCTGCAGAAGCAGAGCGTGTCGCGGAACGAGCCGTCGGGCTGACGCATCTTCACGACCGCGTCCATGGGCGAGTCGAGCATCTGCAGGTGCTTGTACTGCCCGCCGGCGTCCAGCTCGGCGAGCACGGCATCGGTGCGGGCATCAAACGGCAGCGCGGTCGCGGTCGTCATGGCGGGTGACCTCCTCTTTGTCCCTGACTGCCAGAGTTTCTGGCTGCCGGATTGTAGGGAGCGGCTCGCCGATGACGGCCCTGTCACGGCCCGGTCACGAGCCAGTCACGGGCCAGCCGACGGCCGACGCCGTCAGGCGTGCCGTGGCTCGGGCCGCGGCGCAGGCGGGCCGGTGATGATCCGCGCCCCCCGGCCGAACGTGACATACGCCCACATCCATTCCAGCATCGTGAACAGCTTGTTGCGGAAACCGATCAGGAACAGCACGTGCACCACGCCCCAGAGCACCCACGCGAACACGCCGCCGAACTTGAAAGGCCCGATCTCCGCGATCGCGCGACGCCGGCCGATCGTCGCCATGTTGCCCTTGTCAAAGTACCGAAACGCCGGCCGCTCGCTCGGCTCGCGCACGCCGTGCCTCACCTCGTGCGCGATGATCGACGCCGCGTGCTTGCCCGACTGGATCCCTCCCTGCGCCACTCCCGGCGTCTCCGTGCCCTTCCCCTGCCCGTCGTCCATCTTCGCGATATCACCGACGACAAAGACCTCGGGATACCCCGGCACGCTGAGGTCGGGGCCCGCAACGACCCGGCCGTCCTTGGCGTGCGATACGCCCACCGTCTTGGCGATCGGCTCCGCTTCCACGCCCGCGCCCCACAGCACCAACCCGCACTCGATCGTCTCTCGCTCGCCTTCGTGCTCGAGCTCGACGCTCTCCTCGCTGATCTCGCGGGCAAACGTATCGACCCGGACCTCGACGCCCATCCGCTCAAGGTCTTTTCGGCACCGCGCCGAGAGCCGCTCGTGGAACGCGCTGAGCACGCGTGGCCCGCCCTCGATGAGCACGATCCGCGTGTTGCTCGTATCCGCGCGGCTGAAATCCGGCGGCAGGCACTTGCTCGCGATCTCCGCCAACGCGCCCGCCAGCTCGATACCCGTCGCGCCCGCACCAATCACCACGAACGTCATCAGCCTGCGGCGCTCGGCGTCGTCCTCTTCCTGCTCGGCGAGCTCGTACGAGGTCAAAAACCGCCGGCGGATATCGATCGCGTCCTCGATCGACTTCAGACCCGGAGCCAGATCACGCCAGCTCTCGTTCCCGAAGTAATCAGACCTCGCCCCCGCAGCCAACACGAGCCAGTCGTACTCGTACACACCCGACGATGTCCGCACCTGCTTCGCTTTGGCATCGACGCCCTCGGCTTCCGCCATGACGACCCGTACGTTCGGCTTGCCAGCCAGCACCGTCCGGATCGGCGTCGACACCTGCGAAGGCTCGAGCCCCGCGGTCGCGACCTGGTACAGCAGCGGCTGAAATAGATGGTGGTTCCGCCGATCGATCACGGTCACGTCGACCTGCTCGCCCGACAAACGCCTCGCCGCCTCCAGCCCCGCGAACCCGCCGCCGATGATCACCACACGCTGCATACCGCCTGCCTTCCTTGAGCCGGCCACTCGGTCAAGCAGCAGCATCGATCAAGATCAGGACGGGGCGGGTTCGGCAGATGTCGCCGGTTTCAGCCGCATCCTGCGTTGAAGTTCTGCACCCAAGAGCTGAAGTCGGAGGGGGTGCACAGCCCGTCGCCGTTCTGGTCGCACGCGGGCCCTTGGGCGTTAAACGCCTGCACCCACGCGCTGAAGTCCGAGGGCGTCACGAGCCCGTCGCCGTTGGTATCCGCCGGGCACGGCGGATCGGATTCCTCGATGACCACCGTCAGCGTGATCGCCGGGAATCCCTCGTCGTCAGTGCTGATCCCGATAACGTTGCCGGACGTCGGCTCGGTCTGCGACAGGACGATCCATCCGAGGTTCGCTGCCGTGCCATCGCGGAAGAGCCGAACGTCGCTCGCGACGTCGAACGCGAGCCTCGTGCCGGCGGACTGGCTGAACGCCGAGGCCGTCGGCGTCGGCTCGAAGTCTCCACCCGGAGCCTGCCACGATGCGCCGAGCCCGGTCTGTGTCCAGGTCGCGTCCGCCGCGGTCGCGGGGCCTCCCTGGCCCCCGTTGCTCCCATTTCCGGCCGTCGGCCCCTCGCTCCAGTCCGCCAGGAGACGGTGCGCGTCGAACGTCAGACCAAACCCGCGCTGGGAAACGACCAGCAGCTCGAGCGTCGCCGACACGACCTCGCCCTCCGGCAGCTCGGAAAGATCAAACCGCACGAGCCCTCGACGCGTGCTGCGCTGCAGGTTGCTCCCGACGAAGACACGCCCGAACCCGACCGCCAGCGACGGATCCTCGAAGATCGTTGCTTCTGCTTCAGCATCGAGCGTGACCGTCTCAGCCTGAGACAGCGCCGTCCCCGCCGAGAGAGCACCGAGTCCGACAGCAACACACAACACACCGCGGACCATCATCGCTCACTCCTTCTAACCCTGCCTAGACACCGGCCGTCTCAAGCACCGTCGATTCTCCGGAACCCGAACTTTGTCCAGAAGCCGGTCCCGACATCGGCACCGATTCCCGCTCGCAGATGAGCCGGGCCGTCGTCTGGCTCGACAGGAAAATCACCGGCAGCCCGCTCCCCGGGTGCGTGCCGCCGCCCACGAGCCAGCAGTTCCGCGTGCCGTTCAGCTCGTTGTGCGGCCTGCGGTGCAGCATCTGCAGCAGCCCGTGCGCCATGTTGAACGTCGCACCGAACTGGATGTTGTCGGCCCGCCAATCGTCGGGCGTCAGCATCAGCTCCGCCCGCGTGCGTTCCCGGACGTTCTCGATCCCGAACACCCGCTCCATCTGGTCCAGCATCCGCTCCCGCGTCGGCCCCGCCTCGCGGGACCAGTCGAGCCCGTTTGCTTCGCCCACCTTGCAGTTCGGCGTGGGCAGCAGCGCGTACAACGCCGAATGCCCGGCCGGCGCGAGCGAAGGATCCCTCGGCGTCGGATGGCACACGTACATCGAAGGATCCTCGGTCATCCGCCCGAGGTCCGTGATGTCCGACAGGTTCTCCTCGTACCGCCCGGTCACATAGATCGTGTGGTGCGGCAGGTCGACCTCGCCCTCGACCCCGAGATAGAGCATCGCCGTCGAGCACGAATACTTCTTGCGATCGATCGCCGAATCGGAGACCGCGCCCCACCGCACCGACGACGGCACCAGGTTCTTGATCGCCCAGGGCGCATCCGCGTTGATCACGACGTGATCGAACCGGTGCCGCGCCCCGTCGACCACGACGCCCGTCGCCGTCTGCCCCTGGAACGTCACCTGCTCCACGGGCGACGAGAGCCTGATCTCGCCCCCGAGCTCGCGCACCACCTCGGCCATCGCGCCCATCAACGCGTTGCAGCCGCCCTTCGGGTGCCAGACGCCGTACTCGTACTCGATAAACGGCAGGATCGTGAAAATGCTCGGGCAGTCGTGCGGGCTCATCCCGAGGTACTTGCTCTGGAAGCTCACCGCCCGCTGCACAAGCGGGTGCCGGAAGTACCGCTTCAGCAGCTGGTGCACCGACAGGTGCGGGTTGATTTTGGGCAGCACCTTCGCCGTATCGAGATCCGCCAGGTCGAACAGGTCGCTGATCGGCCGGCGCAGGATCGGCTCCATGAGCGAGAGCTTCTCGCGGTTGTCGGCGATGAACCGCTCGAAGTTCTGGCCGTCCTCCGCGTCGATCTCTCCGATCCGCCGCGCCATCTCCGCGATGTCCTGCGTCGCGTCGAGCGTGATCGGCGTGTCGTCCCGCCGCCCGAGCAGCAGGCGGTACATCGGGTCGAGACGCGAAAGCTCGGCGTAGTCCGCGAGGTCCTTGCCCGCCGCTTCGAAGATCTCCTCGAGCACATACGGCATCAGGAAGAACGTCGGCCCGCGGTCAAACGCGTACACGCCCTCGCCCGATGGCGCCTCAAGCTCGACCCGCGCCGATCGCCCGCCCACGATCGGCTGCGACTCAAACACCGTGACATCGAACCCACGCGCCGCCAGCAGCACCGCGCAGCTCAGCCCGCCCGGTCCCGCTCCGACCACCGCTACCCGCTGACCCATAGCTTCCAGACCTCCTGTCCCCAGACCTCCTGTCCAGGCTTCGCCCCGCTCGCAGCCCGAGATGCACGTCCCGCGGCCGCCTCGTCGAAGCGTTCCGATCTCCAATACGGTAGGGAGACCCGTAGACTCCCGCGTGCCGACCGCGAGCCTCATCCCCGACCTTGCGAGCCGCCGGGATGCGCTCCGCCGCGCCAGATCGCTGCTCGCAGCCCATGCCGACGAGCTCATCGCCGTCATCGAAAGCGAAACAAACAAGCCGCCGTTCGAAGCGCTCTCGAGCGAGATTCTCCCGCTCCTCTCGGTCTGCGGCTGGCACCGCAAGCACGCCGCCCGCGTCCTGCGAGACCGACGCACGCCCGGCAAGCCGCTCTGGCTCCTCGGCGTCCGGCACCGGGTCGCCCGCAGGCCGCTCGGCCGCGTCGCGATCATCGCGACGTGGAATTACCCCGTGCAGCTCGTGGGCGTGCAGATCATCCAGGCCTTCATGGGCGGAAACGAGATCCTCGTCAAGCCGAGCGAGCGGTCGCCGGCGACCCAGAACCTGCTGCTCGATCTGTTCGGCCGCGCCGGCATCGCGACCGAGAGGATCGATGCCTCGCCCGAGGCCGGCGAGGCGATGGTCCGCGAAGCAGACTTCGATCATCTCGTATTCACCGGCTCAACAGGCGTCGGCCGAGCGATCGCCCGGGTGCTCGCCGAGAGGCTTATCCCGAGCACGCTCGAGCTCTCGGGCAACGACTCGGCCGTCGTCCTGCCATCGGCCGACCCCGCCCTCGCGGCCCGATGCATCTGGTATGCCCTGACCCTGAACCACGGCCAGACCTGCATGGCCCCGCACCGGGTGCTCGTCGCCGAAGAGGTGAGAGACCGGTTCCTCGAAGCGCTCCGCGCCGCCGCGGCGGACGCCGAGCCGCGAAAGCTCATCGACGAGGCCTCGACCGAGCGCTGCCGAGCCGTCGCGCGAGAAGCGGTCGACGCCGGCGGCGAGCTGATCGCGGGCGACCCCGATGCCGACCCGCTCTCTGCCATCGTGATCGCCGACGCCCCGCCCGGATCCCGCCTGCACCGGGGTGAGCACTTCGGGCCGCTGCTTTCTGTGCGCACCCTGACGGATGACATCGAGCCGGCGGACCCGCTGACGGTGTCGGTCTTCGGCGAGCCATCCGAGGCGCGACACTTCGCTGCCCTGTCGCGCGCGGGCACCATCTTGATCAACGACTGCATCATCCCGACGGGCCACCCCGGCGCGCCGCTGTCTGCCGCGGGTGATTCAGGCTGGGGTGTCTCGCGGGGCGTCGAAGGCCTGCTCGCCATGACCAGGCCGACAGCGATCAGCAGCACGAACAAAAAGATCCGCTTGCCGCTCGATCCGCCGGCTACCCCGGTCGCCTCGATCACGCCGTGGCTCCGCAGGCTCTACCCTCTGAAAGGAACAAAGGGGAACCGATGACCAGCAACTCCACGCATGTCGGCATCATCGGCGGCGGCCTCGCGGGCCTGTCCGCCGCGGTCGAGCTCGCGGGCCAGGGCCTGCGGGTCACGCTCATCGAGGCCAACCGCCACCTCGGCGGCAAGATGAACCTCATCCAGGACCAGGGCTACAGCTTCGACATGGGGCCCACCATCATCACGATGCCCCAGGTCTTCCGCGGCATCGTCCGCCGCGCCGGCCGAAACCCCGCCGACTACGTCGACCTGATCGATCTCGACCCCCAGTGGCGCTGCTTCTACGACGACGGCACCGTCATCGACCTCCGCCAGGACCCCGATGACATGGCGGCTGCGCTCGATGCCCAGTTCCCCGAGGCCAAGCCGGGCCAGGGCTACAAAGAGTTCCTCGACTTCAGCCGCCGCATGTACGGCCTCAGCGAAAAGGTCTTCTTCTTCAACGACCTCGAATCCCCGCTCGACATGATGAAGAAGCCGCCCAAAGAGCCCGGCATCATGCGAGACGCACTCGGCATGCGCATGCACTCGACCATGGCCGGCACCGCCCACAAAAGCATCAACGAGCCGCACGTCGCCCAGCTCGTCGAGCACTTCCTGCAGTATGTCGGCTCGAGCCCGTTCCTCGCGCCCGCGATCCTGAGCCTCATCGCCTCGGCCCAGACGGACCACGGCTGCTGGTACTCCATGGCTCCCGACGGCACCGACGGCGGCACGCGCATGATCGCCCGATCGCTCGAGAAGATCGCACGCGAGCAGGGCATCGAGATCATCACCGGCGCCCGTGTCGAGCGCATCCTCGATTCCGGAGGCAAGGTCCACGGGCTCAAGCTCGAAGACGGGCGCACAATCAAGGTCGATGCGGTCGTCAGTAACTGCGACGTGCAGCGCACCAACCGCAAGCTGCTCGCCACGCCCGCCGGCCACAAAGAAGCCGACCGCATCGCCAAGAAGTACGAGCCGGCCTGCGCCGGGGTGGTTCTCTACCTCGGTCTCGATAAGCAGTACGACCACCTCGCGCACCACAACTTTCTCTTCAGTTCCGACAGCACAAGCGAGTTCGGCGATATCTACCTCAAGGGCGTCCCCGCGAGATACCCGACGCTGTACATCGCCGCCCCGAGCCGGACCGACCCGACGCAGGCCCCCGAAGGCGGCGAGGCGCTCTACATCCTCGTCCACACCGCCTACAAGCGGCCCGGGCAGGTCTGGGACGGGCCCGGCGGCCTGCTCGAGCAGTACCGCCCCGTCATCATCGACAAGCTCAAGAAGCACGGCATGGCAGACATCGAAGACCACATCAAGGTCGAGCACGCGCTCACACCCGACGGCATCGACCGCATGTACAACGCCGAAGGCGGCGCAATCTACGGCCTCGCCTCCCACGGCAAGCTCGGCGGCGGCTTCAAGCCCCGCAACCGGTCCCGTGCCCTCGACGGCCTCTACCTCGCCGGCGGCAGCGCCAACCCGGGCCCGGGCATGCCCATGGTGCTGATGTCGGGCGTGACCGCGGCCCACGCGCTCTTCGAAGACTTCAACATGGACGTGCCCAGGCCCGAGGCCGGCCAGGGCTTCGAGGGCGCGAAGCGCGCCGCGGGCGAGTTCATCGACGCCGCGATGGAGGCCCAGCCCGCGTGACCGGGCCCGGCACCCCAAACGGGATCATCCCCGGCGCGTACGACCCGCGTGTCGCCCGCGTCTTTGGCGTCATCGTCCGACGCATGATCCGCGGCCGGTTCCACGCGGCCAGGCTCACGCCGGGATCGCTCGACCATCTTGACGCCCTCGCTCAGCACGAAGGACCCGTCGTCTGCTGCCTCACCCACGCCGGCTGGTGGGACCCCATGCTCGGCATGCTGCTGCACATCGGCCGCTTCGGCCCGCACGGCCGCGATGGCATCGCCCCCATCGACCGCGATGTGCTGCAGAACGTCGGTATCTTCAAGCGGCTGGGCCTGTTCGGCATCGACCCGGACGACCCGGCGTCGAAGGCGGCCGTCGTCGATTTCGCGGCGTCTCGGCTCGCCAAGGGCACCAGGCCCACGCTCTGGATCACCCCGCAGGGACGCTTTCAGGACCCGCGTGAGCCCATGCGTGTGCGGCCCGGCGTGAGCGCGATCCTGGGCCGGCTCGATAGTGAGCAGCGGGGCGTCCGCGTGCTTGCGGTCGCTGTCGAGTACCCGTTCTGGGACGACAAAAAGCCCGAGTTGCTCGCGCACATCGCGCCCATCGACCCGCCGCCGGGCGCGCGGAGCACCGCCGCGTGGCACCGCCGGGTGTCATCCGCTCTGCCGGCAGCGGCCGACCACCTCGCGGCCGAGGCGATCTCGCGCGACCCCAGCCGGTTTGAGACGCTCATCGGAGGCGAGACCGGCGGCACGTTCTTTGTGTACGACTGGTTCCTCAAGCTCACCGGCCGCGACACCGCATCGATCCGCACACGGAGAACACCATGACGCTCCTCGCAGGCCTGATGCTCTTCGCGGCGCTGAGCTGCGCCGGCGCGCTCGCGATGGCGATCAAAAACCTCAGCCTCTATCACCGCCCGCCCGAGCGGCTGCCGGAGGAGGTGGATCGCCCGCTGCTCTCGGTCTGCATCCCCGCGCGCGACGAAGAAGCCAACATCGAAGCGTGCGTGCGGTCCGTGCTCGACGGCTCGTACTCTGACTGCGAAATTTTGGTCTACGACGATCAGTCCACCGATGCCACGCCCGAGATCCTGGCCAGGCTCGTCGCCGAAGACGGCCGCGTGCGGCTCGTCGACACCGTGCCGCTGCCCGAGGGCTGGGCCGGCAAGCAGCACGCCTGCTGGCGCATGTCGCAGGCGGCGCGGGGCGAGTGGATGCTTTTCACCGACGCCGACGTGCGCTTCAGCCCCGACATGCTCGAACGCACCTACGCGCACGCGAGTTCGCTGTCGGCTGGAGAGGGCGGCGTCGGCCTTCTCAGTACCTTTCCGAGACAGATCACGCGTTCGTTTGGCGAGCGGCTGCTGGTGCCGATGATTTTCTTTATCTTGTTCAGCTACCTGCCCATGTGGCGCATGCGGCAGACGAGCGACCCGAGCACGAGCGCCGCCTGCGGGCAGTTCCTGTTCGTCCGCCGCGACGCCTACGACGCCAGCGGCGGGCACGAGGCGTTCAAAGATTCGTACCACGACGGCGTCATGATGCCCCGTGCCGTCCGGCGTGCGGGGTTCAAGAGCGATCTGTTCGACGGGCAGGATCTCGCGCGGGTGCGGATGTACCGAGGCTTTGCGCAGTCGTGGAGCGGCTTCGCGAAAAACGCCTTCGAGGGCCTCGGCTCGGTGGGCCTGCTCGCGTTCCTGACGTTCCTGCATCTCGTGGGTCACACCGGCGCGTTCGTTGTGCTCGCGCTCGGGCTCGCGGGCGTCATCGACGATGCGGCGGCCTTCGGGCTCGCCTGCTCGGCCTGCGCCGCGATGCTCATCGAGCGGGGCCTGCTCGCGGCACGCTTCGGCCAGGGCGTGCTGCCGGTCGTGCTCCACCCCATCGGCACGGCGGCGATGACCGCGGTCCAGTGGCACAGCTGGTGGCTCTCGGTGCGAGGCCGGCGGGCGTGGCGGGGTCGGGTGCTGGGCGAGGGGGCCTAGCAGTCCGGAATCGGCCGCTGCGATGGGCGTTGGATTGGCTGCCCGCGATGGCGGTCAAATCGCCGTCGGCCGGTATACTTTCGGATCATGCTCCGATTCTGGAACCGCAACAACAGACATCTGCACGCCGAGCGCGTGCGACGGATGCACGAGGCGTGGCTCGATCGGGCGGTGCGCACGGGCCGGGCGCACCCGAGCATCCCGAAGCGCGAGGTCCGGCTGGGCGGTTTCGAGTCGCTGATGCGGACGCCGGGCGGCAAGATCTGGGCCAAGCACTGGTGGGACGACGCGCTCTCGAAGCCCGAGCGGGGGCCCCGCCGGGGCTGAGGTGCCTGAGCTGAGGTGTCGGGGTTGAGGCGCCGGTCGCGCACAACCCGGGCCTCTCGATGACCGATCCGTAGTGCAACCAACGAGCCGGAGCACGCGACCCATGACCGACGGACCCGAGCCAACCACGACCACGCTGACGAGGCGCTGGAAGCGCAAGTTCATTATCTTCTTGATCGTCAGCGTCGGCTTCGGCATCTACGGGCTGGTCGACGCGACGATCGTCTACCCGAATCGGGGGGAGCGCGACGCGGAGTACCGCCTTTTCCGCTATCTCGAGGCGTCGGACCAGGCGCACTCGCTGACGCTCCCCTTGGGCGTGCCCGACGGGCAGACGCCTCAGTCGCGGCTCGACGATCTGCGGTCCGAGCAGGCGGACCTCACGCAGCGCGCCGGCGGCGAGGGCGGCGCCGCGCGCGACGCGGCGGCCCAGCTCGCCAAGCTCGCCTGGTTCGAATCGCTCGGCAAGGTCTGGCAGCTCACGCCCGAGCGGATCGACGCCGACCTGTCGGGCTCCCCGCGGGAGACGCTCTCGGGGCTCCGCGCCGAGTGGGAGAACCGCGACAACCCCAAGCCGCTCGCGTGGTTCGACATCCCGGTGCAGTGGCTCTTCACCGTTGTGGGCTTCGGCCTGGGCATCTGGCTCGCGTTCCACATGTACCGCGTGGCCAGCAAGTCGTACACGTGGGACCCGGCCGAGCTCCGGCTCGGTCTCCCGGGCGGCGCGTCGATCGTGCCGGGCGATGTCGTCGACTTTGACAAGCGCAAGTGGGACAAGTTCTTGTTCTTCTTCAAGATCAACGCCGACCACCCGCAGCTCGGCGGGCGAGAGATCAAGCTCGACCTGTACCAGTACGACCCGCTCGAAGACTGGGCCGTGGCGATGCACAAGCACGCTCGGCCCGAGGACTACGAAGACGAAAACGAGGACGAGGGCGGGGACGACAGCGCCGCGGAAGCGGCACCCTCGGAATCCGAAGAAGCTGCGCCGGTCGCGGGTGAGGATCGCCCGCCGGCCTGAGCCAATACCTGCCTTCACGTTCGGTGGGCGTGCTCTGGGTCGGTCTCATCCGGTCCGGTCGGGTCTACTTAGGAGCATCGCACACGCATGGTCTGGGTCGGAGCGATCGCGGTCACGGTTTGTGCGGTTCTCGGCACGCTGCTCACGCTGCTGACGCTGCCCGGCACGTGGCTCATGCTGCTCGTGGCGATCGGCGGGAAGCTGCTGCTGCCCGAGCTGATCGGCTGGCCCTGGCTGATCGCGGCTGGCGTGCTCGCGGTCGGGGGCGAAGTCGTCGAGTTCGGGGCGTCGGCGGCGGGCGCAAAGGCCGGAGGCGCGGGGCGGCCGGGCGCGATCGGTGCCCTCGTCGGCGGCCTGGCGGGCGGGATCATCGGGACCATCGTGATCCCCATCCCGATCGCGGGCACGATCATCGGCGGCGTCATCGGCGCGGGCGTGCTCGCGGTCCTCTTTGAGCGATGGAAGGGCGGCAAGAACTGGCGTGCGTCGTCCAAGGCGGGCGCAGGGGCCGCGGCCGGCAAGCTGGCATCGACGTTCCTCAAAACGGGCGTGGCGGGCGTCATGGGGCTGGTGCTGACGGTCGGGGCGTTCTGGGGGGCATTCGCCACGCTCTCCGCGGGCGAGATCGAGCCGCAGGGCTCGCCCGCCGCGGCGGCTGCCGGTATGCTCGAAGCGGAGGTCGCCTCGGGCTCAGCGGACGATGCAGCCGGAGCGTTGAGCATGCCACATGAGCCTGAGGCGGAGCCTCAAGCCAACAAACGGGACACGGATGTCAACAGCAATGACCGACCGGCCGGAGGCGAGCAGCCCAACGATGACGCAGACTGACGCACCCGCGAGCGGGCTCGAGGGAGCGGCTGGGCCCAAGGCCGCCGCGGCCGTCAAGCACTTCGTGCTTGATACGAACGTGCTGCTGCACAACCCCAACGCGCTGTTTGTGTTCGAAGAGAATCACGTCATCATCCCGTATCCGGTGATCGAAGAGCTCGACACCATGAAGCGGCGTGAGGACGACATCGGCCGATCCGCCCGGCAGTGCATCCGGCACCTCGACCGCCTCCGCGAGCTCGGCAAGCTCACCGAAGAGGTCAGCTGGGGCGGCATGGAGGCGACGCCCGAGTTCAACCCCACCGCGCTCGCCTCGGAGGGCAAGGCAGGCACGATCCGCATCGACGTCACGGACCACGCCCGCCCGGCCGCGATCGCCAAGGACATGCCGGACAACCGCATCATCGCGGTGGCGTACGCGCTCCAGCTCGCCGGCAGCCCCGCGGTCTTCGTTTCGAAGGACCTCTCGGCGCGGATTAAGGCTGACGCGCTGGGCATCACCAGCGAGGACTTCGAGAACCAGAAGGTCGACGCGGATCGGCTCTACACCGGCGCGTGTGAGCTGACCGTGCCCGGCAAGCTGATCGATGACCTCTACCACAACAAGCAGCTGAGCCTCGAGATCCTCGCGCCGCACCTGGCGTACACGGGCGTCGACGGCCAGACCTACAACCGCGTGCTGCAGCCGAACGAGTTCATCGTGCTGCATGACCAGGACGACCCGAACCACACCGGCCTCGCGCGGCGGCTGGCGACGCGGATGGCAGAGACCGAGGCGATCATCCCGGTCACCGGGCCGCGCAAGCCCGTCTACGGCATCCTGGCGCGGAACGCCCAGCAGACCATGGCCCTCGACCTGCTGCTCGATGACGAGGTCCGGCTCATCACGCTGCTCGGGTCGGCGGGCACCGGCAAGACGCTGCTCGCGATTGCCGCGGGCATGGCCAAGGTCTTCAACGACGACCGCTACGAGAAGCTGCTCGTCGCCCGGCCCATCATGCCCATGGGGCGCGACATCGGCTACCTGCCCGGCGACAAGGACGAGAAGCTCACCGCGTGGATGCAGCCGATCTTCGACAACCTGTCGTACCTGCTCACCACGCGTAGCGGCGAGAACGTCTCGCCCGATAGCCACTCGACCGAGCAGCGCATCCAGCGGCTCATGGCGGACGGGAAGCTGGTCCTCGAGCCCTTGACCTACATCCGCGGCCGGTCGATCCCGCACCAGTTCATGATCGTGGACGAGGCGCAGAACCTCACGCCGCACGAGATCAAGACGATCGTCAGCCGCGTGGGCGAGGGCACCAAGATCATCCTCACGGGCGATATCGGCCAGATCGACAACCCGTACCTCGATCAGTCGTCGAACGGGCTTGCGTATCTCGTTGAGAAGATGAAGTCGATCGGCATCGTGGGCCACATCACGCTCGAGCGGAGCGAGCGGAGCGAGCTCGCGAGCGTGGCCGCGGCGCTGCTCTGAATCAGGGTTGCTTTCTCGCGGAACCGCTCAGCAACGGCAGCGTCACGGCGATCAGAACGATCCGGTGCTGCTGATATCTTCTTCGGCGAGCAGTGCATCGCGGACGCGGGCCCGCTCGCTGTCGAAGAACGCGCGCCAGGCGGCATCGCTCTCGAGGATCATCGCCTGGCGGAGCATGCCGAGGTATTCGTTTTCTGCAAGGCCCAGCACGTGGCTCGCCTTGGCCTTGCCGCGGATCGCGGGCATCCAGCGGGGGTCGGCGTCGAGCGCCTGGTCGAAGATGCGGATCGCGTCGCGCGGGTAGCCCGCCTGCAGGTAGAGCCGGCCGCGATTGCTGAAGATCTCTGGGCGTGTCGAGTCGATCTCGATCGCGAGCTTGTAGACCTCGTCGGCGTCGAGGTACCGCTGCTGCGCGACGAGCACGTTGCCGAGGTTGTTGAGGGCACCGGGCTGGTCGCTCATGATGCTGAGCGAGCGGCGGTAGAGCGATTCGGCCTGCTCGTAGTCGGCCTCTTGGAAGGCGCGGTCGCCGCGGGCGGTCAACTCGCGGGCCTCGGCGACGGTGCCGCCGACCGCGGGCGAGGCGCCGCTCGAGCCGGATCCGGAGCAGCCGACCAGAGCGGTCGCTGCGGCGGTCAGGCACGCGGTCAGTGCGAGAGCGGGGCGGGAGCGAAGGCGGGACGGTCGGTTCACGACGAGGTCTCCAATCTGCTGAAGCTGACGTTCAACTCCCAGCCGTTGCGGCGCTGGTTGGGCTTGAGCTCGATGCTCCGGACCCGCATCCCGAGGATCTCCCGCTCGACGTTGTCGAGCCAGAGGAAGAGCACCTCCGCGGACGGGTTACGGATCGCAGCATACTGGTAGATCTTTCGGCTGATCCGGTCGTCGACTTGCTCTTGGCTGACGTTCGGGGCGGGCAGCGTCGAGAGGCCCGCCCGCCCGGCGATCTGCTCGAGACGCGTCTGCGGTGCGGGCAGCGGCGGGAAGGGCCCGATCCCCCCGGTCTCGGGCGGTTGCTGCGCGAGCCGGATGTCGGCGATCGTCCGGCCCAGAGCAGCCTCGCCGGCTCGCGCGATCGTGAGCTGCTCGACCGCCGATGCCCGCGCGCTCAGCCCGAGCAGCGCGAACCCCGCGCAGGCGGCGAACAGCACGCCCGCCAGCAGCACCATCCAGCGGGGCCTGTTGGCACGCTCGGCGTCGCCCGCGGCGCGGAACATCCGGAGTCGCTGCTCGTCGCTCGGCGGCCGCGGAGACCGGGCGCTGTCCGGCATCGTCGCGTCGTCCGGGATCATCGCCTCGTCTCCAGTTGGGCAGTTGGCTGGGCGGTCGGCTCGGCGGTGTTTCTGTCCGTCTGTGGGCCGGTCTGGGGATTCGGCCCGGCATCGCCGTCGGTCGCGCTATCGGACCACAGGGCCGTGATCTCGCCCTGAAGCCGGCCGCCGCGTCGGCTGATGTTCGCGGCTGAGTCCCACCTGAACAGATCCGTGCCGCCGCGCAGGCCCCTGGGCAAGAGCTCGACGGACTCGGTCGTCTCGCCCGACACGATGACGTTCGCGTACGCGGAGGCCATCGTGAGCTGCTCGAGTCGCACGTCGGAGCTGGAGATCACGAAGCCGATCTGCTCGGCCCCCGCGATCATGGGCGGCAGCGGCTTGACCTGCGCCGGGGCCCGCTCGGCCCGGAGCTGCTCAAGGGTTTGCGATGCGGCGAGCGCCGGGTAAGTTAGGTCGGTTCCGGGCGGGAGCACCTGGGCGACGCGCTCGCGCTGGCCCGCGGCGATCAGCGCCGCGGCACCCCGGGCGTCCGCCGCCACGCCCCGAAGCTGCACGCCGAGCGTTACGCACGCGGCCGAGCCGGCCAGCAGGCCCAGCGTTGCCCAGCGGTACATCGCCCGGTGCGACCGGCCGGGCCTCGACGACAGGCCCGCGATCGTTGAGCCGGCGTCCATCGGTCGGAGCGGCGAGCCCCCGGCCGAGGTCTCTCGGAGCCGGTGCAGCGTCGCGCCCACCGGATCGGGAACGCGGAAGACATCCACCGAGACGCCGGGCCAGGCGGCGCCGAGCGACCGCCCGAACGACGCGATGCCGTCGCTGATCGTTTCATCCGCGAGACAGACGACGCGGGCCGGCGCGCGGCCGAGCTGCGCGGTCCAGGCGAGCCAATCGGCGGTCAGACGCCCGGCGATACCGGGCGTGCTGGGCGTGCCGGGCATGCCGTGGCCGTCGCTGCTTTCAGAGCGGAGCGACGAGAGATCGAGCCGCGCCGTGCCCGACGCGAGCAGCGACCCGCCCTCGGACCAGGCCCACGCGAGGCGGCCCGAGGCATCGATCAGGACGACCGCCGTATCCGACGCATCGCGAAAGGTGAGGACGACATCGTCGCTGCTGTCTTCGGCGTCGAGGCCGGCCTGTGTCGGATCGGCTTTCGTGGAATCGGGCTGCGCGCCGGGATCCCAGGCGGCGGCCATCGCGTGCCAGAGGGACGCGATCCGTTCCACCGCCACGCCGCGCCGGTCGAGCTCGTCGAGCAGCAGGCGGACCGGCAGATCGGAGACCGCGAGCACCGCCGAGCGGGTCGTGGTCGCTCCGCTTGCGTCTGCACGCGATCGTTTGCCGGCGGGCTTCGCGGCGTCGCGGCCTCCGCCGAGCGCGCCGATGCTCGCTGCCCGCCAGTCGAGACCCGCGGCTCCGCCCGAGCTCGCCGACCAGTCGCCCCACATGCCGGGCGGGGCCTGCCTCGCGGCGGCGCGGACGACGGCGGCGTCGTGGCTCGGGGCATCGAGCCATGAGCAGACCGCGCCGGCGAGGTCGAGCGAGAGCAGGCCGATCCGCCCGCGGCCGCCCATCTGCGTGCGGAGCCATGCCGCGGCGAGGGCGGGCGTGTCGGCCGGGTCGGCGTCGGCGGGCGGCGTCCACCGCTCGCTGTCGGAGTCGCCAATCAGGCGGATGGCCAGCAGCGATTGGCCGCTGGCGTCACGCTCGAGATGCACGGTCGGTCCTGCCACGGTCTGCTATTCGTTCCTGCGCCGGTCGGCCCGCGGGTCGGCCGAGTCGATATCGATGCCCTGCTCGCGGAGTTCTTCGAGCCGCCGCTGCCGCTCGCGCTCGTAGTCGCGCCGGAGCTTGTCACGATCTGGATTGGTTCCCGCGGCGGCCCGTGCCCGCGCGTCGCGGAGCCTCTCGCGGGCCGAGTCGCTCACCTCAGTCCCAGGGGCGAACGAGTCCTTGGCGATCGTCGTGGTGGTCACGGCCGAGCCGTCGGGCGACGCTCGCTCGATCCGCTCGATCTCGCCCGCCCGCTCGATCTCGACGAACTCGGGCGAGATCGAGTGAACGGTGTACCCGAAGTCGATCGAATCGCCCACGCGGACCATCGTCTGACGGTTGGCGTTTTTGATGATCGCGAGCGACCGGCTGGGCGAGAAGAATCCTCCAAGGAACCGGAAGCCGGCGTTTGTTTCCGGCGCGAGCGGGTCCGGCTTCGGGTCTGGACCGTCGTCGTCGTCTCTAGTGATCTGCTCATCGGCTTCGATCGCCGCAGCGACGCCCAGCACATCGGCGAGCATCGTGATGTCGACGTCCGGCATGACCGGGGCCTGAGCGGTCGTGGTGCCGCCGGTGGTCGGCGGGGGCGACGCGGGCGGCTCGGGCGCGGGCGGGAGCTGTGGTGAGATGACGAACGCGAGCACCGCGGCCGCCGTGAGCAGCGCCGCCGCCGTCTGGCCGACGAGCGTCAGCCGCTTCGCGCTGGTGCGATCCACCCCGCTCATCGTCCCTCCGTGAAGGCGTCCACCGCGGTTCCGGCTCCACCGAAACCGCCCGCCGCAGGAGTGTAGCCGCCGGCCGGCTCGTCCCTGTTGATCCGTCGCCACGCGAGGAAGAGCTCGCTCGGGTGCTGGGCGCCGAAGCTGGAGCCGAGCCCGCTCGGCAGATCGATCAGGCCCTCAAAGGCCTGCCGCGCATCGCCCAGGCTCGGGTCGGTCGCGAGCGCCGATCGGGTCGGTTCGAGCACGGCCTGCACCTCCCAGAGCGTCGCCGGCTCGCCGAAGAGTTGCTGGAGCATCTCGTGTTGGTCTTCGGGGATGCCCGCGTCGGCGGCTGCGCGGTTGACGTCGGCGCGGTTGATGTCTCGGCCCGCGTCGGACCGGCGGATCTCGCGGACGAACGCCTCCGCCAGGTCCCGGTCGCTGAGCGCCGCGGCCGCGACCGCCTCGACCACGTCGTCATCCGCCCGCCTGGTATCGATGGCTATGGGGCCGGCGGGTCTCGTGCGAGAAGAGAGGCCCGCCGGTCCGAAGCGCTCGCTGAGCAGCGCCCCGGTTGACCGCGCGATGGCGGACTCTTCCGCATCAAGACCGATCGGGTCGACGCGCGCCGTCCGCTGCGCCGGGATGAGCCGCACGCGGATCTGCCACGTCCGACCGACGCTCACGCTGAACGCCTCGCCGCCCGCTTCCGAGCCCCCGGTCATCTCGATCAGGTCCTGCTCGTAGGAATACTTGAGCCACGCCGCGATCATCTCCCGCACGCCCCGCTCGCGGTGGCTCGCGGTGTAGGCATCGAGCTGGTCGCGCACGATCAGGCTCCGCTGCGCCGATCTCGACAGCACGACGCCCGCCACCAGCCCGACCACGAGCGAGAGCAGCATCACCACCGGCATCACGAAGCCCCGGTCGCGGCGCGTCATCCCCGCACCCCCGTCTGCCCGACGGCATCCTCGAAGTCGATCACGTCGGGCACGAACTCGCCCTCGTCTTCGGGCGTCGGGTCCGCCGGTTCGGCATCGATGCCGATATCGGGTACCTCGGGTGGGTTGAGCTCGGCGCCGACGGTCCAGGCGAGTTCCATGGTCCAGTTGCCATAGCCCCCGCCCGCGGTCGCGATCTCCAGCTCGACGAACGCCGGGAACTGCGACGACTCGACCGCCCGGACCCGCGGCACCCGCTCGCTGTCGATGAATCCTGTCCAGCGCAGCGCGGTCACGTCTCGGCAGAGCCTCCGGGGCGGCGGCAGCGTGTCGGCGTCGAACGGGGCGGGTGACCCGCCAGCGGTCGTCACCGGCCTCGGCGGCAGCGGCACCCACCACAGGTCGGGGTGCTGCTCACCCTGCGCTCGGCGCAGCTCAAACGCGCCGCGGTGCCCCGGCAGGTCCGATGCGCTCACGCCGAGAGCCGCTCCGACATCGGCGGCGGTACGCCCAAGCCGGCGTTCGAATCGGCTCCCGGCCCCTGGCTCGGGCGGGCGATCGAGCAGCGGCCTGCTCAGCACCATCTCAAAGCGTGGGTTGTCGCCGGTGGTCATCTCGAACCGCGCGGGCAGACCGGGGATCGGGTCGGGATTGGCCGTGTCGAGCACGGCGTCGATGAAGGCCTCTTCGGCGGAGCCGGCGAGTGCGCCGCGGACGGCACCCGTTGGCGCAGCCAGCAGCGTGTCCATCGCCCGCCTGACCGCGAGCTGCGTCTGCGCGAGGTCGTTCATATCGCGAGACTGCTCGCCGAGCGCCGCGTTCGATTGCCGGACGGTCGTCAGCACGCCGAGCGTTGCCGCGAGCACGATCGAGCCCACCGCGACCGCGAGCACGGTCTCCAGCAGCGTGAAGCCCCGCCGGCGGCTCATCGCGATGCCTCGTCGGATTCGGTGTCGAGGCCGATGATCCGCTGGAAGAGCTCGTCGCGGCGCTCCGGATCGTTGATGAGCCGATCGATCGAGTCGGCGCTGCGGAAGGTAAAGGGGTCGATCACCCGGTCGAGCCGGTAGCCCGGGGTCGATCCCGGCACGAGCGAGGCGGGGGTGCCGTCGTCGATCCAGGCGATGACGACGACGGACTCCATCTTGTCGAGGGCTTCCTGGATCGTGGCCGACCCGTCTCGGTCGGTCCGCGCGCTGGGGACGGTGTCTTTGATCGATACCCGCGTGGTATCGAGCGACCAGCGGAACGTCATCTCCTGGTAGGCGATGGTGTCGGGCAGCTTCCGCGGCGATGTCGAATCGTCGAGATAGCTGATGAGCACGCGGTTGGCGACCTCGGCTGCGCCGAGCGTCTGCCGAGCATTGATCTCGACACGCCACGCGTAGCCCAGCACACCGAAGATCGCGCCGCCGATGATGCCGAGCAGAGCGAGCCCGAGCACCGCTTCGAGGAAGGTAAAGCCCCGGCTCGCGTGTCGTGCTGTGGGGTTCGGCTTTCTCATAGGGGTCGGCTTGGCGAGGGGCTCTTCGGCTTACTGGGAGGCGAAGTCCCAGAGGTTGATGTCGTCCGCGGTCTGCATCAGGCGATCGGGGCCCGGGCTCCGCAGGTCGTAGGCGGGCTTCTGTCCGGCGGGCCTCGGCGCGTAGTAGAAGGGCTGCTCCCATTCGTCGAGGATCGCGTCCTGCTTGATCTTGCCGCTGGCAGCGAGCGCGTTGAGGCCCGTCGGCGCGACGCCGTTCATCGCCATTTCCCCGTCGATCGCGGTCTGCAGCTGGCTCATGCGGAGCTTGGTCGTCTCGACGCGCGCCGCGTCGCTCTGCCCGAGCAGGCTGAAGGCAACCACGCCCATCAGGATCCCCATGATGGCGATCACAAGCGTGAGCTCGAGGAGCGAGAAGCCCCGCCGGGCGGCGCTGATCCGTCGCGGTGTGGAGGTCGTTGCTGAAGCCATTCGTGGTCTCTCCGAGGGGGGTGGCCTGGCGTGCGTGTGCTTCAGGGCGATGCGCCCGTGTGGCTATTCGGTTGCACCGGCGGCCGTTGCGGGCGTGCCGGCGGTTTTTCGTCGGGAAATTGTATCCGGACCCCAATTCGGTCGTCCTGCTTCGGCCGTCCTGCTTCGGCCGGCGGCCGGGCGGTCGGGAAACCGCCTAGCCGGAGAGGCCCTGGAAGGCCGTCTTGCTGAGGGTCAGCATCGGCACGACGAGTGCGAGGATCATCGAGCCGATGAGCAGAAAGATCAGCACGATCAGCGCGGGCTCGAGGACCGCGAGCAGCCTGTTCGACTGCCGGTCGACGATGTCCGTGTGATCCTCGGCGAGGCTCTCGAATGCCGAGTCGAGATCGCCCGCGCGGTCGGCGGCGATCAGCAGCCGCCGCGTTGCGAGGGGCAGCGCCGCCACCCGTTCGATCAGCACCTTGAGCACCCCGCCCTCGATCAGCCCGGTCCGGAGCGACTCGAGCTGGCTCCGCAGCTTCGGGTGGTGGATCGTCTGGTTCGCCACGCCCAGCGCCTCGGCCAGCGGCACGCCCCCGGTGCTCATCGCAGCCATCACGCTGAAGAACCGCGCTGACTCCTGCGCGAGCGTCAGGTCTTTCGCCACCGGCAGCGTGCGGAGCACCGCCCCGCCCGCGCGAGTGAGGGCCCGCCTGAGCACGATCCCAGCGACTAGCACGCCCGCGACCACGCCCAGCGCCAGGAGCGGGTTCGCGCGCAGGCCCTCGCCCGCGGCCGCCAGCAGCTCGGTCGCGAGCGGCAGCGACTGCCCATCGGGAAGCATCTGCCGCATCGAGTCGGCGACCATCGGCACTACAACGGTCAGCATGAACACGCCGACGAACGCGGAGATCGTGAGCACGATCAGCGGGTAGAAGAGCAACGTCGTCGCGGTTTCTCGGATCTTGAGCCGTCGGCGGGCGTTTCTGGCGAGCTGGCGCGACGCGCCGGCAAGGTCGCCCGTGCGTTCGGCGGCGCCGAACACCGCTGCCGTGACCTCGTCGAAAGCGCCGGTCTCGACCGAAGCCGACGCGAAGCTCGTGCCCTGGCTCACCAGGTCGCGCATGCGCGAGATCTTCACGCGCGATGCGGACGACACCGCCTCGGCCACGACTTCGAGCGACTCGACCAGCGGCACGCCCCGATCGAGCAGCGCCGCGAGCTGGGTCGTCGCCTCGGCCTGGTCTTTCAAGGGCAGCTCGCCCCTGCCGCCCGCGAGGAACGCCGGCACGCGATACGACCGGAGCAGGATCAGCCTTTCGCGCCCGAGGTCGCGGGCGAGGACGCCCTCGTCGTCCGCCGGCCGCACACCGAACGCCTTGCCACCATCGGCCTTGGCGGCGATGAACAGGAAGCTCTCGGGCTGGGCGGCGGTCGACGGGGGCATGAGCTCTGAGTCTATGAGCGGTGGCCCGGCGGGCTGCGGACGGCTTGTATACAAACAGGGCCGGGGCGTGATCCCGGTCCGACCAGGAGGTCCGAGATGTCGCAGAATCGAGCCGACGCCGCCGGGGGCACGATGCGATGCCTCGTGAAGCATCACGCGGGCCCCGGTCTGGACCTGGTCGAGCGGCCGATCCCGGTGCCCGGGCCGCGCGATGTCAGGATCCGCGTGACCAAGGCGGGCATCTGCGGGACGGACCGGAGCATCTGGGAGTGGAACGAGTGGGCCGCCGGGCGCGTGCCGGTGGGCGTGATCACCGGGCACGAGTTCGTGGGAGTGATCGACTCGATCGGCTCGGCGGTGACAAAGTTTGAGCCCGGCCAGCGGGTCAGCGCCGAGGGCCACACGACCGCGGGCGTCGATTACAACAGCCGGACCGGCAACGCGCACATCGCGATCGATACGAGCATCTTCGGCATCGACCGCGACGGCTGCTTCGCGGACTACCTCGTGGTGCCCGAAGAAAACGTGTGGCCCGTGCACCCGAGCATCCCCGACCGGGTGGCCGCGGTGCTCGACCCCTTGGGCAACGCGGTGCACACCGTGATGGCGGCGGACGTGAGCGCGAAGACGGTGCTGGTGTCGGGCACCGGGATCATCGGCCTGATGGCGGTGACGGTCGCGAAGGCCGCGGGCGCAAGCCGGATCTTTGCGACGGACATCAACCCACCGCGGCTCGCGCTCGCGAAGAAGCTCGGCGCCGTCGGCGTCTACGACGCGCGCGAGGGCGACGGCTGGGTGCGCGAGGTGCGGAGCCAGTGCCGGGGCGAGGGCGTGGACGTCGTGCTCGAGATGTCGGGCGCGTCGCAGGCGATCGACCAGGGCTTCCGCGCGCTGCGCAACGGCGGCGTCGCGGCGCTGCTCGGCGTGCCAGCCAAGCCCGTCGCGTTCAACTTTACCGAAAACATCATCTTCAAGGGCTGCACCGTGCTCGGGATCAACGGCCGACGCATGTTCGAGACGTGGTTCCAGATGGAAGAGCTGCTGCTCTCAGGCCGGCTCGAGCTCGACGAGATCATCACGCACGAGTTTCCGCTGGACGACTACAAGGCGGGTTTCGAAACGATGATGTCTGGCGAGGGGATCAAGGTCATCCTCGGCATCGCCTGATCGTCGCTGTCCGGAATGCGCCCTTCGAGAGCATGTCACGCAGGTCGTGTCATCGAAGCGTGCTCGGTACGAGCGACTTCGTGAAGGCCGGGCTCGGGTCGTAGGCGCGCACGGCTGGTACGCCCTCAAGCGGCTGTGGAACATCCGCGGTGGGTTGTTCCGGCCGAAGGGCGTGTTCGGGATCTTGTGCTGGTGCGCGGTGCCGCCATTGCACGGGCCGGGATCAGGCGGCGTTGGGTTAGACGGTGCCGTACATGCGGTCGCCCGCGTCGCCGAGGCCCGGGCGGATGTAGCCGTGGCCGTCGAGCTCGCGGTCGACCGCTGCGGAATAGACGGTGACCTCCGGGTGCGCCCGCTCCATGCCGCGCAGGCCTTCCGGGGCGGCGACGAGGCAGATCAGCCGCAGGTCCGTTGCCCCGACTTCTTTGAGCCGCTTGATCGCCTCGATCGCTGATCCGCCGGTCGCGAGCATCGGGTCGACGAGCACGACCGGCCCGGCGTCGAGATCGGCCGGCAGCTTCTCAAGGTACACCTCAGGCTGGAGCGTCTCGTGGTTGCGCACCATGCCGAGGTGCCCGACGCGGGCTTCGGGCATGACCTCCATGATGCCCTCGGCCATGCCCAGCCCCGCCCGCAGGATCGGCACGACGGTGATCTTTCTGCTCAGCTGCTGCCCGGAGCAGGTTTCGAGCGGCGTCTGCACCTCGATGGTGTTGGTCGGGAACGTCCGCGTGAACTCGAAGACCATGAGGCCCGCGATCTGGGCGATGAGCGCCCGGAACGGCCGATACCCGGTCGTGGTCGCACGCATCGAGGTCAGCTTGTGCTGGATCAGCGGATGCTCGAAAATGATGGCGTTCGGGTGGTTCGGGTGTGTTCGGCCCATGCCCGGAGCCTAGCCGATCGGAGGCACGCGGATGACCCGAGATGAACTGGACCGGGCAGCGCTCGAAGCCGCGATCGCCCAAGCTCAGAAGGGCCTGGCGGAGGGCGGCATCCCGATCGGGGCAGCGCTGATGGACCCCTCGGGCGCGATCGTGGCGGCGGGCCACAACCTCCGAGTGCAGACGGGTGATCCGACCGCGCACGCGGAAACGGCCTGCATCCGCAACGCCGGCCGACGCCGTGACTGGCACACGCTCACCATGGCCACCACGCTCAGCCCCTGCGCGATGTGCTCGGGCACGGCCGTGCTGCACCGCATCCCGCGGGTCGTCATTGGCGAGAACCAGACCTTTCAAGGCCGCGAAGACTGGCTCGTTCAGGAAGGCTGTGAGGTGATCGTGATCGGCGACCGCCGGTGCGTTTCGATGATGGAGGCGTTCATCGAGGAGTACCCGGATTTGTGGGACGAGGACATCGGCGTGCCCGAAGAGCAGGCGTAGCTTTGCGTGTCGCCTGAGTGGTCGTGCCGCGGGCCGTCGCGTTAGGGATGGTCTTGCTTCAGGCTCTCGGTGATGCTGACCTCCTGCAGCCGCACGCTCGCCTCGTCGAGCGACTGCTTGGCGTTCGCGAACGCATTCGCGTCGACGCTCCGCCAGTCGGCCTGGGCCCGCTCCACGAGGGTGCGGAGCTCGGAGAGCTTCGTGGAGAGCTCGTCGCGGTAGCCCGTATCGAGCGTGTCGCCGAAGCGTTCGAGCCGTTCGCCGATCCATTTGAGGTCGAGCTTGCTGTTGACGATGAGGTCGACGACGCGGTGGCGGGTCATGTCGTCGCGGGCGTGCGTGAGGCTGTCGCGTTCGATTGCCTCGACCTCGTCGCGTGTCAGGCCGTGGTTTGGGATGACCTGTAGTTGGGCGCGCTTGCCGGAGCGCCGCTCGTGCGCGCTCACGCCGAGCACACCCGATGCGTCGGCACGGAACTCGACCTCGAGCTGCGGGATGCCCGCGGGCATCGGCGGCAGGCCCGAGAGATGAAACTCGCCCAGGAGCCGGCAGTCCTCGGCCATCTCGCGCTCGCCCTGATAGACCGCAATCTGGATGCTCGTCTGGCCGTCGACGCTCGTCGAGAACATCTCCGTCGCCCGCGCGGGCACGGTGCTGTTGGCGGTGATGAGCTTGGCGACGGCGCCGCCCTGGGTCTCGATGCCGAGCGAGAGCGGGATGACGTCGAGCAAGAGCGAGCCCGATGCTGAGCCCGACATGATCCCCGCCTGCACGGCCGCGCCGAGCGCGACCACCCGATCGGGGTCGAGCGCCGTGTAGGGCTCGACGCCGAAGCAGTCGTGGGCGGCCCGCCGAACCATCGGGATGCGTGTCGACCCGCCGACCATGACGACGGCGTCGATCTCGGGCGTCTCGCCGCTCGCGCGCTCCGCCTCGTGCATCGCTTGTCGGCAGGCATCGATCGTGCGATCGACCCAGGGGTGCATCATCTGTTCGAGCTCGTCCCGCGTCATGGTCCGCTCGTAGGTCTGCCCGTCGCCCAGCTCGATCCGCACCGGGGCCGCCTCGTCCGAAGAGAGCCTGATCTTGACGGCCTCCGCGAAGGCGATCATCGCGCGGCGGGTTTCGGGCGGGAACGCGTCGAAGTCCGCGACGCTCTCGCTGATCTTGAGCTGATCGCGGATCTCCGCGAGGAAGAGCTTGACGAGTTGCTGGTCGATGTCGTCGCCGCCGAGGCGGGTATCGCCCGCGGTGGCGAGCACCTGGAAGAAGCCGGTGCCGGCGGCGTCGGTCTGAGACGCGTCGTCGCGATCGGTGTCGGTGGGCGTGATCCGGAGGATGGAGACATCGAACGTGCCGCCGCCTAGGTCGTAGATCGCGACGGTGCGGGGTTCGCCGCCGGAATCGATGCCTGAACCGATGCCGGTGCCCAGCCCATACGCGAGCGCGGCTGCCGTGGGCTCGTTCACGATGCGGACGATATCGAGCCCGGCGAGCCGGCCGGCGTCGCGGGTCGCTTGCCGCTGCGCGTCGTCGAAATACGCGGGCACGGTCACGACGGCTCGCTGCACGTCGACGCCGAGCGCGTCGCTCGCGCGTCGCTTGAGCGCACGCAGGATCTCGGCTGAGACTTCCTGCGGCGAGACGACGCGCCCCTCGGGCAGCCGCACGCGGGCGGTCGCGTGATCCCCCGCGACCACCTCGTAGCTCAGGTACGGCAGGTCGTCCTTCGCGTCGTCGATGCTCCGCCCGAGCAGCCGCTTCACGCTTGAGACCGTCCGCGTCGGGTGGGCGACGGCCTCGGCCCGCGCTTCCCGGCCCACCGTGAGCGAGCCGTCGGCGTTGTATCGCACGGCCGAGGGCATGATCGCCTCGTCATCGGAAGGCGCGAGTATGCGGGGCCCCGATTCGTCGTGAAAGGCGACCAGGCTGTTGGTGGTGCCAAGGTCGATCCCGACGATCGGGCTTGCGGGTTGCTTCGCGTCGGGGGTGCCGGTCATCAGAGACGATAGCGGCCGACGCGTCAGCCTTCGAGACGCGAGAGGCGGCGCAGGTGCGCGACCAGCGAGGCCGCGTCTTGAGAAGTCCGGGCATCGTGCGTCGCGATGCGGCGCTCGCCGTTGGCAATCAGCACGACCACAATCCCTGGGGCTCGCATCGACGCTGCCTGCGTGGGCTCGTCGACCGCGAGCGAGAGGCCTGCTCGCGCGACTCGGCCGAACAGATCAGACATCTCCGCTTGCGAGAGCCGCCGCGTGCGTGCCGGGTAGACATCGCGTGTCGCCCCGGTTCCGACGGCTGCGCGGAGCTGGCCGTCCGGCTCGACGATGAACCGGGCGGGACCGAGGCTCGGGTCTGCCACGGTGACGGACAGCGTCATGTCCGCCGGCGGCCGCTGAACGGGCGTCGGCTGGACGCGTTGTTCCGCACCGTGCCGGGGTGCGTGGCTGCAGCCGACGACAAGTATCGTGGCGGCGAGCATGAGGGCAGACAAGAGGACGGACACGAGCACGGACACGCCCACCGGCAGGAGCACCGGCACAGCCGCTGACCGCGGCGACACCCGGAACGGATCGCGCCGCGATCGGAGCGTGCTGTGCGTAATCGTGTTGGATCCGGTCATCCGGCGAGTGTACCCGCGGGCCCGCGGCGGGCGGTCGAGGAGAGGCTCGCCGGCCACGCGGCCCCTACGCTGTCGCCATGGATATCAGCCTCGATTGGCTCAACAGGTACCTTGACCCGGGCGACGTGACCGCCGACGAAGCGGAACGCGTGCTCACGCACGCCGGCTACCCGGTTGAGGGCCAGACAGAGCACCCGTGGGGCGATGTCACGCTCGATGTTGAGGTGACAAGCAACCGGGGCGATCTGCTGTGCCACGTGGGCTGCGCGCGCGAGATCGCGGCGGCCCGTTCGGCGGACAAGCCCAGGTCGCTCGTGCTGCCTGCGTCCGACGAGCCGGAGCTTGCCCGAAGCCCTGCGATCGGGCAGACGCTCTCGCTCAGCAACGAGCAGCCCGACGTCTGCCCGCTGTTTACCGCGAGGCTCATCCGCGGCGTCAAGGTCGGCCCGAGCCCCGAGTGGCTCGTGCGGCTCCTTGAGGCGCTCGGCCAGCGGTCGATCAACAACGTCGTGGACGTGACGAACTTCATCACGTTCGAGCTCGGCAACCCGTGCCACGTCTTTGACCTCGCCAAGCTCGCGGGTCAGAAGCTCGTCGTGCGCTACGCGACCGAGGGCGAAGCGCTGACCACGCTCGACGGCAAGCCTCGCACGCTGAAGGCGTCCGACTTGGTCGTCGCCGACGCCGAGGGCGCGACGTCGCTCGCCGGCGTCATCGGCGGCATGGACTCAGAGGTCGACGACACGACGACCGATGTGGTCTTCGAGATGGCGACGTGGGACCCGGTGACGATCCGCACGGCTGCGCGGCGCATGGCGATCCGCACCGACGCGGGCTTCCGGTTCGAGCGGATCGTCGATCCCCGCACGATCGACGCCGCGGCCCGCCGCGCAGTGGCGCTCATCGCCGAGCTGACCGGGGGCACCGTCGCCGAGGGCGTGCTGAGCGAGGGCGCGCCGATGCCGTCGGCATCTTCGATCACGGTTCGCCCGGACCGCTGCCGCGAGGTCCTGGGCGTCGAGGTGTCGACGGACGAGATCGCGTCGATGCTCCGCGGCCACGAGGTCGAGGTTGACCTTGAGGCCGGGACCGATGTCGAGGCGGGCGGCTCGCTCCGCTGCGTGCCCCCGGCATTCAGGCCCGACCTGACCCGAGAGATCGACCTGATCGAAGAGGTCGCCCGCACGATGGGCTACAGCCGGGTTCCGATGTCCGACACGATCGCGATCCGTGTCACGCACCCGCAGGAGAGCGAGCGCGCGAGGCGGGAGCTCGGCTCCGTCCTGACCGGGCTCGGGTTCTGGGAGACCGTGACGTTCAGCTTTGTGCAGCCGGAGCACGCGGAGCCTTGGTACGCAGAGGGTCTCAACCAGGCGAGGGTCGACGACGATCGGCGCGGCGCCGAGCCCACGCTCAGGCCCAGCGTGATCCCCAATCTGCTGCTCTGCCGCAAGCACAACGCCGACACGCAGGCGGATGCGCACGTGCTGGGCGGCTCGTCGGGCGGCGCTGCCGGTGGTCGTGGGGGCCAGGGCACGCGGCTTTACGAGCTCTCCGCGACGTTTGCCCAGACCGAGGCCAACCGCTCCGTCGAGCGGCGGCTTCTCACGATGCTGATGGACGTCGAGGGCGTCGCAGCGGGCAAGCAGCCAAGCCGCGATCAGCTGCAGGCTGCGGTGCGTGCGATCCGCGGCGCGGTCGAGCACGTGGTTTCGGCGATGTCGGGGCCCGCTCGGCCTGTCGTGGTCTCGCCCGCCGAGCCGGCCTGTGCGGGGTGGCACGAGTCGGGGCACGCCTCGGTGTCCGTCGATGGCACGCCGATCGGCGTCTTTGGGATCGTGGGCGACGGGCCCCGTCGGCTCGCGGGGCTCGACCGCTCCGTCGTCGCGGCGGAGCTCGATCTGGACGCGCTCGTCGAGCTCTATCCGCCTCGCGGTCGCGTCGAGCCGCTCGCCGCCTTCCCGGCGATCGAGCGGGACCTGAGCCTTGTCGTCGATGAGGCCGTCGCGTGGGACTCGATCTCGTCGCTGATCGGCGAGGCCGCGCTGGATCACTTCGAGTCGGCCGCGTTTGTCGGGGCGTTCCGCAGCGAGGCGGTCGGCGCTGGCAAGAAATCCGTGACGGCACGGCTCAGCTTCCGCCGGGACGACGGCACGCTTCGGCACGGCGACGTCGACCCGCAGATCAGCCGCGTGGTGGGCCTCGCGACCGAGAAGCTCGGGGCATCCATCCGCAGCTAGACCCGCCTTGGCCGGTACCCGTTTCGGAGCAGATCGCATCGTGATCGGCGACGTACGCGAACGTTCCCGCCTCGGCGGCCTCCTGCGGCCGGATCCGGTGGCGAGCCCGGCTGTATACAATGTCTCGCAGGCGGGTGGGTCCCTCGCGAAGTCTCGCGGAGGTTCGTCCCGTCGGCTCAGGAGTGCACGATGACGCAAACCCAGGCATCCGCGGCCCTTGCGCCGAACGCTTCGACCGACGACAGGCCGCTGGTCTACGTCAACGGCCAGATGCTCCCCAAGAGCCGCGCCGGGGTCAACGTCTTCGACCACGGCCTGCTCTACGGCGACGGCGTCTTCGAAGGCATCCGCGTGTATCGCGGCCGGATCTTCAAGCTCGGCCAGCACCTCGACCGGCTCTACGAGTGCGCGTCCCGCATCCGGATCGACCTGGCGAGCCATGTCTCGCGCGATGAGATGACCGGCATCATGCGCCGGTGCGTCGAAGAGAACGAGCTCGTCGAGGGCTACATCCGGTTGGTCGTGACCCGGGGCGTCGGCACGCTTGGGCTGAACCCCTTCAAGTGCCCCGAGCCGGGCGTGATCTGCATCGCCGACCAGATCGAGCTCTACACGCCCGAGATGTACGAGAACGGCATGCGGGTGGTGGTCGCCGAGCGGCCGCGGATCCCGGTCGAGTGCCTCGACCCGCGGATCAAGAGCCTGAACTACCTGAACAACATCCTGGCGAAGATCGAGGCGATCGACGCGGGCTGCCTCGAGTGCATCATGCTCAACACCGAAGGCCGGGTCGCCGAGGGCTCGGGCGATAACATCTTCGTCGTCAAGGACGGCGAGCTGCACACGCCCCCCGTCACCGAGGGCCTGCTCGAGGGCATCACGCGGCGCTTCGTTGTCGACGAGCTCGCGCCCATGGCGGGCATCCAGGTCAACCAGCAATCGATGGGCCTCGACGAGGTCATGGACGCCGACGAGATCTTCCTGACCGGCACGGCTGCGGAAATGATCGCGGTGACCAAAATCGGCAAGACCGAGGACGAGGCGCGCGTGATCGGGTCGGGCAGAGAAGGCGCGATCACCGGGCAGTTGCGTGCGAAGTTCCGCCAGATCGTGACAAGCGATAGCGTGCCGGAGGACTAGCGACTTCGGGCACGCATCCGGAGGGCCGGCACGCGGATTGGCCCTAGCCTTGCGCATGGGTCAGGGGGCCTTGCGCATGGGTCAGGGGCTTTCGAACGCCGGAGACGTGATCCGCACCGCCGCGCTTCCCGCGGGGCCGCTCATCGGCTGGCTTGTCTACGCGTCGCTCGGCGCGACGGACCTGGAGCATGAGCCCCGGGCGGTCGCGGCTTCTGCAGTCTGGATGGCGGTGTGGTGGATGACCGAGGCGGTGCCGCTTGCTGCAACGAGCCTGCTGCCGCTCGTGCTGTTCCCGGCGTTGCAGGTGCTCGAGATGCCCGACGCGGCGAGCCCCTACGCGCACCCGCTCGTGGGCCTGTTCTTCGGCGGCTTTATCCTCGGGCTGGCCGTTGAGAAGTGGGGGCTGCACCGGCGGCTTTCTCTGGCAACGGTGCTGCTCGTGGGCACGCGCCCGACGAGGCTGATCGCCGGCTTCATGCTCGCGACCGCCGTGATGAGCATGTTTATCTCGAACACGGCGACCGCGCTGATGATGCTGCCGATCGCGACGAGCGTGATCATGCTGCTGGAGCGGATGGGCCAGACGCACGCGAACTTCGGCCCCGCGCTGCTGCTCGGCATCGCTTATGCCGCGAGCATCGGCGGCACCGCGACCATCACCGGCACGCAGCCGAACATCCTGACGGTCGGGTTCCTGCGCGACAAGGGCATCGATATCTCGTGGCGGGGCTGGCTGCCGTTTGGGCTGACGCTCTGCGCGATCATGCTGCCGCTGACGTGGCTGCTGCTGACGCGGGTGACGCTGCCGATCCGCGTGGCGGCGATCCCGGGCGTGCGTGAGTTGCTGCGAGAAGAGCTCGCCAAGCTCGGCCGGGTTTCACGGGGTGAGTGGACGGTTCTGGCGGTCTTCGCGTGCGTCGCAGGCGGGTGGATTTTCCGGGGTGGCGTGCAGTCGTGGCTCGACGGCCAGGGGCTCCTCGCGGCCGCGAAGACGCTCGATACGCTCGGCGATACCGGCGTGGTCATGATCGGGGCGATCGCGCTCTTTGCGCTGCCGGTCAGCCTGAGAGATCGCACGTTTGCCATGGACTGGACCGCGGCGAAGGGCATGCCCTGGGAGGTGCTGCTGCTCTTCGGCGGCGGCCTGAGCCTGGCGGCCGCGATGAAGGCCAGCGGGCTCGACCAGTGGATCGGCCAGCAGATGGGCGGGCTCGGCGGCGTGCCGACGTGGCTCTTGATCGGCATCATCGCGATCTGCGTGGTCTTCCTCACCGAGCTAACGAGCAACACCGCGACCACCGCGGCGCTCGTGCCCGTGCTGGGTTCGGCCGCGGACGGGCTCGGGGTGCACCCGCTGCTGCTGATGCTCCCCGCGGGCGTGGTCGCGAGCTACGCGTTCATGCTGCCGGTCGCGACACCCCCGAACGCGATCGTCTTCAGCTCGGGCCGGCTGCGGATCCCGCAGATGGCCAAGGCCGGTGTGCTGATGAACCTGCTCGGTGCGATCGTTGTCGCGGCGATCGTTGCGACGGTTGCGGATGATCTGCTGGGTGTCGATCTCGCGACGCCACAGATCGACACGACGGCACTCTCACGCGGGGGCTGATCGCTGGTAACGCGGTCTTCAATGACCGGTTCGGGGCCTACCGTTCGTTTGCCCGCCGCGCACGGCCCGCGGCGGGGTTGCTGCCGGCGTTCGCGAAAGCCTGCGCCTCCCCGCGGCCGGCAGAGAATCCCGCATGACGTCGTCACGCCCCAACGCATGGCTCCCGGTGCTCTCGGTCTGCTTCCGCTTCGGCACCGCTGCCGTGCTGATCGCGATCGGTTTGGCTGTCTTTCAGCTGCTGCGATCGCAGAAGATCGATCCGGAGCCGATCGTTCCTGGTGAGAACGCTGCGGTGGTCCGAGCGATCCTGGCGCCCGAGCGGGAGGTCTCTCGCGAGCTGGAAGGCTTCGGCACGGCCCGCGCGATGGACGCGGCCGTGGTCTCAGCGCAGGTCGGTGCGAGGGTGACCGAGCGGCCCGCGAGCGTCGAGCCGGGCAACGCGGTCGAGGCGGGCGATCTGCTCGTCCGGCTCGAGCAGGACGACTTCGCGAGCCGCGTGGAATCGGGCCGGCAGCGCATCGCGGGCGTGCGGGCGCAGCTCGCAGCGATCGAGGCGGAGGCCGTCCGGGTCGGCTCGCAGGTTGCGCTCGCCGAGGAAGAGGTCGAGATCGATCGACGGGATCTTGAGCGCATCCGCAATGCCGCGGCCGGCGGCTCGGGCACGCAGGCGGATATCGATCTGCGGCTCGGCGTGGTCAGGCGATCCGAGCGGTCGCTCGAGTCGCTCCGGCAGGCTCTTGATCTGATCGCGCCCCGGCGTGAGCAGCTCGAGGCCGAGCTGGCAAACCTGCGAGCATCGCTCGCGATCGACGAGCAGAACCTTTCGCGGACGGAGGTCGTCGCGCCGATCGCTGGCACGCTGCAGACCGTTGACGTCGAGGCGGGCGAATACGTGCGGTTGGGCGACCGCGTCGCGCGGGTGGTGAGCATCGATCGTGTTGAGGTGCCCCTGCAGATCGCGGTGTCGACGGCATCGCTGGTCTCGATCGGCGACGAGGCCGTGCTGACCGGTGACGGCGACGGCGCGGGGCGTTGGACGGGGCGGGTCGCCCGCGTGGCCCCGGAATCCGACCCGGCGACTCGAACTCTCACGGTCTTTGTCGAGGTCGAGCAGGCGGGGTCGGCGTCGCCGCTGCTTCCGGGCCAGTTTGTCATGGGCCGGGTGCGCACGAGCGGCACGTTGACGCGCGTGCTCGTGCCGAGGCGCGCGGTCATCGGCGATCGCGTGCTGATCGCCCGGCAGGACGCATCGGACGCCGACCGGATCGTCGCGATGCCGAACGATGTGCGGGTCGCGTACTTTATCGAGTCGGACGGGTCGCTCGGGCTCGATGGTGTCGGCGCGGGCGAGGGCGAGCGGCAATGGGCGGTCCTCGCGTCGGGACTGGAAGCCGGCGAGACCGTGATCATCTCAAACCTCGACGAGCTGACCGGGGGCGTGCCCGTGGCACCGTTCTTCGAGAGCGGGCGCGCTGATGAGGGGCTTGAGGCGGGCGGGGAGGGCGAGCCGTGAGCCTGCCGGCGTTTGGCGTGCGGAAGCCGGTGGTCGCGAACCTCGTGATGTTCGCGATCATCCTCGCGGGCGTGGTGTTTGGCGTCGGGCTCCGCCGGGAGTTCTTTCCCGAGGTCAACCCGAGCCTGGTGCAGGTGCTCGCTCCCTACCCCGGCGCGAGCCCGGACGAGGTCGAGTCGGCGCTCGCGACCAAGATCGAGGACGCTGTCGACAGCCTCGACGATATCAAGGAGATCACCTCGGTCGTGCAGGAGGGGCTGGCGAGCGTCGCGATCGAGTTCGACGAGGGCGTCGACATCAACGAGAAGGTCCAGGAGGTCAAGCGCGAGATGGACGCGCTGCAGGACCTGCCCGACGAGTCGGACCGCATCATCGTCTCCGAGATCGAGCCCAACCTGCCGACGATCAACGTCTCGCTCTACGGCAGCACCGACGAGCAGACGATGAAGCAGGCGATCCGCACGATCCAGGACGACCTGGAGTCGATCGAGGGCATGGGCGACCTCGCGATCGCGGGCGTGCGGCGGGACGAGATCCGCATCGAGGTCAGGCCCGAGGCGGTCGTGAAGCACGGGCTGAGCCTGCCGGCGATCAGCGAGCGGGTCCGCGGAGACATGCTCGAGCTGCCCGGCGGCACGCTCAAGAGCGCGACGAGCAACGTCGCGGTGCGGACGCTCGGCGCCGAGGAGCGAGCCGAGCAGGTGCGGTCGATCGTCGTGAAGGCGGGCGAAGATGGGCAGGTCGTCCGCATCGGCGATATCGCCGAGGTGCAAGAGGGCTTCGCGGATATCGACGTGCGGAGCCGGCTCAACGGCGAGCCGGCCTTCAGCCTCACGGTGTTCAAGGTCGGCGAGCAGGACGCGGTCGAGATCGCGGAGCTGGTGAAGGCCTACGTCGCAGGCGTGCAGGGCGAGCCGATCGATCTCACGATCGGTGAGCGGGTGTCGTCGGCGCTCGGCGGCATGGCGGTGGCGATGCAGCACGGGCGCGCTTCCGGTCTGGCTCGGGCGCAGGGCAAGCCCCCGCCCGAGCGGCCCGACCAGCCCGCGGCGAGCGCCCGGATCGAGGCCTACGAGCTTGGCCTTGAGCGCGGCAGGGCCGGCGGCGTGCCGCCTGGCGCGCAGATCGCCGTGACGACCGACCTCGCCAAGTTCATCGTGGGCCGGCTCGACCTGCTCACGCGGAACGCGGCCTTTGGCGGCCTGCTGGTCTTCCTTGTGCTCATGCTGCTCTTGAACTGGCGCGTGTCGTTCTGGGTGGCCGTCGGCCTCGCGGTCGCGCTCATCGGCACGCTCGCGGTGATGTACTTCGTGGGGATCACGCTCAACCTGCTCTCGATGTTCGGCCTGATCATCGTGCTCGGGCTGCTGGTCGATGACGCGATCGTTGTCGCCGAAAACATCACCGCTCGGCACGAGGCGGGCGACGATCACATCGAGGCGGCGATCCAAGGGACGAAGCAGGTCGAGTGGCCCGTGGTGTCGACCGTGCTGACGACGATCTGCGCGTTCTTGCCGCTGGCGCTCGTGCAGGGCGAGATCGGGGATCTGTTGGAGGTGCTGCCGATCGTCGTGGCGTGCGCCCTCGCCGTGTCGCTTGTCGAGTGCCTGTTCATCCTGCCCGCGCACATGTCCCACTCGCTACGGGCGACGGACCGGGCGCGTGCGAAGGGCGGCTCCGGGCCCATCCGCTGGCTTGAGACCAAGGTCGATCGCGGGAGGGAGTATTTCTTCGGGCGGCTGCTGATCCCGGCGTACACGAAGGTACTCAAGCTATCGCTCCGGTTCCGATACGTGTCGCTCGCGGCGGCCGTCATGTGCGTGACGATCTCGGCTGGCATGTTCGCCGGCGGGAAAGTCGAGTTCATCTTCTTCGAGACCGACGACGCCGAGACGATCGACGGCTCGCTCGTGATGCCCATCGGCACGCCGACGGGTCAGACGGACGAGGTTCTTCGACGGATCGAGGCGGCGTGCCTGAATCAGCCGGAAATCCGGCAGGTCTTCGCGTCGGCCGGCTCGCGCGCTTCGCTCGAGGGCGACGGCGCGAGCGAGCAGAGCCACCTCGGCCAGGTGATCCTCGAAGTCATGCCGGTCGAGGAGCGGCAGGCCCAGGGTCTCCGCGAGAGCTCGCAGATCATGCAGGCGATCCGCGACGAGCTGGGCGAGCTGCCGGGGGTGAAGAGCTTCAGGCTCGAGGGCGTATCGGGCGGGCCTGCCGGGCCGCCGATCACGCTGACGGTCATCGGCACCGATCCCGCCCGCATCGATAGCGCGGTCGCCGGCGTGAAGGCCCTGCTCGCGGAGTACCCAGCGGTTGAGAACGTCTCGGACAATGCCGACCGCGGGCAGCGCGAGCTGCGGTTTACGCTGCGTGACGGCGCGAACGAGCTCGGGTTCACGACCGCGTCCGTGGCGCAGCAGATCCGCGGCGCGGTCTTCGGTCTCGAGCCCTACACGTTCGCGGGCGACGAGGAAGACGTGGACGTCCGCGTCACGATGCCCGAGCGCGTCCGCCGATCGATCGCGGCGCTCGAGGCGACCCACCTGATCTCGCCCGCTGGTCGACCCGTGCCGCTGCGCGAGGTTGTGCGGATCGATGAGTCGGAGGGGTACGCGACCGTGCGGCGGCTCGACGGCAAGCGCGCGGTAACTGTGACCGCAGACGTCAACACGGAGGCCAACCCCGAGACGATCTCGGCGGCGCTCAAGCCCAGGCTCGCGTCGCTGGCCGCGTCGACACCCGGCATCGACATCCTCGCCAAGGGCAGGCAGGAAGAGGTGGCCGACTCGTTCGCGACGCTGCCGCTCGGCATGGCGGTCGCGGGGGCGCTGATCTTCGTTGTCCTTGCGTGGCTCTTTGGCAGCTACACGCAGCCGCTCGTCGTGATGTTTGCGATACCGTTTGCCACGATCGGCATGATCTGGGGCCACTTCCTGTTGGGCTACAGCATGACGTTCCTGTCGCTGATCGGCTTTGTGGCGCTCGCGGGCGTGGTGGTGAACGACTCGCTGATCCTGATGGAGTTCTACAACGAGGAGCGTCGCCGCGGGCTGGCGGTGTACGACGCGTGCATCGCGGCCGGCCGCGCGCGGGTCCGGGCGATCCTGCTCACGACCGTGACGACCGTGCTGGGCCTGACGCCGCTGCTGCTCGAGCAGAGCTTCCAGGCGAAGTTTCTGATCCCGATGGCGATCACGATCAGCGGCGGGCTGATCTCTGCCACGGCGATCATCCTGCTCGTGCTGCCCTGCCTGCTGCTGATCTTCAGCGATATCGGCGTGCTGCTGCGGACGCTCTGGTCGGGCCGGGTCGCCGAGCGGGCGGAGCCCTCGCGGACGATCGGATCGGAGAGCTAGTCGATCGTCCTGAGCGTCACGGTGCCGCGTCTGGCCCCGCGCACGACGAAGAGCTCGAGCTCGCCCGAGCGATCGAGCGTGCGGAGGCCCCGCTGCAGATCGTCGGCGTCTGTCGCGTCGCGCCCGTCGACGCGCAGGATCACGTCTTCTTCTCGCAGGCCCGATCGAGCGGCGACGCCCGACTCATCGATGTCGTAGACGAACAGGCCCGCGGCGTCCTGGTCGCCGGCGCCGGTCTGGGCTGCCCGCGCCGAGAGCGAGACGATCGCGACGCCGAGCTCGGGCACGTCGACCACGCCGAGCACCCGGCGGATGTAGGCCTCGCGTTCGGCGAGCGTCGCGCGGATCCGGCGTTCCCGGCCGTCGCGGAGCGTGATCAGCTCGATCTCCCGGTCGGGGCCAGAGAGCGCGATGGTGTTGATCAGGCGGCTGACCTCTTCGGCCGGCCGGCCGTCGGCGGCGAGGATCACGTCGCCCTCTTCGATGCCCGCCTCGGCTGCCGGGCTGTCGGGTGTGACCCCGGTGACGAGCACGCCCGCCGCGGGGCGATCGTCGATGCCCATGAAGGCCGCATCGTCCGCGGAGATGTCTTCGAGCGTCACACCGAGCCAGCCCCGCGCGACCCGGCCGTTCTCGATGATCGTGCGCATCACGCGCTCGGCGATCGAGGTCGGCACCGCGAAGCTCAGCCCGATGTTGCCGCCCGATCGGCTGAAGATCGCCGTGTTGATGCCGATCACGTCGCCGTCGAGGCTCACCAGCGGCCCGCCCGAGTTGCCCGGGTTGATCGCCGCGTCGGTCTGGATGAACTCCTCGTACTGCACCGCGTTCGACCGCTGCCGCGACCGGCTGAGCACGCCCTCGCGGCCCTTGGCGCTCACGATGCCCGCCGTGACCGTGTTGCTCAGCCCGAAGGGCGAGCCCATCGCCAGGACCCAGTCGCCCACCTGCAGCGCGTCCGAGTCGCCGAGCGTGGCGGCGGCCAGGCCTGTCGCGTCGATCTTGAGCACGGCGATGTCCGTCGCTGGATCCGCACCGAGCACCTCGGCGGCATACACCCGGCCGTCGGTCAGCTGCACCTCGAGCGATTCGGCGCCCTCGATCACGTGGTTGTTGGTCAGGATCAGGCCGTCCTCGGCGACGATCACGCCCGAGCCGTTCCCGGAGTCGAAGAGCTCTTCCCGGCCCGGCCGCACGGTCCGCCCGAAGAAGTCGCGCCTCGCCCCGACGATCCGCACGTCCCGACGCTGGACGAACACGACGCTCGGCGCAAGCTCGTCGGCCACGCTGTTGAACGCGCGGCTCAGGCTCCGGGCGTACGAACGGGCCGACGCCATCTCGCCGGCCCCGGGCTGACCCTCCGCCCCGCGTTCGGATCCGTCCGGTTGCGATCCGGCCTGGCCGGCAGCGCACGCTCCGCACGGGCCGGCGAGCGTGAGGCTCAGGGCAACCGTCGCGAGCGAGAAAGTTCTGGTGTGTCGTCTCGGCATAGCAGGAATCTCCGTCCGCGGGCTGCCCGCCCTGACACTTTATGTGCGGGCAGACCAGACCGGCCGCGCAGGGCCGGGCATCGACCCGAGATGCGCGGCGAGCCTCCGCCCGTCATGTTTGGTCGCCGGTGGGTCTCGCCCGTCTACTCAGGTGCCCCGCGTGTCACCGAAGAGCTCGATGTGAAGCCGGTGGCAGTACCGCCAGCCCCGCTTGAGGCACGTATCGACCGCCCACCGCACGCTCGCCGGCTCCGGCACGCTCGTGCCCTCAGGCATCAGCATGACGTCGCCCGGCTCGAAGCCGCTCAGCCCGCCGAGCAGCGCGTCGATCTCTCCGAGATCGCTGAGGGACTCGACGACGAACTTGAGCTGCCGATCGGCGAAGCCCGCCAGCAGGCGGTTCAGCACGGGCACGTTGAGCCGCCGGGCCTCGTGCCGCTCGGACCAGATGCGCTTCGGATCGCGGTCATCGTCGGTGGGCGTCGAGTTCGCGAGCTTCGGGCTGATCGACATCAGATCGCACGCGAGCCCGCCGTCCGAGCGGTCCCAATCATCGGGAAACACCGTGCCCGCTGTTTCGATGGTGATGTGCATCCCCGCGTCGCGCAGGCCTGCGCAGATTTCGGGCAGCCGGGCGAGGATCATCGGCTCGCCGCCCGTGACCACCGCGTGCCTCACGCCGCTCGCGCGGGCCTCATCGATCAGCGAGCCGATCGATCGCGTATCGCCCTCGGCGTTCCAGCTCGCGTAGGGCGTATCGCACCATCTGCACCGCAGGTTGCACCCCGAGAGCCGAAGGAACCAGCTCGGCACGCCCGTGAGCTTGCCCTCGCCCTGCACGCTCACGAACGTCTCGCTCACGAGCGCCAGGTCAGCCACCGGCGGTCCCCAAGTCGAGCCGGCGAAGAACCGTCGAGTGGAACGTCCGCCCTTCCTCGCGGAACTTCCGCTCGAAATTGGTGCCGACGAGCTCGCCTTCGCGCGCCGAGTCGGGCGCGGCGAAGCTGGTTTCGTCGTACGCCGGCACGGGCCCATCGAAGCCCGGGCAGGGCCCCGCGCCGCACCAGCGGTCGAAGTGCTCGCGGTCCCAGGCCCAGAGCGCGTCGTGATCGGTGACGACCCGCAGCTCGCCGCCCGGCCTCAGGATCCGCCAGGTCTCTGCCAGAAACCGGTCCTGCACCACGCGCTTCTTGTGGTGCCGGCTCTTGGGCCACGGGTCGGAGAAATACAGGTGCACCACGTCGGCGATGCCCGTCGGCACGCGCCAGCGGATGAACTCCGTCGCGTCGGTCCGCAGCATCCGCACGTTGGTCAGCCCCGCCCGCCTGACACGGTCCGCCGCGTAGTTGCAGAACTCGCCCGCCCACTCGATGCCCAGGTAGTCGATCTCCGGGCTGATCGCCGCCTGCTGGCACAGAAACGTGCCCTTGCCCGAGCCGATCTCGATCTCGAAGCGGCGGCCGGGCTCCTCGGCCCGGCGAGCGAACCAGCCCCGCGGATCGACCCAGCCCGCCTCGCAGTCGGTCAGCGCCGCATCCGGCAGCGGCGGCAGCTCCGCCTCAGAGACCATCACCACGCCCGGCGCGATATCGAGTGGCTTGCCGCGAGAAAGACCGAAAGACATGCCCGCACTGTATTTGCAGAAGCGCGCCGAGTCGAAGCGAGAGCTCGGCGGCCTACGCGGGGTCGGTCTCAGCCGGCTCCGCCTCAGCCGACCCGTCATCGTCGGGAGCCCACTTCGTGTCGTCCTTCGCCGGGTCGAACCAGCTTTCCTCGAAGCCCTCGGGCCACTCGGGGCCTTCGGGGCCCTTGGGGTTGTAGCCGCCGTGCTCGATCTCGAACCGGTCGGGGTACCACCGCGATTCGAGGGTCTGCGCGAAGAGCTCGGCGTTTGCCTCGCCGAAGTGCTCGCGGCAGATGCCGACCGGGTCGCCCCCGAGCCGCCCGAGCGTGCGGGCGATCCGCACCGGCACGCTCGCCGTGGGGCTCGTGCGCGTGATCAGGCCCGGGAGCATCGCCGAGAGCACGGGCTTCGCGTCGTGCTCCGGGTCTATGAGCACCTTCGTCCGCTCGACCTCGAGGAGCGTGACGGCGCTGAACGGACGATCTGAGACGCCCGCCCGCTGCTCGAGGTCGCGGATTCGGAGAAGCTCGTCGAGTGATTCGGTGAGCCTGCCTTCGGTGCGGTCGACCACGGCGAGTTGGTGCCTCGATAGAAGAGCGTCCGGGGCGTCAGCGCCGAGAGCTGCCGTGCTGAGCTTGAGTGACATTCCGAAGCAACGTTTCGCCTCATCGATCTCGCTCTGCAAGTGGGCGATGTGACCGCGTGAGTAAAGAGCATCGCCGAACAGCGGGGACTCTTCTCCACCGTCCGTTACAAGTCTTTCGATCGTTGATTCGATGAGTGACCGCGCATCGTTTATGAGTCCAGAATCTGCAAGCAGGTCGCTCTGCAAGCTGTCAGCGAGAGCGAGGAGCCTTTCGGGATTGGGTAGTGTCTCGGAAGTAAATTGCCGGAAGCCTATGGTCAACGCCAGAGCTTTGGCGGGTGCCCCGGTCAGCCTGAGCGATGCTGCAACGCTCCTGCTCAGAACCGCCGGCTGCAAGTCCCACGCAGGGAGATTTGATTGTTCGGATGCGGTCACCGCTGCTCGAAGCGATACGAGCGACTTGTGGTAGTCTCCGTTCAGGCGATGAGTGATTCCCTTTTGCTCAAGCAAGCGGACCATGTCGTCTGATCGATTGCCCGCGGATCGCCCGATGATCGACTCCAGCTCGGCGAACACGTCAATGGCTTCGAGATATCGATCCGCGTAGCGAAAGATGGTTGCAATCTGCTGCATCGCGGGGATGAGCCGCAGCGGCTGGTCCTGCCAGAGCTCGCGAAGCATGGGAAGCACCTGTTCGGCGAGCTCCGCTGCCCGCCGATCTTGGTCGGCATTGCTCATCGCGGATAGGAGCTCGACCCGTGCTTGCAGCACGTCGTTGTGGTCCGCCTTCCCTGACTGCTCAAGCTTCTCAAGCTTGCTTTCGGCACGCCAGAGCGATGCTTGGGCGGCGGTCTCTTCGGTCCGTGTGGCCCCACCCGGACCCTTTGCCAGGTCCTCGGTTGCTTCGATTTGATCGTCTGGCGGCGCGTCCGCTTCGGCTCGTGGTTCCTCAGACGCGGGTTCCTTTCGGGGCCCGGCAACGTCGAGGACGGTGTCATCGGATTGTGTTTTCGCGGGTCGCAGCTCGGCTGGATCACGCTCCAGTGTCGCAGGCTTCTGGGCTCGCTCGGCCGCCTCTTCCTCAGCCTCATCTCGCACCGTCGAGATCATAAAAATCGGCGAGACATCGAGCCCGTGGCAAAGGGCGGTTTGTTCGTCGCGATCGGAGCGCTGGTTCTTGAGCCGTGGGGAGGCGCCCTTGAACTGCAGCAGCTCGTAGACGCCCGTGGCGTAGAGCATGTTGGTGACTGTGGTGCTCAGCGAATCGGATGCTGCCTCGAGCCCCTCGATCATATTGGTCAGCAGGTTTTCTGGGTCCTTGGTCAGCTCGTCTCGGAGCCCGGGGAACCGTTGGGTCAGCGCGGTGACGACGACGAGCTGCTGCTCCGTGACGCAGCCGGGCTTCGGGACGCGCGAGATGCGGTTGAGGCGTTCGAGCGTGCGCAGCCATGCGGCGTAGGTGTTGACGAACCGCTTGATCCGCCGCGGGTTGTTCTCCAGCACGCGGTACGCCAGCCCAAAGATCTCAGCTCCGAGGCGGCTGACGCTCGGGTGGAAGGGGTTTTTGTTGCGAACGAGCTTCTCGACGAACTGGTTGAGCTGCCCCGCCTCCGCGCGCGGCACCTGGATCGTGTGCTGCACGAACTTGTCGAGGTACTCGTGCCCGAACTGGGCATCGGGCGGGGTATCGCCCTCGCGGTCTTGCATCTCGTGGGCGATGGCCGACGCGATGCGGTCGCGGTCCATCGCGATCAGGAAGATCAGGTTCGCGCCGCCGCCGTGCTTTTTGTCGTCGCCTTTGCGATTGGCTCTGCCTTCGTCTTTGTCTGTGTGAGCGTTGCTCTTGGCCTTGCCGTTGCTAGCGCCGTCTTTGGTTTTGTCGCGGTTGGTGAGCACGGCGTTGAGCGCCCGGATCGTCGCGGCGACGACCGCGGGCTTGCAGCGGTCGAAATCATCGATCACGACCAGCGTGCGGCGGTGCTCATTGCAGAATCGCCTGACGAGCACGTCGAAGTCTTCCTGAAAGCGATCGATGATGGGCCGCGGTGGGCGAGAGTTGTGCCCGTCGAGCTGCGATGACACGGTGAGCACGTCGCCGATCAGCCCAAGGATCGCCGTGAGCGCCGCGAGCAGGGTCACGCTGCCGATCGTTGCTTTGACGATAAACCCGATGTCGAGGAACCCGCCGCTGGCGGGGTCGAAAAGCGGCAGCCACCAATCGCGGGTGGCGAAGGTGTAGACGCCGGCGAGCCCGCCGAGGATGAGGATCGCGACGCGGAGATCCCAGTGCTGCGCGGGGGGCACGGGCGTCGAGACGATGTTCCAGATCGTGCGGACGGCTTTGCCGAGTGTGTCTATCAGCCGCTTGCGATAAAACGCCCCGGGCCCGAGTTCGCGCCGCATCTCCTGCTTGAAGCGTGCCGCGAGCGATGACCAGAGCTGGTCGGCATCGTCGTACATCCACGGGTTGAGCCACGCAACGATCGGCTTGCGGGGCCTTCCGTGCTCGTCGGGCCCGTGCGTTGCGGCAGATGCCTCCAGGATCTGCTCGATCATCGAGGTCTCGCCGCGGCCCCACGGGGCCTCGACGGAGACCACGATCGGCAGCTTCGACGCGTGAATCTCCCGCAGGTCCGCGGCGTGCTCACGGGCGTATTCTTCGAGGCCCAGCGCGTCCTGGTCCGCGACGGCATCGCCCAGCAGCGTGATTGTGTCGGGCGGTAAGGATGCATGATCCCGTGTCATTGATTCGAATGTAGGCGGCAAAGATGGACGCAGGCATGGCAGCGGACACCAAGAAGGCCTTCCGACGGCAGATCTCGCTCGCGAACCTTGAGGAACTCGACGCCGAGCTCGAGCGGGTGCGCGCGGCGCACCACGCTGGCACAATCCGCACCAGCGGCAACTGGTCGCCGGGCCAGAACCTCGGGCACCTGGCGAAGTGGATGGGCTGGTACCTCGACGGGTCGTTTCCCTTCAAAGCTCCGACGCTCATCCGCTTCGTTGGCGGGATCTTCAAGAAGAAGATCATCAGCTCGCCGTTCAGGCCCGGTCTGAAGTTTGTGCCCAAGTCGGGCGATCTCGGCGGCGATCCTGAGTACGCCTTTGAGGACGGCTGGGACCGGCTGCAGTTGCAGCTCGATCGTCTTCGCGCGGGTGAGACGCTCGCGTGCGACACGCCGCTTGTTGGCAGGGTCACGCACGATGAGGGCCTCATGATCCAGCTGAACCACTGCGCGCTGCATCTCGGCTTCATCCACTACGACGGCACGCCGATGGACGCGGACCGGCCGGGCTGATGTCCCGCAGGCTTTGAGCAGTCAACCTGCTGCTACCCGGGCGCGTCGTTGCTGCCGATAGGCCTCGCGAGGATGACGCTCCGGTAGTTTGTGTACGGCCACTGCCAGTACTCGACGAAGGCGTAATCGCGGCGTTCGTAGTACCTTCGAAGCGAGGCGTCGGGCTCCGCCATACTGAGCGCCAAGCGTTTCGCGCCGATCTCTGTGGCGCGCTGCTCGCACATCTCGAGCAGCATGACGCCGACGCCGATGCCCTGCAATTGGGGATCGACGGCGAACATCGCAAAGTGCGCCGTCTCGGGCTCGAGGAAGCTCGTCGGAAAGGTGACCTTCTCATGCTCATTGAACAGGATGACGCCCACGATCAGCTCTCGGGCGGCAGCGTGCTCCGAAGAGACGCCGGCGACGGCGAGGTACGCCTCGCTCGCGAGCACGCGGTCGAGGGTGGTCGTGCTGTCCTGCCGGCCCGCGAGCGGTTCGAGTCCGAGCGCCCGCTGCCGCGCGTAAGCCCGGTGCAGCAGGCCGGTGACCTCGTCGATCGGATCGCCCGTCATGAAGCGGCGGACGCTGATGTCGCGACGCCGGATCTGAGCGACGCGGAGACCGGCCGCCGCCTGAGACCCCGGCAGAGACCCCGCCTGAGATTCGGGCACGGATGCCGGAATCGACGCCGACGCTCCGTGCTGTTCTTGGTCGCGTGCCATCATCGCAGAGGTTAGCATCAGCCATGCCAGGCCCGACACACTCCGATGATCCGCACATCTCGCACGTTCGCGTGCGATACGCGGAGTGCGACCCGATGAACGTCGCGCACCACGCGAGCTACGTTGCGTGGCTCGAGCTCGCGCGGACCGAGATGCTTCGGAACTGTGGCACGGCCTATGCGGATCTTGAGCGGGCCGGCGTCCTGCTGATGGTCGTCCGGCTCGACATCAGGTACCGCAGGCCGGCCGCCTACGACGATGTCCTCGCGATCGAGACCCGGGTCGACAGCGTCGGCCGGGCTCGGCTGGCCCACGCGTACCGGGTGCTGGTGGTCGAGTCGGGCGGCGAACCGATCGAGCCGAGGCTCGCGGCGGAGGCGAGGGTTGAACTCGCCTGCTGCGGCCGCGACGGACGGCCTCGTCCGTTGCCAGAATCGCTGGCACCGCCTGCCAAGGGCTCCGAGCACCGCGGCTCGGGGGAGCCAGGGTTGCCCGGGCCGACCGCCGAGACCTGAGCGGGTCACGCGGCCGGCCGATACTACTGTTCCAAGGCTCCGCTCTGAGAAAGTGGAGCGACGGCGTGGTTGGAGCTTGCGGTCAAGAGCGAAACTGTCATGGTTTCGGTTTCGACCTCAGTCTCGTGAAGTTTGGTGTGACGAATGGGCGAAGCCGGCCGCGGCAACAATCCAAAGGGCAATGCCGCGGGCGCGCGGGTGCCCCTGCTGCGCCGGCGGCTCGTCGCGCGGCGGCTCAGCCTCAAGAACGCGAACGTCTGCCGGTTTGTGATCCTGCTGCCGCTCGGCATCGTGGCGGTGCTCGCGATCGTCGCCCACGCGGTGCTCCCGCAGGTCGCGCTCCGCAGCTTGAGCGATTCGATCAACGCGGATGTGACGGCTGAGAGCGTTGAGGTCGGGCCGAGCCGGGTTGTGCTGAACGGCGTCACGGTTCGATCCCGCTCGACCGCGGGCCGGGCGGGTGAGCTGCTCCGCATCGAGCGTCTCGACGCGACCGTCAACCCCGCGAGGCTGCTGAGCGGAGCGGGCGCGATCACCGCGCTCTCGCTGCAGCAGCCCACGCTCCGCGTCAGCATCAACGAAGACGCGGCTGCCAACTTACGGACGAACCTTGCCGGCCTGCGCTTGCCGAGCACGGGGGGCGACGGTTCCAGTGGCGCTCCCGTGCTGCCCGCGATCGAAGTCATCAGCGGCCAGATCGATTGGGGCGAGCACCGCGGCGACCGCTTCCGGCGGCTGCGGCTCTTGCCCGTCGACGGCATGCTCACGCCTTCTCCGGACCCGGATGATCCGGATACCGACGATCCCGGTCTCACGCTCGATTTGCGCGAGATCGTCACGCCGACGGCCCGCGGCGGCGACGCGGACAAGCCCGGGCTCGCCCTGACAGGCCGGCTCGACGCCGAGGAGCTCCGCGTCACGCTCCGGAACGTGGACTTCGATCGCCTGTTGTCCGACGCAGCGCCGACATCGATCGCGCCGCTGCTCGCCGACCTCGACGTCCGGGGCCTCGTCCCCGAGGTCACGATCTCGCTGAGCGGCGAGGGCTACGGCACGATCGAGGCCAGGGCACAGCTCGCCGAAGCCGAGATGACGATCCCGATCGCCGCGGCCGCTGCTGCCGACGACGGCACCCTCCCGGGCTTCGAGGGCGCGGCCGAGGGCCTGCGCCTCGAGCGCACGTCGGGCGAGCTGCTCATCGAGCAGCGTCAGGTCATCGCCAACGTCAACGGCGAGCTCGCGGGCGTCGCCTACGCGGTCGCGTTCGACGCGGACGTCGGCGACCTGCTCGAAGGCCGAGGTCTCGAAGCGCAGACGCCGTACTCGGCGACCGTCACCGTCGACCGGTTCGCGTTCGGTGAGAATTCCGACTTCCTGCCGTTCCTGCCGCCCGACGTGCGGAGCGTGCTCGCCAGGTTTGCCGATCAGAATCAGATCGGCGCGATCAGCCCGACCGCCGAGGTCTCGGCCGAGATCAGGCTCGCGGGCCAGATCTCGGCGAGCGACGGCGGCTTCGGCTCCGCGGTCCCGCAGACCTACCGGGGATTCATCACGATCGCGGGCGGCGCGACGGCGTTCAGAGAGTTCCCGTATCAGTTCGAAGACGTGCGAGGCGAGATCGAGATCGATCAGGATCAGATGATCATCCGATATCTTTCGGGCCGCGCGCCCTCAGGAGCCGAGCTGTCCGCAAACGGGCGCGTGTCGCCGCTCGGCGACGCGGCGGGCTTCGATCTTGAGGTCGAGGTTTTCGGCGTGCCGATCGATGACGCCTTCCGCGCCGCGACACCCCCCGAGCACGCGCCGGGCCTTGACGAGATCTTTAACCAGCAGCAGCACGCCGAGCTGATCGCGCACGGCCTGATCGTGCCGCCGGGCCAGCGCGAGGCTGCGCAGGCGACGCTGCGTGCCGCGAGGCGGTCGCTCACGTCTCTTGCCGACGCGGGCGACGAGGCGGCGCGTGCGACCATCGAAGCCGTCGCCCGAACGGCGCAGCGGCTGCGGACCGCTCCGGAAGTCGAGATGGGCGGCACGCTCGGGCTCGTGCTCCGGCTCCAAAAGCCACCGGGCGGTGACGGCGTCTGGGACATCCGCATCAACGCCGACGTCGCCGATGCCGTGCTCGTCCCGCGGATGTTCCCGCTGCCGATCCGGGTCCGCGATCTCGCGGTGCTGATCGATGACGATCGCATCACGGTCACACGCGGCGCCGCCGCACCGATCAACGGGCTCGCCGGGCTCATCGAGGGCACGATCGATATCGCCGGCGACAAGCCGAGGCCCGACCTTGTCTTTCTTGCCGAGCGACTCCGCGCCGATGACTTGTTGCTTCATGCCATCGGCCCCGATGCCGGCGACCCGGCGAGGCGGGACGCGGCGGAGGTCGTGCGCCGGCTCGGCCTGCACGGCGACACCGACGTGCAGGGCGTGATCAGGAGCAGCCAAGGCCGGTCAGAGTTTGAGATCGAGATGAGCCTCGATCGCGTATCGATGCTGACCGGGCCGATCGCCGATCGTCCGCCGCTTTTGATCGGAGACGCGACCGGCCTGCTCGTCGTCCGCCACGACGGGCTCACGATCGATACCGACGCGACCGCGAAGGGCATCACGGGAGACGCGGGCCTCGACGAGCCGACCTCGGTGCAGATCGCGGTCGAGCTCGACTGGTCGGATCCCGAAGCGGGCACCGAGACGCGCACGCTCGTCGGGGCGCAGGCGGTGCGGGCGACAGCGCCCATCGAGCAGATCCTGCAGGTCTTCGGCCCCGATGCTGCGGAGGGATACATCGGGTTCCTCGAAGCCTTTGAGCCGCTCGGCCTGGCGGACGCCGAGATCGCCGTGTCGACCACGGGAGACGAGACGAGCGTCCGCGCCGACGTCCGCGGCCTGCGAGACGCGTCGGTCGCCCGCTTCGGCCAGCGGATCTCGGTCGATGATCCGGCTGGCGTCGTCACTGTGCGGTCCGACCGCGCGGGGCGAATGCTGCTCGAGGTGAGCGACGCGAGCGGGTCGCTCCGCGTGGGCGACGATCCCGCTGGTGATTTCGTGGCAGACGGAACGATGTTCCTCACCGAGCCGGACGGCGCGCCCCGCCCGCCGCACGAGCTCCGGGTGTCGCACACCGGCGGACGCTTCGAGTCGACGCTCGCGCGGTCCTTCGTCGCCGAAGAGATCGGCGGGGTGTTCGCCGAGAACTACCGCACCCACGACGCCCGCGGCGTCTTCGATCTCGACGTGCTCATCGAGCCGCGGGTGACCGTGCCCGATGCATCGACCGAAGGCCGGCTCGAGCACATCAGCGACCCGGTCTTCACGCTCAGGCCCAGGTGGGGCGAGATCACGCGCGGCGAGCACGACATCCGCGTCGATATCACCGAGGGCGCGATCGTGTCCGTACCCAACCGCACGCGGTTCGATCGTCTCCGGGGCGACGGGCCCGGCTTCTCCGGGAGCCTGTCCGGATCGATCGCCGCCGACGGGCGGGGCGGCTCGAGCCTCGACGCGACGATCGACATGACCGCCGCGCAGCTCACGCCAGCGCTCCGTGCCCTGCTCGTCGAGGAGCTCCGCACGAACCTGGACACGCTCGATGCGAAGGTCGAAGGCCCGCTGTCGCTGTCGGGCGGACGCCTGCGGGTCGATAGCTCCGGGCCGCGAGACGAGCCGCTGGTCGATCTGTCGTTCGACGGGCTTTTGACGTTCGAGAACGCCTCGATGGTTGCCGGGGCCCCGATCGACCGCGTCGCGGGGAGCGCGCGGGTGTCGTCCAGCCGCGGGCACGCCGACCCGGCGCCGGACATCACGATCCTGGCGCGGGCCGACCGCGCGAGGCTCTCGGGCATCGAGCTGGTGAACGCGGGCGTGCGGGTGGAGACGCGGGCCGACAAGCCGGGCCGCATCGCGGTGCCGGTGTTCTCGGCCGCGGGCCGGCGTGGCGGCCACGCGCAGGGGCGGAGCGTGGTGATCCCCGATCCGCAGGGCGGTGCGCCGCGGTACCAGATCGACGCGTCGTTCTCGGGCTTCAACCTCGCGGCCTTGCAAGACGAGATCGACGCGAGCAAGCTGCAGCTGCCCGGGGCGGATGCGCTGCCGTCGGCCAGGCCCGACTCGGGTGCGGTCGTGACCGGGCAGGCCCGGCTCGGCGGGCTCGTCCAGCAGGATGAGACTCGCCGGGGCCGGCTCTCGCTGCGTGTATCGGGCGGCGAGCTGTGGCGTGTCCCGCTCCTGAGCAGGGTGATCGAGATCAAGGCCCTGCAGCTGCCCACCGGCGAGCCGCTCGACTTCGCGACCGCGGACCTCGTCGTCGACGGCAACACGATCACGACCGAATACGTGAGCATGCTGAGCCGGACGTTCGAGGTGTTCGGCTACGGCACGATCACGCTCCCCGATTTCGGGCTCGACCTGGTGCTGCACACCCGGGGCACGCAGCCCTGGCCCCTGATCAGCCGCTTCACGGATACCCTGTTCGACGAGTTCAGCAGCGTGTCGATCCGCGGCACGCCGGGCGACCCCGCCACGACGCTCCTGGCCTTCCCGAGCGGGCGCAGGCTGCTCGGCGGCATCCTCTCCGCCGGGGGCGACGCGGACCTGGGCCGGCTCGACCAGATCGCGCGGCGGGCCTGGCGCATCCGCGAAATGCGCGAAGGCTACAGGCCGACGGATCGGCCGACAAACCCGACAAGCGTCAGCGGACGCGCACCGGAACGCAGCAACGAACGGGACGCCGACAAGGTGGCCCGCCTTCAGGAGCAGGAATGACAAGCGACAGCCAGCAACGCCAAGAGCTCGACCCACCGATCAGCGTCGAGCCGGACGAGGCCGGGGCGCCCCCGGAACAGAAAACCCAGCGCCGCGTTGATGACCCGGCCGTCCAGGCGCGCATCTCCGATCTCATCGGCGAGCTGACCGGCGCGGAGCCCAAGACCTTTCAGCACAGGCTCGTGCGGGACCTTGTCACCGCCTCGCTCAAGCTCATCCCCGACGGCCGCGATACGGGCGAGCTGAAGCTCATCACCGCCGCCGTCAAGGAGCTCCGGTACGCCTACCGCGTGTTCTCGCAGTACGAGGCCTCGAAGAAGATCACGATCTTCGGCTCCGCCCGCACGCCCGAGGATCACCCGGATTACACCGCCGCCGTCGAGTTCAGCCGGCTGATGGCGCAGCGCGGCTGGATGTCGATCACCGGCGCGGGCGACGGCATCATGAAGGCCGGCCACGAGGGGCCCGGGCGCGAGGCGAGCTTCGGTGTCGCGATCAGGCTCCCCTTTGAGACCACGGCCAACGACGTGATCGCCGGCGACGAGAAGCTCATCAACTTCCGCTACTTCTTCACGCGAAAGCTCATGTTCCTCAGCCAGTGCGACGCCGTCGCCCTCTTCCCGGGCGGCTTCGGCACCATGGATGAGGCCTTCGAAGTCCTCACGCTCATCCAGACCGGGAAGAGCTCCATGGTCCCCGTCGTCCTGCTTGAGGGCGAGGGCATCCCCTACTGGGATCTGTGGGATGACTTCGTCAAAGAGCGGCTGCTCAACAACGGCATGATCAGCGAGGAAGACCTGGGCCTCTACAGCGTCTGCCACACTGCCGCCGACGCGGTCGAGGTCGTCGAGCGGTTCTACCGAACCTATCACAGCAGCCGGTACGTGCGCGACGACCTGGTCATCCGGCTCAACCACGCGATCAGCGAAGACGCGATCGATGCGCTCAACGACGAGTTCGCGGTGCTGGTCAAGCACGGGCGGATGGTGCAGCGCGCCGCGTACGCTGAAGAGAGCGATCACGTCGAGCTGCCGAGGCTCGCCTTCACGCACACCCGGCACAAGTTCGGCCTCGTGCGCCGCCTCATCGACCGCATCAACGACTTCGGCCCGCGCGACGGCTGATGCGAGGCGCGCCCGTCCTGCTCGCGGCGTTCGCGGCGTGTGCGCTCCAGGCGTGCGGGCCCGCTCCGCGTCCGCCCGGCTCCGTGGCCGGGTTCTTCGGCGGCGAGACCCCGCCGGCCGGTGCAACGCTCGACCCGGCGCAGCCGGCCGTGCGAGGCGCGACGAACGGGCTCGAGATGCGCGTGTGGGTCGTCGAGGATCAGGACGAGGTGCTCGCCGAGATCGTCGGACGCTTCGGCCCCCGCCCGACGCCGATGCCCGACTCGGTGCGCACAGCGTGGCGCGCGAGCGGGCTGCGGGTGCTCGCGGTGCCAGTGGACGAGCTTGCCGCGTTCCGCGAGCGGTTCCGCGTGATCGCCCCTGAGCAGCGAGACTGGTTCGGGCAAAGCCCCGACTGGTCGGAGGCGATCCGCGGGCGCGAGATCGCAGCCGGGCAGATCATCGGCGTCGCCGACGGTCCGATGCGCTCGCCGGCCGGCCGGCTCCGCGTGCTCATGCGCTGCTGGCCCACGCCCGGCGCGTCCGTGCTCGATCCGGCTTTGCATCTGGAGCTCGCCGTGCAGCTCGAGCGCCGCGATGCTGTCCCGTCGCCCGTCGAGCTGCCCGCGCTCGCGAGCGAGCTCGAGGCGGGCGTTGTCTTCCCCCGGCTCCGAACGACCATGAGGCTCGACGCCGATACAGCGCTGCTGCTCATCCCGATGCCCGAGCCCGAGCCCGAACCTGGCGAGTTGCCCGCCACGCCCGCCGGAGAGGGTCCGGAGCGACCGAGCCCGCCCACGCTCGGCGAGGCGATGCTCAGCTCGTTTGCGCCCGGATCGCCGGCCCGACGCCGCGCGATCGTCGCATTCCTGCCCCGGCTGCCAGACCGATTCGGGCTCGCTTCGGCGGCCGCCGAGCCCCGCCGCTAGCCTTCGCCCGATGAGCAACATGGCTATCTACCACCTCGCCGAGCTGATCGGCGGCATCGCGCTGCTGGTTTTCGGAGCCGAGGCGCTCGTCCGCGGCGCGGAGCGCATCGCCAAGGCCGCCGGCGTGAGCTCGTTTGTCATCGGGCTCACGGTCGTCGCGTTCGGCACCAGCGCGCCCGAGCTCGCCGGCTCGCTCGGAGCCGCCTTCCGGGGCGATCCGTCGCTTGCGGTCGCAAACGTCGTGGGATCCAACATCGCCAACGTCTGCCTGATCCTGGGTGCGACGGCGCTGGTCTGCCCGGTGCCGGTGCGGGTCGCCGCGGTGCGGGCCGAAGTGGGGGTGATGATCGGTGTCAGCGTGCTTGCGGTCGCGCTGATGATCGGCGGCGGGATGCACCGGATCGAGGGCGGGGTGCTCGTCGCGCTGCTCGCCGCGTTTTTGGTGCGCTCCTACCGGGCGGGACGGGCCTCGGCGCAGGGCGACGGCGCAGCCGCTGACAGGGAGCTCGTCGAAGAGCTCGACGATGAGGTCGGCACCGCGAAGGCCGGGATCGCCGTGCCGGTGCTCATGGTGTTCGCGGGCCTGGCGATGCTCTACTTCGGGGCGGAGTGGCTCGTGAGCGGCGCGACCGCGCTCGCCGAGATGGCCGGGGTGTCAACCGCGGTGATCGGGCTCTCGCTCGTGGCGTTCGGCACCAGCGTGCCAGAGCTGGTGCTGTCGATGATCGCCGCGTTCCGGAAAAAGGCGGACATCGCGATCGGCAACATCCTCGGGTCGAACATCTTCAACCTGCTCTGCGTGCTCGGGTTTACGTCGCTGCTCTCGCCCGAGCGTCTGCCGCCGACCGAGGGGTTCTGGTTCCGCGACGCCCCGGTGATGCTGGTGGCCGCCGTCGCCTGCGTGCCGATCATTCTGACCGGGCACCGGGTCTCGCGCATCGAGGGCGGCCTGCTTCTCGGACTCTACGGGGCTTATCTGGTCACCCTCTTCCTCACAAGCCAGCCCGGGGCGGCGGCTGCGGGCGGGTGATCGCCGCCCGCGGTGTTTCCGAGGGTGCCGGCAGCCGATATCGGTCTCATGTTGCGGATGACATCGAGCGATGCCAAGCCGGGCATGCGCCTGGCGATACCCGTCTTCCACCCGGCTGCGCCGGGCCAGGTCCTGCTGCGCACGGGGTACGAGCTCGAATCGCGGAGCATCGCCCGCCTGCGCGACCTGGGCGTCCGCACGCTCTGGATCGATATCCCCGAGCTGGCGTTTCTGTCTCGTCATGTCTCGCACGAGGTCGTGAGCCGGCGGGCCGACGTCGCGGCGCGTGTCGGCGAGCTGTTTGATGGCGCGAGGCAGTCGGTCCACGCGCAGATCGACTACGCGAGTTATGCCGAATCGATCGTGCCGCTGATCGACGCGCTGGTCGAAGAGCCGGATGCGGCGATCTGGGTCGACCGCATCGCCCGCACGGGTGACGCCGAGCTGGAGCACGCCTCGACCGTGTCGTTCTTATCGACGCTGATCGGCTTGAAGCTGCTGTGGTACCTGGAGCACCAGCGGTCGCGGATCCCGCCGTCCCGCGCGCGGGAAGTCGTGCCGCTGGGCGTTGCCGGCATGCTCCACGACGTGGGCTACGTGCGGATGTCGGACGAGGCAAGGGCGAGCGCCCGCGACAGGCCCCTGCCCGAAAACCCCGACTTCCGCGAGCACGTCGAGCAGGGGTACAAGCTGATCAGCGGGCGGGTGCCCGCGACCGTAGCCGCGGCCGTGCTCAATCATCACCAGCACTTCGACGGCACGGGCTTCCCGCATCGCACGACGGCCGACGGGCGCACCGAAGCCGTCAGCGGCGAGCAGATCCATGTGCACGCCCGGATCGTGGGCGTGGCCGACGCGTTCGACAGGCTGACCACACGCGGCGATGAGGCCAACGAAGCCAACGGGCCCACTGAAACCAACGAGCCCGCCGAAGCCAATGGCGGCGATGACGCCGACCGCCCGCGTGTGCGCGTGCTGAACGAGATGATCCGTGGGGAGCTGTCGTCGCGCTTCGATCCGACGGTGCTGCACGCGCTGCTGGCCGTCTGTCCGCCGTACCCGCCCGGCTCGCAGCTGACGCTCTCGACCGGTCAGCGGTGCGTGGCGATCGGGTGGGACGCCCGGCACCCGTGCCGGCCGAGGGTGCGCCCCTTCGATCCGGATGATCCGGCAGCCGTTGCTCAAGCCCCGACGATCGACCTCCGCGAGAAGCCCGGCGTGTGCGTCGCCGAGGTCGACGGGCACGATGTCGGCCGCGACAACTTCTACCCGGAGTCCGAGGCCGAGTTCTGCCTGGATGCCCGTGCGAGGCAGCTGCACAACGCGGCCGAATCGGGTCGGCTGCGCGGCGCCGACGACATGCACGCCGCCGATGAAACACGCCGGTCCGCGTAGCTCAGCTTGCAGGCGAGGCGCTTCGCCGGCTCAACCGCCGCGGTAGGCCGCGGGTGTGACGCGGGCCGATTCGTTCGCCGCCCGCACGGGCTGGCCCTCGCTGTCGAGCGTCAGGCCGACGAGCTCGAGTTCGGCCTGCTGCCAGGGCTCATCGACGATCTCGCCGGGTGAGGGCTCACGCAGCAACACCTCGCTGCCGTCTTCAAGCCCGGCGACGATCTCGGCGAAGCTGTCGCTGAACCGGCCGGTCTGCACGGGCACGCGGCGGAACAGGCCCCGCCCGTCGGGCACGTAGACGTACCGCACCTCGCCCTGGTTGAAGACCGCGGGCACCGGCACGGCGAGCGACTCCTCGACGCGTCCCAGCGTGATCGCCGCCTCGCACCGCATCGACGGCTTGAGATCGCCCGCGGCGTTGTCGTAGTCGATCGCGATCTTGACGGTGTACTCGCGCAGGTTCGGGTCACGCCACCCGCCGTTCTCCGCGAGGATGCCGATCTCCTTGACCGTGCCCGAATAGGTCTGGCCGTTGGCCGCATCGACCGTGATCATGGTGCGCTGGCCCTGCGCGATCCGGCCGGCGAGGCTCTCGTGCACCCGCACTTCTGCGAGGAGCTTCGTCACGTCGGGCAGCGCAAACAGCAGCTGATTCGGGTAGACCTGCTGGCCGATCTGCATGGGCCCGTTGGTGTTCCAGCTGTTGCGAGACTGCTGCACGGTCGAGCCGTAGACGACCAGGCCGGCCGAGGGCGCTCGGATGACGCTGTTCTCGATCTGCTCGTTCAGCTCGCGGATCTCGTTCTCGCGCCTCGCGACCCGGCGCTGCCGGCTCGCCAGGTTCGCGCTCTTGTCGGCGATGCGGATCTCGTTCTGGCGCTCGACGCGGCCCAGCTCGGCCCGCGCCTGCTCCACGTCGGACTCCTTCTGCTCCCGCTCCCGCTTCTGCTCGTACAGCACATACGACTCGCGCTGCAGGCGGACCTTGTTCACCTGCGCCTGAGCCTTGATGTACGACAGCTCGTCCTGCTTCGCCTGGTCCTCGCTGACGAAGCCCTCCTGCAGCAGCTCCTGGCTCCGCTCGTGCTTGTCGCGGAGCCGCTCGAGCTCCCGGTCGGCTTCTTCGATGCTGAGCTCGAGCTCCTGTATCTTGATGGCGTGGTCGCCGTTGATCCATTGCTCGAGCGAGAGCTCGGCCAGCCTGAGCTTGAGCTCCGCCGCCTCGCGGGCGCTCTCGTTGTCCGACTTCTGGATCTCCAGAGAGTTCTCGGCCGCGATCAGCTCCGCCCGGTCCGATTCGAGCCCGATCTCCTCGTCGTCGAGCTCGCGCTGCAGCGCATCGGCGTTCAGCTCGGCCAGCTGGTCGCCGGCCTCCACGCGTGTGCCCTCCGGCACGAGGCTCACGATCGTTGTGTCACGCTCGAGCTTCGAGCGCACCTCGATCTGCTCCTCGGCCTGCAGGTCGCCCGATGCGGTCGTCGTGATGTCGAACGACGCGATCGAGACCCGCGCGATCTCGGCCGTCTGCACGCCCGCCGAGTCGCCGCCTAGCGATCGCTTCAGAATGCCCGAGGCGACCACCGCGCCGCCGATGCCGCCCGCCACGGCGATCAGCACCAGCACCTTGGCCAGCGTCCCGCCTCGTCGGGTCGGGTTCGCCAGCGCTCGCGGAGGATTCTGTACGGATCTGGTCTTCATCGATCGGTTCCTGATAGGGCGACGGCGTTCACAGTCCACTGACCGTGCTCGTACCGGCTCGTCGGCCGCAGGTTGTTCGGATTCCGAGGCCCGATGGATCACATTCCATATGGTTCTGCGTGACGAGCCGCCCGCCGCTCATGTTGTGCATTGCCGCCCCGCGTGAGTGCGAGGCGGTGGCCTCGGCTTTTGGCGGGGCGCTGCCGGGCGGTCCGGGCGGGGTCGTCGAGCTCCGAGAGGCGGTCTCGCTGCTCTGCGTCGGTGTCGGGCCCGCGTCGGCAGGCGTGTCGAGTGGGGCTGCATTCGCCGCCCGGCCTCCCAGAGCGGTCGTGAGCCTCGGCATCGGCGGCGCGTTCGAGGGCTCCGGGCTGTCGCCGGGCGACACGGCGCTCTCCGATTGCTCGGTCCTCGCGGGCGAGGGCAGGCTCGAGGCCTCGGAGAAGCCGCCATACCAGCAACTCGTCGGTCTCACCGGCATCGGGTTTCCCCCTTTTTCTGGGGGAGCAGACCGCGCCCCGCCCTGCCCGGAGCTCCGGGGGCACCTCCGCAGCCTGTGCGATGCCGAGGGCGCGATCGCGACGGTCTCGGCCGCCTCGGGCAGCGCGGCGTTGGCCCGTGCGACCCGCGACCGGACCGGTGCGATCGTCGAGGCGATGGAGGGCGCAGCCGTACACCTCGCGTCTGAGCGGTTCAGTGTGCCCTTTGCCGAGGTCCGCGTGATCAGCAATATCGTCGGCGGACCGGAGACGAGGCCCTGGAAGCTCGAGGAAGCGCTCGCCGCGCTCGGGCCGCTGGCTGTCCGTATCGCCGACGCCCTGACCTGAGACCGCGTCCGAGAACGTGGCGTCCGAGAATCGCGCGACGGTCGGGTCGTGACGGTTGCGACGCCTGGCGGTTCTGCGCAACCTGCCCTCTCTTTGTGCGTCCCTCAATCGCGTGCCGCGGGCCGCCGATCCTTCCGATCAGGCAGAGTCGGCGGGATTGGGCGCGGGGTGCGGGCCCTGAGTTCCGAGACGGGCAGAGGGACCTCGATGCGGAAGTCGTCGCTCGGAGCATTACGGCAGCTGGGCGCCAAAGCGAGCGCCCCCAAAGCGCCGAAGGGCTTCCCGATCGCGATCGATTTCGGGGCGTCGGCCCTCAAGGTCATCCAGCTCGCACCGGGCACGCCTCAGGCGCTCGCCGCCGCTGCAGCGATCGACACACCCGACGAGCTCATCGACGACGCATCCGAGCGACTCGGATTTCAGCTCGCGCAGCTGCCGGGGCTGATCCGCGGCGCGGGCTTCAAGGGCCGACGCGCCGTGTGCCTCATCCCCGCCGCCCTGACCCATACGACGCACGTGCAGGTGCCCAAGGGCGACCCCGCGGCGGTCGAGTCCGCCGCCACGCTCGCGGTGGCGATGCAGCTCTCGTGCACGCCCGATGCGCTCGTGGTCAGGCATCACGAGGTCGGGCAGGCCCAGGACCCGACGCGTTCGGAGGTCATCACGATCGCCGCATCCCGGGGCGTGGTGGGGCGGCTGATGAGCGGGCTGGCCTCGGCCAAGCTCGAGCCGGTCGGCATGCGCACCGAGGCCGTGGCGCTGCTCCGTGGCTTCACGTCTCTTGGGCTGACGCCGGCAGACGAGGTGAGCCTGTACCTCGACATCGGCCAGGGCACGACCAAGGCGATCATCGCGCAGGGCGGCAGGCTGCTGCTCGCGCGGACAATCGAGATCGGCGGGCGGGCGCTGGATGAAGAGATCGCCCGGCATCGGAAGGTCAGCGTCGCGCGTTCGCACGAGCTCCGGCTCGGCTGCCGCGAGTTCTCGGGCGTCGAGCGCGCCCCTGTGGCGTCTGTAACGGGCCTCGGGGGCGGCGGATCCGCCAGAGTCGGCGAGGCCGGGCTGAGGATGCAGGGCGAACACGCCGACAACCGCAGGAGCGTGAGCGTGGTGCCCGACGTGGGCGAGACGCTCGAGATGCTCGGCGACGAGGTGGCGATGTGCCTGCGGTACCACCACAGCCTGTTCCCAGCTTCGCCCGTGACCCGCGCGGTGCTGACCGGCGGAGAGTCGCGGCAGCTCACGCTCTGCCGGAGGATCGCGGGCGTCGCACGCGTGCCGGTGCAGGCGGGAGACCCGACCCGCGCGATCTCGCGCTCCGGCAAAGAGCCGGCGCGGGGCGTCGATACCAATTTGCCAATGCCCGGCTGGGCCGCCGCGCTGGGCCTCGGGCTCTGCCCGACTGACCTGTAACCACCACCGGGCCGGCACCGACCGGCCGCCAGGGGACGACCGATGGACGAGCAGACAACCAAGCCTCTGACCAACTGGGAGCAGGACAGCAGCTTCCTCCCTGAGGACTATGTCAAGAGCAAAGGCGAGCGGCGGGCGAACCTGCTGAGCCTCTCGCTCTTCGGCGTCATGATGCTCGCCGTCGTCGCGGCCTTCTTCGCGACGAACAAGAAGTGGATGACCGTCCGGGACGAGAAGCGGTCGGTCAACGCGCTCTACGTCCAGGAAGCGGGCAAGATCGACGAGCTCAAGGCGCTCGAGACCCAGCGCGACGAGCTGATCAAGAAAGCCGAAGTCACCGCGGCGCTCGTTGAGCGCGTGCCGCGCTCATTGCTCTTCGCGGAGATCGTCCGCCGCATGCCTCAGGAAGTGAAGCTGCTCGAGCTCGATCTCGAGAGCGAGCAGATCAAGAAGGCCAGGCCCTCGTCGAAGAAGTCCGCGGGCGTGCGAACGCTCTCCGGCGCAGGCAGCAAGCGGTCGAGGGCCGGTGCGAAAGACGCGGAAGATGAGGACAGCTCGCTCGTGCCCGAGTACCGCCAATCGCTGACGCTCGTGGGCGTCGGCCGGGATAACGACAACATCGCCGACTACATCGAGAGCCTGAAGAACTGCGCGATCTTCACCGGCGTCGAACTGCAATACATCAAGGAAACCACGATCGATAGCGCCGACCTGCGGAAGTTTGAGCTCCGCGCCAGGATCAGGCCGGGTGTCGATGCGCGGGGCCTGGTCAACCCCGATCAGCCCGTCGACCTGCCCGAGGTGCTCGACCCGCAGCGGCTCGTGCCCACGGCCCCGATCATCCTGCCGCCCTCGCAGCTCGACGAATCGGGCGAGCCGATCCGCCCTGAGGTCGAGCCGACCGGTGCGGCGGCCTTCTTCGGCGGCGCGTTCGACACCATCCGCAACATCAGCCAGACCGCGCAGACAGTCACGCCCGTCGAACCGGTGGCGCCGACGCCCTTCGAGGACACGCCGGTCGAGGTGACGCCGGCACCGCAGCCCGAATCAGAGGTTAGCGACGGTTCCGTCGAACCACCCGCGGAGCCCGCTGCACCAGCGGATCCGCTCGATGCGACGGACAGCGGCGAAGTGATCGAGCCGGTCGAACCGGTTGAGCCGGAGCAAGGCGAAATCGAAGGCGGCGACGCCTCAGCCGAGCCGATCGAGCCGGCCGCCGACGTGTCCGATGATGCCGACGCAGACAACGAGAGCGAAGCAAGCGACGACAACGAAGACGGCAACGAAGGGGAGGGCTGATCCATGCGATTCGGCGTACGAGAGCTCGTGCTGCTGGCGGTGCTGATGGCCCTGCCGCTCTCGAGCTGGTGGCTGGTGTTCCGGCCCAACAACGAGAAAATCGAACAAGCCGAGCAGGAGATCGAGCACAAGAAAGAGATGCTCGAGAAGCTACAGACCGTGACGAGCCGGAGCGACTCGCTCGAAGAGGCGACCGCAGAGATCAAGGCGGGCATCAACGCCATCGAGGCGAGGCTGCCCACCGACCGCGAGATCGACGACGTCGTGCGGCAGGTCTCGGCGCTCGCGGTCGAGAGCGGGCTGGGCCAGCCCGGCATGGTCGCCCGCCCCCCGGTCCGCGGCACGCTCTACATGGAGCAGCCCATCGAGATGACACTCACCGGCGAGTTCAAGGGCTTCTACGAGTTCTTGCTGGCGCTCGAGCAGATGCCGCGCATCACCCGCATGCCCGCGATGGCGATCGAGCGGTCCAACGACGTCGACGGCCACCTCAAGGCCGAGTTCACACTGAACATCTACTTCGAGAGCGAGGACGAGCAGTCATGACCACCCACGACTTCGACGAGTCGCTCGGCACCAACGCCGACCCGCTCGCGCCCGAGGGCGGCGTGTTTACGCCGGCGCTCGCCAAGATCCAGGCCGGGGCCGGCGACGCCGCCGCCTCGGCAACGCCGGCGCACCGCTCGGCGACCAAGCAGTACCTGCTCGTGGGCGGCGTGGTCGCCGCCGGCATCGGTGTGCTCGTCTTCCTGCGCATGCAGGGCGTCGGAGCCGATCTGCTGAACGCCGACGAGCCCACCATCGACTACCCGCTCGACGCGGCGGTCAACGTCAACACCGAGCAGCGGCAGACCGAGGTGCTCGACGCGCTCGCCAACTCGAACATCGTCGCGCAGGTCCCCAGCGAGCAGATCGAGAAGAACCCGTTCTTCCTGCAGTCGATCACGTCTTCTGGTGAAACGATCGCCGAGGCCGGCGCCGCGCCGGAGCCCGTCGCGCCCACCGGGCCCACGCCCGAGGAGATCCGCCTCGAAGAGCTCGACCGCCTCGCCGCGACGCTCGAGCTCAACACCGTGATCTCTGGACGCATCTCGCTCGCTCGCATCAACGGCAAGACCTACCGCATCGGCGACACCATCGCGGGCGAGTTCCGAGTCATGGCGATCAACCCCGATCGCACGGTTGAGATCAAGGCCGATCAGACCACCTACGTGCTGGAAATGACCAGCCGGTAACCCCGGAGCGGAGAGCGCATGTCGGCAGGAAACATCGATGACATCCTCGCAAGGATCCAGCGGCTCGAGTCCGCTGCCGGCCCCGACTCGCCGCCTCACGCACCAGCGGACGGTGCGCCCGATCGCACCGAGGATACCGCGACCGAATCGCCGGGCATGACCGCCGATCCCGTGACCGATCCCGTGATCGAGGCCGACGCACCAGGCGACGACATCCTGACACCCGAAACGTACACCGGCCCCGATGCGAGCGGCACGACCGATCCTGCTGCTGTCGAACCGTCATCTTTCGAACCCGCATCTTTCAAACCCGACGCGGACATGCAGGAGGATGATGACGACCTGTTCACGTCCGACGCTCCCTCGGACGAGCCGTTTGCAGATATCGAGCCTCCCGTTGATGACGAGCCTGAGCCGCCCGTTGCCTCCGCGCCTGGCATGATGGCGATCGATCCCGATTTGCCCGACGACGATTCATCCGAAGGCGCCGCCCCGCGCTCAAGCAGCGAGGAGCCGACGCCTGGATTCCATGCCGATCGGGGCGCGATGGCCAGCATCGAGCCCGAAGCCGCGCCGTCCGCTTCGACTGAGCCAGCCGCACCGGCCGCAACGCCGACCGACTCGGACGACGGCGACTGGTTCGTCGGGAACGCCGGTCTGCAGCGCCGGGGCGAATCGTCAGCCACGAACAACAGCGACGATCACGAAGGCCCCGGCGACCTTGACAGTCCTGGCGCCTCCTCACCTGCTGAAGGAGCCGCCTCGACGACGCACCCGACCGACGGCATGATCAGCATCAACCCGGGCGGCGCCGGCAGCGCGGGCATGAGCGCGCTCTTCACGCCCGACAGCAAGACCCTTGGCACCATCGCCCGCACGCTGGGCGATCATCTCGCAGACGCCGGCATCAGCCGCGAGCAGATCTCGGCTGCGGAAAAGGTCGCCGCCTCGACTCCGGGCAAAGACGTCGCGATCGTGCTCGTCGAGCAGGGTGCGGACGAGGTCGCGATCCAGTCCGCCCTTGCCCGTCACCACGGGCTCCCCTTCGAGCGCATCGATCTCGGCGAGGGCTTCGACGGCGCCTTCGACGGCGCGATGCTCCAGCGGCTCGGCATGCCCTTCTGCGCCGAGCACGGCGTGCTGCCCATCCGCATGGACGGTAAACGCGCCGTCATCGCCAGCGCCAGGCCCGACATCGCCTTCGAGCTCGACGAGGTCCGACGCAGGCTCAACTGCGGCACACCCAAGGTCGTGCTCACCACGCGCGACGATATCAAGAACGCCCTCGAGCTCGCCGGATTCGGCGCAGACAAGCAGACCGAGCAGGAACAGGTCGATCTCAACGCGATCCTCGAAGAGGTGGACGAGAACGACGTCACCGTCGAGAAGCGCGAGGACCAGACCGTCGACCTGGAGCAGAAGGCCGGCGAGAGCCCGGTCATCCGCTACGTGAACTACATCATCCAGACCGCCGTGAAAGAGGGCGCGTCGGATATCCACATCGAGCCCGCCGAGAAGAAGATCACCGTCCGCCTACGCATCGACGGCGTGCTCTACGAATCAATGAACCCGCCGGCCAACATGTCCGCCGCGATCACGAGCCGCATCAAGATCATGGCCAACCTGGACATCTCCGAGCGCCGCGTGCCGCAGGACGGCCGCATCCGCGCGACCGTCCAGGGACGCAAGCTCGATCTGCGTGTCTCGACCCTGCCCTGCGGCTACGGCGAGAAGGTCGTCATGCGTATCTTGGATACCAAGTCGATCAACGTGCAGCTCGAAGACCTCGGCTTCGACGACAACACCCTCGAGATCTGGAAGCACCAGGTCAAGCAGCCCCACGGCATCGTGCTCGTCACGGGACCCACCGGCTCGGGTAAAACAACCACGCTCTACTCGAGCCTCCGCCAGCTCGACAAGAACCGGCTCAACATCTCGACCGCCGAGGACCCGATCGAGTACCACCTCGACGGCATCACGCAGACGCAGACGCACGAGAAGATCGGCATGACCTTCTCGAAGGTCCTCAAGGCCCTCCTGCGTCAGGACCCCGACGTCATCATGCTCGGCGAGATCCGCGACATGGAGACCGCATCGATCGCGGTGCAGGCCTCGCTGACCGGCCACCTCGTGCTGTCGACGCTTCACACCAACGATGCGCCCAGCTCGGTCACGCGACTGGTCAACATCGGCCTCGAGCCGTTCCTCGTTGGCGCAGCCGTCAACGCCGTGCTCGCCCAGCGCCTCGTCCGCCGGCTCTGCCCGCACTGCAAAGAGCTGCGCGACCCGCCGCCGGAACAGATCGAGTTTCTCGAGCTCTCGGGCATCATCGGCCAGCAGGTGTATCAGCCCGTCGGCTGCGAGAAGTGCCGCCAGGGCGGCTACTCGGGCCGGGTCGGCATCTACGAGCTGCTGGCTGTCGATGACCAGCTGCGCGACGTGATCGCGCGGAACCCGAACGTCTCCGAGTTCCGCCGGATGTGCCTCGAGCGCGGTATGCACAGCCTCCGCCAGGACGGCATGAGCAAGGTCGCCGAGGGCGTCACCACCGTCGCCGAGGTGCTGCGCGTCACCGCCGAGCACTGATCCGCTCGGACCGAGTCGGCGGGAACCGCCTCAACCTAGAGTGTCGCGGTCCAAGCCCTCCAGTCGGCGAGGAGTCCTGCGATGACACCACCTCCACCCGAGCCCTTCTTCCAGCCCGCCGCCGCGAGCGAGTGCGGCGCCCCGCGCTGGCTTCTCAGCTCCATCGCCGAATACGAGACCATGTATCGCCGATCCATCGACGATCCCGCCGGCTTCTGGGGCGACGTTGCGAACGAGCTGCACTGGTTCAAGCCGTTCGACTCGGTGGTCGACTTCGAAGCGCCCGATGCCACGTGGTTCACCGGCGGCACCACCAACCTCTGCTACAACTGCGTCGACCGCCACGTCGACGCAGGCCACGGCAAGCAAATCGGCATCGTCTGGGAAGGCGAGCCGGTCGGCGACACCGGCCCCGAGATCCGCAACCTCACCTACGCCGAGATCCAGGAACAGACCGCGACGTTCGCCAACGCGCTCAAATCAAAGGGCGTCAAGAAGGGCGACGTGGTGACCATCTACATGGGCATGGTGCCCGAGCTCGCGATCGCCGTGCTCGCCTGCGTGCGCATCGGCGCGGTACACAGCGTGATCTTCGGCGGGTTCAGCGCGAGCGCCATCGCCGACCGCGTGATCGACGCTTCGAGCAAGGTCATCGTCACGTGCGACGGCGCCTGGCGTCGCGGCTCGGTTGTGCCGCTCAAGGCGAACGTCGACGAAGCCGTCAAGAGCCTCGGCGAGCAGGGCCACACGCTCGACGCGTGCGTGGTCGTCAAGCGTTGCGGCAACGATGTTGCCATGGCATCGCACGAAAGCTGGTGGCACCAGGACATGGCGACCGCCAACGCCGACTGCCCCTGCGAGCCCGTCGAAAGCGAGCACATGAGCTTCCTGCTCTATACCAGCGGCAGCACCGGCAAGCCCAAGGGCATCCAGCACACCACCGGCGGATACATGGTCTACACGTACCTCACAAGCAAGTACGTCTTCAACCTCATCCCCGATCTCGACACACCCAAGCGCGATGCGGGCCAGCCCGGCCAGCTCTACTGGTGCACCGCCGACGTCGGCTGGATTACCGGCCACTCCTACATCATCTACGGCATCATGGCCAATCGCGTACCCACGCTCATGTACGAGGGCGCGCCCAACTACCCCGACGCCAGCCGCTTCTGGGACATGGTCGAACGCCACAAGGTGACGCAGTTCTACACCGCGCCCACCGCCATCCGCGCGTTCATGAAGTGGGGCGACGAGCACGTCGAGAAGCACGACCT